>PMPH01000032.1 GCA_003161045.1 Acidobacteriaceae bacterium
GTGAATGCCGAGCTGGGCGTGGCCACCGTGGACGAGGCTCTGGAGGGCGCGCGGCACATTGTCGCCGAGTGGATCAGCGAGGAGGCCGATCTGCGCAAAGCGCTCCGCGCTCTTGTCTTCGATGAGGGCATTGTGGTGAGCAAAAAGGCCACCGACGCCGTTGATGAGCAGGAAAAGTTCAAGATGTACTACGAGTATTCGGAGCCGGTGAAGACCATTCCCTCGCACCGTATGCTCGCTATTCGGCGCGGCGAAGGCGAGAACGTGCTCTACTTCCTGATCGAAGTCGCCCCGGAGCGGGCCATTGCCCTTATTCAGAGGCACATTCAGCGCCAGCCCGGCGACTGGACCCCGCAACTGGAGCTGGCCATCGACGACGCGTGGAAGCGCCTCTTGAATTCCTCGATTCAAGGCGAGATTCGCCTGGAGTTGAAGCGCCGCTCCGACACCGAGGCTATTCGCGTCTTCCGCGACAACCTCTACAACCTGCTGCTGGCGCCGCCCGCCGGGCCGATCTCCGTGCTGGGCATTGATCCCGGCCTGCGCACCGGCTGCAAGGTGGCCGTGGTCGATGAGACCGGCAAACTGCTGGCCCACGATGTCTTCTATCTCCACACCTCAAAGCACGGCAACAGCGAAGCCACGCCCAAGCTCGAAGCCCTCTTGCGCCAGCACAACGTCCGCGCCATCGCCATCGG
This sequence comes from Acidobacteriaceae bacterium, assembly GCA_003161045.1. Taxonomy (GTDB): domain Bacteria; phylum Acidobacteriota; class Terriglobia; order Terriglobales; family Acidobacteriaceae; genus Telmatobacter. The sequence continues at coordinate 699 of PMPH01000032.1, forward strand.
CAACGGGACCGCGTCGCGGGAGACCGATGCGTTTGTGCGCGAATTCCTGCGCGATAAAAAGATCGACAAAATCTTCTCCGTGACGGTCAGCGAAGCCGGCGCCAGCGTTTACTCGGCCTCGGCCGTCGCCCGGCAGGAGTTTCCCGACCTCGACCTGACGGTGCGCGGCGCGATCTCGATCGCCCGCCGCCTGCAAGACCCGCTGTCAGAACTCGTGAAGGTCGATCCCAAGTCGATCGGCGTCGGCCAGTACCAGCACGATGTCGACCAGCGCCAGCTTCAGGAGTCGCTCGAAACCGTGATCGAGAGCTGCGTCAACAAGGTCGGCGTCGATCTGAACACCTCTTCCTGGACGCTGCTGCGCTTTGTGGCCGGCATCACCGAGCGCACCGCGCTGAACATCGTCAGCTTTCGCAACGAGAAGGGGAGCTTCCGCTCGCGTAATCAAGTTCTCGAAGTTCCGGGCATTGGGCCGAAGACCTTCGAGCAGGCGGCCGGTTTCTTGCGCATTCGCAACGGCGACAACCCGCTGGACATGACCGCCGTTCATCCCGAGTCCTACCCGGTGGTCGAGCAGATTGCCGTCTCGCTGAAGACCTCCGTGCGGCAGATTATCCAGGAGCCACAGCTTCTGGAGAAGGTTGATCGCAGCCAGCTTGCGGCCGGCTCGTTCACGGTGGACGATATTCTGGCCGAGTTGCGCCGTCCGGGCCGCGACCCGCGCGACAAATTCGTCGCCCCCAGCTTTGACGAAGGCGTGCGCGAGATCGCCGACGTTGTGCCCGGCATGGTGCTGGAGGGCGTGGTGACGAATGTGACCAAATTCGGCGCCTTCGTCGATATTGGCGTCCACCAGGACGGCCTGGTGCACATCAGCGAACTTTCCAACCGCTTCATCCAGGAGCCGTCGGAGGCGGTAAAAACCGGCCAGATCGTCAAGGTGAAGGTGCTCGGCGTGGACCTGAAGGCCAAACGCATTGCGCTCTCCATCAAGCAGTTGACCGCGCCCGCTGCCCGTCCCACGGCACAGCCCGCAGGGCCCGCGGCGCATTCCGCCGCAAAATCCGCCCAAGCCGCGGCAAGGTCCGAAAAGCCAGCGGCGAGGTCCGAAAAGTCAACCCCCAGGCCGCAGCCTACGATGGAAGAAAAGCTGGCCGCGCTCTCGACCAAGTGGAAGGTGCGGTAGCGCGCCGCCGTCCTGCAACGGAAAAAAACGGAAAAATCGGCCGCATTCGTTCGCGCAAAAGGAATTCTTGCCCGCGAATCTGGGAATTATTGTTGTCGCGACGGCAAAAAGCGCCGATAGGAAGAGCGTCGGAGTACGGCTCTGTGCTAAGCCGGCCGGAATGTACAAGCAGCCAGCCGGGAATGCGAACGTACCCCTGCGCGGGACCTGGGCTGTGAACTTGAAGCCGGGCGACGGACATGAATCTGGGCCGCGGACTTGAACCTTGGCGGTGGACTTGTACCAGGGCTGCGGACATGGAGGAGGTCGGATGAAGGACAAGCAGAGGAAAGAAGAGCCGGAGACGGGGCGGAATGGATCGCTCCTGGTCGCCGACAAGCCGGGCGAGGAGCTGTTGGCGCCGGAACTGGCGCCGGCCGCTGCACAGTTTCTGCGGCTGGGAAAAGATTGCGACTATGAGCGCGAACTGCGCCGCCTGCAGGTCGAGCTGGTCAAGCTGCAGGAATGGATTTGCCAGGAGAAGCTGCGGGTGGTGGTGCTGTTTGAAGGCCGTGACGCGGCCGGCAAGGGCGGCGCCATCAAGCGCGTCACCGAAACGCTCAATCCGCGCGTCTGCCGGGTGGTGGCGCTCACCACGCCCACCGAGCGCGAACAAACGCAATGGTACTTTCAGCGCTATGTCGCCCACCTGCCCGCGGCCGGCGAAATGGTGCTCTTCGATCGCAGTTGGTACAACCGGGCGGGCGTCGAGCACGTGATGAACTTCTGCACCGAGGCGCAGTACCTGGAGTTCATGCAGAGCTGCCCGGAGTTCGAGCGCATGTTGCAGCGCTCCGGGATTCGCCTCATCAAGTACTGGTTCTCGGTCAGCGACGAGGAGCAGGAGCGGCGCTTTCAGGACCGCATGAAGAACCCCACCAAACGCTGGAAGCTGAGCCCGATGGACCTGGAGTCGCGCAAGCACTGGGCCGAGTACTCACGCGCCAAGGACGAGATGTTCGCCGTCACCGACAGCAAGCAGTCTCCGTGGTTTGTCGTGAATGCCGAGAATAAGAAATGCGCCCGGCTGAACGTCATCCGGCACCTGCTGTCAAAGTTTGATTACCGCGATCTGACCCCTGAGCCGCTGGTTCTGCCCCCGCTGGACAAGACGAAGTACATGCGCCCGCCCATCCACGAGCAGAACTTCATTCCGCTGGTTTACCGGTAGGGAAGGGCTCTCTGAGAAGAATCGCTCTGTCAGCCCCCGGCGCACGAGCAGCGCCGGGCAAGGTGCGGGGGCTGCTTGCATGAAAGCGGAGACTGCCCGCGTGAGTCCCGACACTGCCTGCATGGAGAAGGCTGCTGGCTCTCCGTGCGGCGGGACTGCCCGGCGGCTCTCCGGCCAGGAACAGACGGCAACTTGCTACTTGACTGACCCCTGATCCCTGACCCCTGTTCCCTGATCCCTTAGAATAAAACTATGTTTACCGGCATCATCGAACAGACCGGCACACTGATCGGGCTGAAGAGTTCGGGCGGGGTGCGGCGGATCACCATCGAGGCTCCAGGGCTGGCAGGGCGGCTGCGGGAGGGCGACTCGCTGGGCGTCTCTGGCGTCTGCCTGACCGCTTTGGATGTGAACCCAACCTACTTCCACGCCGACTTGGCGCAGGAGACCCTGGACTGCACCTCGCTGGGCGCGCTCGTCCCCGGCGCCGAGGTCAATCTGGAGCTGCCCACCGCCGCCGGCAGTCCGCTGGGCGGCCACATTGTGCAGGGGCACGTCGATGGCACGGGCACGCTGGCGGCGCTTGAGCCGGTCATCCCCGAATCGAGCCCGCAGTTCAACAAGGAGACCACCGACTGGACCCTCAAGGTCAAGGTTCCCGAGAAGGTGCATCCCTGGATGGTGCACAAAGGTTCGGTGGCCATCGAGGGCATCAGCCTGACCATCGCGGAGTTCGATGGCGAGACCATCACCATTGCGATTCTGCCCTTGACCTATTGGCGCACCAATCTGCACACGCTCTCACCGGGCGCTCCGGTGAACGTCGAGGCCGATGTGCTGGTGAAGCTGGCTCACGCCCAACTGCTGGCCCAGAAGAAGCCGCAGTTGGAGTTAACCGAGGCCTGGCTGGTGGCCAGCGGATTCTAGAGCGGTTCTCCAGTTCACATAACGTTACTGGTGGCGTGGAAGGCGGCTTTTACTTCCACCCCAGCGACGAAGACCTGTCGCCGGGAACCCCGGCAGGAAAAAGCCACTCAGCGGTAGCGGTTTCCCTCTATAGCAACTGGAGAACTGCTATAACCGTCCGGTCCGCGCCACGGTTCCCAGCGCCAATAGAGCGCCGGTGACGCGGCCGGCGTCGTGACGGACAACGCTTTCCTCGCTGGCGAAGTTGCCGGCAATGGCGCGCACCCCCAGCGCCTCGATGCGGTCGAGGTCGGCGACAATGGGCGAGGCTCCCTCGGCGGCGTAGCGGGCCAGCGTCTCAGGCGAAAAGGCTGCGGTGTTGATCAGCGCGTAGTCGAAGATGGGCGCGCGGGTGTGCTCATAAATCCGTTCAATGTGCTGGGAGGCGGTCAGGCCCAAACTTTCATTGGCCTGGGTCATCAGGTTGCAGATGTAGACCCGCACTCCCGGGGCGCTCGCCAGCGCCGCCGGCAGACCCCGTACTAAAAGGTTGGTAATCAGCGAGGTGTAGAGCGAACCGGGCCCAACGGTAATCAGGTCGGCGCGCTCAATGGCCTCCAGCGTCTCCGGCAAGGGAGCCGCGTCCGGAGGGTCGAGCATCAGCTTCGCGATGCGCTTGCGGCTGGCGGTGATTTTGGTCTCGCCGCGCACTAGCGAGCCGTCGTCCATGCGCGCCACCAGCGTGGCGTTGGCCGTGGTCACCGGGTAGATGCGCCCCCGCGTGGCTAGAATCTTCGAGGCCAGTTGGATGGCCTGGCCGAAGTCGCCGGTGATTTCGGTGAGCGCGGCCACAAAAAGATTGCCGAAGTTGTGCCCTTTCAGTGAGAGGCCCCTGCGAAAGCGATGGGCGAAGAGCCGGGCCAGCAGGTCCTCCTCCGCGCTGAGCGCCACCATGCAGTTGCGCAGGTCGCCGGGGGGCAGCATATTGAAGTCTCTGCGCAGGCGGCCTGAGGAGCCACCGTCGTCAGTGACGGTAACCACGGCGGCCAGGTCGGCGATCAGGCCCGCTTCCGGGCTGGCGGTCTGGTTGGAAGCCCCCACGTGGCTCCGCAGCCCGCGCAGCAGCGTCGACAGGCCCGTTCCGCCGCCGATGGCCACTACGCGCAGAGGGCGCATCTGCGCGGTCTCCGCAGCCGGCTGCGAAAACTGCGACTCCCTGCTCGATGACGAGGTCTTCGCGGAGGTCACTTGAGGGCTAGGGAACCTCGGGGTAGAGCAACTCGGTAAACCGGGGGTCGTCCGCCATGCTCTGGAAGTCGTTGTCGACGCGGGCCTGCAACCGGCTTTTGGGATTCAGTTCAATGGCCTGGGCCAGGTTCCGCAGGCACTCCTGGGCGTGTCCGGTCATTGCGTCCAGCAGCGCCAGCCCATAAAAGGCGTAATCGGCCCCTGGATGGGCGGCCAGGATGCTGGTGAACTGTTCGCGCGCCTCCTCGTAGTAACCGGTGTTCAACTGCGAGATGGCGTAGTCGAAGTGCTCCTCGGGAGTCAGAAACGTTAGATTGTGGCTTTCCAGTTGCCGCTGGCAGGTGCTGATGTACATCTTGCAGCGTTCCAGCAACTCGGCTGGCGCGGCGGGCAGCAGCTTCTCGAAGGCGGCGAGCGCTTTATCGCACTTGCCTTGCTGAAGCAGTTGTACGGCGGCCTGGTAGTGCTGGAAGGCCAGTCCCGCGCCCGGCGCGGAGTTGCCGCCTGATTTGCCTGACGAAGAAGTTTCCTTTTTGCGATCATATACCACGGATCGGGCCTCTTATATCAACAGTTTGGCGGGAGCCAGCTTGCTTTCAAGCGCGGTCGATCCAGATTGCCGCCGACAGTCGAGCCATACTGCTGCCGGAAGAAAACCCGCGCCTGGGGTTTGTGCCGCTTAGGCCCTCTTTATACGCACAACCCCGCCCCGCGTCAAGCCAAACCGCAAAGTGCGCACGATCGGCCGGATCATTTTGCCTGGGCCGCGGTGCGGTAGATGGCCGGATTGAGCGAGGGGTCGTTGTACATCTTCAGTTGGCGATAGAGCTTGAAGCGCCGCGTTCCGGCCAGGGTTTCGCGCCACAATGCGTCCAGGCAGGCGGCCAGATCGGCGCGTTGCTCCACAAGAATGGCCAGCCGGGCAAGATTCCGTGCGGAGTGGCCATCCGGGGCATCGGCGCGCCCGGCCTCCTCGCGCGTGTGATAGATCTTCAGCGCCAGAATCGAGAGCCGGTCGATCATCAGCCCCGGCGACTCGGAGTTCAAAGCTGCGGCCGGGTTGGGCAGCCCCTGTGGCACCAGCCAGGCGAGCAAGGCGCGGTCCAGAGCCTCAACCAGGTCGTTGCGCCGCTGGTTGGTCTGGTCCACGCGCCGCTTTACCGCAGCCAGTTCCGTATCGGTTGCGCCCGGAGCGCGGGCCTCGTCCTCGATGTGCCAGAGTTCGAAGTTGGCGCCATGCTGTCGGCTGACCAGCTCCAGCCAATCCGAGTCAAGCTCCGGTTTCGGCTTCTGTGCTGACTCCAGTTTCACTCTGGGGGCCTCTGCGGGGGCCTCTGCCGCCGGCTGGTGGCCTGTGCGGGTCTCCTGATCCTGCAGGTTGACGATCTGTTCTGCGGAAAGCACTCTGGCCTCTCCCTGACGCACGTTGCTAGCTCTGGTTGCAGCACTCATGGTAGTACGATCCAGGCCAGGGAGCCAACCCTGGCTGAGCGGCGAAGGCCTGTCCGCGCGGAGGCCCTCTTCCGTGCGACAATCCAAGCGATGACCACAACGCGCAAACCGGTGATCGTGCGCAAGTTCTCCCGCGACTGGTGCGCGGGCTACGCGGGCGCCAGCCTGGGCCAGAATGGGACGAATCCCGGCGCGGCGGAGCTGGAGATTCTGGACATCGGAGGCAAGGTGCTGCACATCGGCTGGGAGCAGGTCAAGTGGGTCTGCTTTGTGCGCGACCTGCCGGCCGGCGACTCGGCCAATCCCGAGCGGTTGTTGCACAAGCGGTTTTCCATCCGCCCGCGGACCCCCGGCCTGTGGCTGCGCATGACCCTGACCGATGGCGAGGAACTGGAGGGTCTGGCGGCCAACGACCGTTCACTGATCGAGGGCGCGGGGTTGCTCGTGACCCCTCCAGACACGCGCTCGAACACGCAGCGAATCTACGTGCCGCGGCAGGCCATTCAAACTCTGGAAGTGGTGAGCCGGATCGGGGCTACAGGACGCAAGCGGAGCGAGGCCGCCGGCCGGGCAGCCGGGCAGCCGGATCTGTTTCCGCCAGAGCCGAATGGACTGTAAGTGAGCAGGATTTGCGCCTTCTGGCAGTTTGCGCAGCCCCTCCCGTTTCCATTCCGGTACAATTCTTGCGATGAAACTAGGCGAGTTGGCATCGAAGCTGGGCGCGGAGTTGCGCGGCGACGCGGAGCTGGAAGTTACTGGCGTAAAAGGGATTGAAGAAGCAGGCCCGACGGAGGTGACCTTCGTGGCCAATCCCAAGTACGCCCACCTGGCGCGCCAGACCCAGGCCGCCGCCGTGCTGGTTGAGCCGGATTTCCCGGAGATTGCCGCGGCGACTTTGCGCCTGAAGAACCCTTACCTCGGCTTTTCCCGCGCCCTGGGCCTCTTTTATCAGCCGCCCTCTTACGCCCCTGGAATCCATCCGACGGCGGTCATCGACCCGACGGCCGAGATCGGCGAGGGCGCGCACATCGGGGCTTATGTTGTGGTGGGCCCGCGGGTTCGTCTGGGTAGCCACGCCACGCTGCTCGCCCACGTGGTGCTCTACCCCGGCGTCGAGGCGGGCAGCCACTTTTTTGCCCACGCTCATGCCGTGGTGCGGGAAAACTGCATTTTGGGCGACCACGTGACGCTGGAAAATGGCGCCATCATCGGCGCCGACGGTTTCGGATTCGCCAAAAATGAGCTTGGCCACTGGGAGAAGATTCCGCAGTCGGGGCCGGTCCGGCTGGGCAACCGGGTGGACGTTCAGGCCAACGCCTGCATCGACCGGGCAACGGTGGGCGCAACCCGGATTGGCGATGGCAGCAAGGTGGACAATCTGGTGCAGGTGGGCCACGGCTCGCATGTGGGCGAGAACACGCTGATCTGCGCGCAGTCGGGGCTGGCCGGCTCCTCGGTGGTGGGCAACAACGCCATTCTGGCCGGGCAGGCGGGGGTGGCCGGCCACTGCACGCTGGGCGACGGGGTAATCCTGACCGCGCAGACCGGCGTCTCGCACGACATTCCCGCCGGCAAGATGATCTCCGGCTCGCCCGGCTTCGACAACCGCCTCTGGCTGCGGGCGGTGGTGATCTTCCAGCGGCTGCCGGAGCTGCTGAAGCGGCTGGACCGGCTGGAAAAGAAACTGGCGGCTCAAGATCGGGCCGAAAGCACAGCGGGCGGAGACGGGAGCCCGAAGTGAAGGCCTGGATGAGGGCCCGGATGAGGAGCCGGACAGGAGCGCCAGGCGGGATTTTGCCTGCGGTACTGCTGCCGGTGCTGGTTTGGGCGGCGGGATGCCACTCCTATCACATTGAAACGACAGTAGAAAACCGCACCGGCGAGGTGATTCGACTGCTCGAAGTGGATTATCCCAGCGCCAGCTTTGGGGCTGACCATCTGGCGGCGGGCGCGGCCCTTCACTATCGCATCCAGTTGCGCGGCAGCGGGCCGCTGAAGGTCGAGTACACTGCCAGCGATGGGCGGCAGGTGCGGGTGGACGGGCCCATGCTGGCCGAGCCGCAGGAGGGCCGGATCGGGATTGTGCTGCTGGTTGGCGGCAAGGCGGAGTTTTTGCCCCAACTGACTCCGCAGCGTCCCAACTAACTCCGCAGCGTCCCAACGGACCCCACAACAAGATTAAAGCGACTTCGGGAAGGCGCCAGCGTCATAATGCTGTAGTCAAAGGAGATCTTCCGATGCCGGATTTCGCTGCAATTCCCCGCGCCGCCTCGCCCCAGCGCCGCCGCGTACAGGTGCAGCCTGCCCGCCGCATCCGTGTGATCGGCGTTCCCATTGACCTGGGCGCCAGCCGCCGTGGGGTGGACATGGGGCCCTCGGCGATGCGCGTGGCCGGGCTGGAGGCGCGGTTGGAGGCATTGGGCCACCAAGTGACGGACGGGGGCAACATTCGCGTCGAGATTGCCGAAACCCAGGCCGCGGGCAACGAAAACGCGCACTATCTCCAGCAGATTGCCGAAACCTGCACGCATACCGCCGAGGCCGTGGTCAAGACGCTGGAGGAGGGAATGACGCCCCTGGTGCTGGGCGGCGACCACTCGCTGGCGGCTGGCTCGGTCTCCGGTGTGGCCGAGTTTTACCGCCGCAGGGGAGAGAAGATCGGCGTGCTTTGGATCGACGCCCACACCGACATCAACACCCCGGAGAGCTCGCCCTCGGGCAACGTGCACGGTATGCCGCTGGCCGCGCTGCTCGGCCTGGGGCCGGAGCCGCTGGCCAACATCTTCGGCTATGCCCCAAGATCGCCGCCGAGAACACCGTGCTGATCGGGGTGCGGGACGTTGATGAGGCCGAACGCGAGAACCTTCGCCGCGCCGGCGTGACCGAGGTTTACACCATGCGGGACATCGACGAGCGCGGCATGAGAACGGTGATGGAAGAGGCGCTGCGCGTGGCCGGGCGCGGGACCGCGGGCTATCACGTTTCATTGGACATGGACTGGATCGACCCGGAGGACGCGCCGGGAGTGGGGACGCCGGTGCGCGGCGGAGCCACCTATCGGGAGGCGCACCTGGCCATGGAGATTATCGCCGACCACGGCCGCCTGCTGAGCTTCGAGATAGTCGAGGTGAATCCGGTGATCGACGAGCACAACCGCACGGCGGAGCTGGCGGTGGAGCTGGCCTGCTCGGTATTCGGGAAAAAGATTTTGTGAAGACTCTCGCGACTGGCGGTTTTGCACCGTCTTTGAGCTCAGTTAGTCTTTCCAAGCGGACCAGGTTGTGTTAAGGTACTGCTTTGCAACCATTGCCAGATCATACTGTAAAAGCAACAGTATCAGGCACTTGGATGAGAAAATCAGAAGGCGGAAGCAGGAAACGCAATGCCCGATTACATCTATCTTCTGGAAAACAGGCTGTCGGCTGACCAGCAGAATGCTCTGCGTCAGTTGCGCGAGGCCGCGAGCGAGGCCGGCACAATCCTGTTTCTCACCGGGGACGCAGTGCGTGAGCTGACCAGTGGCAGCGCCGTTCGCGATCTCGAGGTCGCGGTGCATGGAAATGCACTCAAACTCAAGAAAATAATCGAAAAACTCGGCGGCAAGGTGTGGGGCGAAGACGAAGCCTCTCGTTCCCTTTACCTATGTTTTCCCGGCACCGTTCGCGTCGATGTCGTCAGCGCTCACCGTGCCGAGTATCCCAAGCCTGGAAAGCCCGTTTATCACTCCGCCTCCATTCAAGATGACCTTCACCGCCGCGACTTTACCGTCAACGCCATGGCCATCTCGCTCAACGAGGGCTCCTTCGGCCTGCTGATGGACCCCATGAATGGCGCCGCGGACATCGAGTCGCAGACGCTGCGTCTGGTCTCGAATTACGGTTTTCTTGAAGAACCCTCCCTGCTGATTCGCGCCACTCGCTACATGGCGCGGCTGGGCTGGGAGATGGAGCCCAAGACGCGCACCCGTTTTGAGAACGCCAGGGAAGAGGGCGTCATCGAGCACCTCTCCGCCCAGGCTCGCAGCCAGGAGCTGGAGCAGATTGGCCACGAGGAAGAGGGACTGAAGATTTTGCGCGCCCTTGAAGCCGAGGGCTGGATGAAGTCTCTGTTCCCGGCCTGGACGGTCGCCAAGGCCGACGAGGAAAGGCTGACGGCCCTGCATAATCTGGCCGCCCAACTGCTCGTCGAGGGCGTTCATGCCGATACGTCGGCGGCGCAGATGCGTTTGCTTACCGCCAAGCTCTCTGCCAGGGATCTGGCCGCGCTCAAGAAGCTGATGCTGCGCCCAGGCTTTGTCGAGGAGTGGAACAGCCTGGATGCGTTGGCCGCCGAATTTTCCCAGGCGCTGCTTTCCGAGGAAAACGCCACCCCCTCGGCAAGCTACAAGCTGTTTACTGGCTATGATCCGGAAGCGGTTCTCTGGCTTGGATTTACCAGCACGGATGAGGCTGTCAGGGAACGCTTTAACCTCTTCCTCGAGGTCTGGCCAAAAAATCGCCAGCGCATTCCCCACGTCCTGATGCAGGAGATGCGCATCACCCCCGAGTTGCCCGCTTACGGCGAGATTGTGCAGGCCATCTTCCTCGAATTGCTCGACGGCAAACTGAGCACGCCGGAAGAACTCCGTGCCTTCCTCGAACCCTATTCGCCGCCCGCTCCGCCTCCGAAGGAGGTCATCAAGCGCCCGCGCGCCAAGCGCGGCGCCGAGGCCAGGATCAAGGAGGACTCCTACGACGAGGAGGAGGATTCTGAAGAATCTCTGGAGGAGGAAGATCTGGATGACATCGGCGGAGATGACGATGATCTCGATCTGGGCCTGAGCCTTCCCAAGGCCGGTCTGGATGCCGGCCTCGCTGAGGAACTGGGAACCACCGCTGCCGAAGACGAGGACGAGGAAGAGGACGTGCGTCCCGAACCGGTTCCAGAAGCGGCGCAGCCGAAGCCCGCCCCCAAGCGGCCGTCCCGGTCCAAGCCCTCCAAGCCGGCTCAGCAGCCCGCTGCCGCGCCTGCGGAGGCAGAGACAGAGAATCTGGCCGTTGCCCCGGCCGCGCGCGAACCTGAAGCTGCTCCCGAACCTGAAGCTGCTCCCGAACCGGAAACTGCTCCCGAACCTGAAGCTGCGTCTGAACAGGAAACTGCGCCCGAGCCTGAAGTTACACCCAAGGCTGAAAAAGGGAAGAAGCCTGCCTCGGCTCCTAAGTCCAAGGTCGAACCCAGGTCCAAATCCAAGCCCGCGCCTGCGGAAAAATTTGCCTCGAAAGCTGCCAAGCCGCCGGTGTCCACCGCCGAGGCTAAGCCAGCAACCAAGGCAGCCAATCCGAAAGTCAAAAAATCCGCCGCCAAGCCGGCCAAGAAGCTTTAGAGCGAAACCTGGGTTACTGCGTGCTTTTGAGTTTCCGGCGCGGCCTGTGCAGTGCCTCTGGTGCAAAGTTTGTAGCAGCGCGGCAGATGGCGGCCCGACTGCCGGAGCAGGGGCCCTGGCAGCATGATGCATTGAGAAAAACGGGGAGCTACTACGATTTCCACGCAGCGACCGTTTGGCCTCTAGGGAACCTCTGCACAAGTCCCGA
>PMPH01000125.1 GCA_003161045.1 Acidobacteriaceae bacterium
TCGCCCGATTCAAACCAATTTCATCCCACGGGAAGATCAAATCCCCAACAAGCAAACCTACTTAAGGGAAATTTCAACAAGTTCCTAGGGGGAGAGAGGGCCAGAGTCCTGGCTAAGCTGTGTCTCGATTCTACGGCGTTGCCGCCTCTCTGCCGAGCTTGTACGAAAGAGAGAATTCCCGTTTCCGGTTGCAAAGGACGCGATGTTATCACTGAATTGAATGTCTTCAGCGGTGTTGCCAAGTCGTTTCAGCACGTATCCGAGTCCGCAGAGGCCGCGCCGATAAGGTTTGATCCTTGCAGCCTTTGAGTAGCGGGGCGCAACCATCGCTTGCCAGAGGGTTGCCGCATGAACGCAGTCCAAAGGGGTGGCAGCAATCAGCGCGGCGTGGATGTGCGGCTGTGGATTGCTTTCAATCGACTTGATCCAGCCGAGCGTTACCCGGTTGTGAGCCTGTACGCCTTGAATCCACGTGGAGAATAATCTGTCGGCCCTGCATTGCGCTGCCTGGTGAAATGTCTCCAGCGTTGCGAAGGCTTGCGTTGGCAGTTTTGATTCGAGGAAGTTTCCTTCCACCTTCGCTATTGGCGAAATTCGTCTCTGTTCTTTGGCTCTCCAAGACATACTTCTATCCTTGGTCTTTCAACCTAGAGCGCACGTTTTCGGTGCGTAACCACTCGACTTTTGACGAGGGTCTGCTCTGAGTTCATTTCGTTTAGTTAGATGCGGGATAGTTGCGTGGTTGTGCTGTGTGCTCTGGTACCGGGGTCTGTGCGCGCGGCAACCCGTGAACGAATCCACTCGGAGATTTCAGCCTCGATCCAACCAACGCTTCGTGGACCAAGAGGGACAGATCGGGGGAACTGACCAGAGGAAATCATTTGGTAGATGGCGGAGCGGCATAGCCCGGTGAGACTCTGGACTTGGCCTCTGCGTAATATGCGGATACTTTCGGACATTAGTGGACTCCTTTGAATCAAGTATCCTACGGTCTTATTCCGCTGTCAAAGCGCATAGCCACGAAAACCCTGTAATCATAGGGGTGTGAAGCAGCTCATGGTTGCACCTGATTAAACGGATTCGCGGGTAAACTGATAGACAACTTACCACTATCGAGAGAGGTTGAGGGAGGTTGCACATGTGCTTAATTCGTTCAGTGTTGCACCTGAAAACACAGTCTTAGCCTGTGGAAAAATATTTTGTAGAGATGGACGAACCCACACAAATTCAGAGACAAGTGTGCTTCCATCGTGCGCCGTAAAGTTCCGACAGCGATTTCACTGCGGTTGCCAAGAAGGTCGATCTCTTGGACAGCGGTCTTCAATTGCTTCACTAACCGAAGCGACCTTACAGCTAAGCCGCAGACCCACGGAATGGAAGAACCACTCCCCCGCGTTGTGTGCGTTCCAGGTAATCTGCCCAGGCTTGCATCATCTTGGCGCGTGGTTCAAGGTACAGGGCATGGTTATAGGCTGCGCTCACAGCGTTGCGCGGAGCATGGGCAAGCTGCAATTCGATATGCTCGTGATCGTAGCCCTGCTCGTGCAGGATGGTGGATGCCAGCCCGCGAAAGCCGTGGCCGGTCATTCTTCCCTGATAGCCCATGCGTTTCAATGCCTGCAAGATGGTGTTATTGCTCATGGGCTTTGTGGCGACGCGGTCTCCGGGGAAGAGCCATTCACTTACCCCGGTCAATGTGCGCAGCATTTCCAGAATCTCGATGGCCTGTGTCGCCAGTGGAACAATGTGCGGGTCTCGCATTTTCATGCGCTCAGCGGGAATATTCCAACGGGCGCCCTCCATGTCGAACTCTGACCACTTGGCTCCAATCAATTCGCTCGTGCGCACAAAAACCAGTGCCATCAGTTTCATGGCCAGCCGGGTAACGTGCGTCCCTTGATAGACCTCTATCGCTCTCAGTAGCCCTGGCAAATCCTTGGCGTCGATTCGGGCAAGGTTGGTCTTGTGGGTTGGTTTCAAAATATCGGCTGGTCGAATCTCGCTTGCCGGGTTGCGTTTCGCATAGCCATGGGCAATGGCATAGCGAAAAATCTGCCCTGTGTTCTCCAGCGCCCGTTTGGCCAAGTCTGCCGCGCCCCGTGTCTCAATCGCTTTTACCATGGCCACCAGTTCAGGAGCTTCAATCTCCGCAATTGGTCGCGTACCAAGCAGAGGCAGGATATTGGCTTCCATGCGCCGTCGAGTCGCATCCACGTGCTGACGGCTCTTTTCTACGCGCCAGTGCTCAAACCAAAGGCCCGCGATGGTCTGGAATGAATTCCCGGCGGCGATCTTTTCTGCGGTCTTCGCGGCTTTCCGCTGCGCCATTGGGTCAAGGCCCAGGGCCAGCAGTTTACGTGCCTCAGCATGGCGTTCTCTGGCAAACGCGAGGGACACAGCCGGATACTTGCCGAAGGACATGAGCTTTTCCTTGCCCTCATACTTGTATGCCCAGCGCCACAGTTTTCCGCCCGCCGGAGTGACCCAGAGGTAGAGGCTCCCACTATCACTCAAGCGGTACGCCTTTTCCGTCGCTTTGGCCTTGCGAACTTCTGTATCTGTCAGAGACATGTCTTTCCTCCATCCCAAATACCCTCGCGGAAAAATACCCCCCGACCGAAAGCGCAATACCCCGGAAAGTACCCCCCGCAGGACTTGGCTTTCATGGTACGCCTTTGGACGCGGAAAGACGATATCCCTTGTTTTTGCTGGGATATATCGATGAGACCTTGGATACCCTTGGAAGTCTTGAAACAGATCTATGGTGGGCGGTCAGGGACTCGAACCCCGGACATCCTGCTTGTAAGGCAGGCGCTNNAACTGAGCTAACCGCCCACGCTCGGCGGAAGGCCTATGCGGCCTTAGGTCATCATAGCAGCGCTGATGCGCTCCGGCGAGAGAGGGCTTTTCAGCGAGCGTGGGCGCCCTGAAGAGGCGCCTTTCCGGTCAGCGGCGCGCCTGGGTTGATAAACTCAGCCAGTGGGCCGTCTTATCCTCAATGCCGACGATTTTGGGCTGACCGCGGGGGTCAACCGCGCCATCGTCGAGTTGCATCGGGCCGGACGGCTGACCAGCGCCACGCTGATGGCGCGCGCCGCGGCCATCGAAGAAGCCATCGAACTGGCCCACTCCACGCCAACGCTGGGGGTGGGCTGCCACGTGGTGCTGGTGGATGGCGAGCCGCAACTCGCCGCGCGCGAGCTTCCCACGCTGGCGGACGCGCGCACCGGCCGCTTTCATCCCACGCTGGGCGCATTTCTCGCCCGTCTGCTCACCGGGCGGATTTGCTTCCGCGAGATCGAGGCCGAGGCCGCCGCGCAGATCGCTCTATTGCAATCCAAAGGCCTCAGGCTCACTCACATCGACACGCACAAGCACACCCATATGTTCCCCGCCGTGCTCAGGCCAGTGCTGCGGGCGGCGCGGGCGGCGGGCATTCGCGCAGTGCGCAATCCCTTTGAGCCCAGGTGGAGTTTGCGCGCGACACCGGCCGCTGCCGGGATACAAACAGGGGTGCGGCGCGCCGAGGTGAGCCTGCTGCGGCTGCTTGAACCCACTTTCCGGCGCATCGTGGCCGAAGAGGGCTTTTCCACCACCGATGGCGCCATCGGCGTGCTGGCGACCGGAACCCTGGACGCCGCCACGGTCACTTCCCTGCTCCGTAACCTGCCGCCGGGCGCCTTGGGGACAGGAACCTGGGAGCTGGTCACGCATCCCGGCTACAACGACCGGGATCTGGCCCAGGCGCGGACCCGCCTGCTGGCCTCGCGAGAGACTGAACGGCAGGCCCTTTGCGCAGTGGAGCAGTTCCCGGCCATTGAGTTCATCTCCTTTGCCGATCTTCTCCCCGGCGACGCTGATCGGTCGCTGGGAGGTCCAAATCCGCCCCTCGAAACGGCCGTGATGCCGAACCCCCAGGGATCAACGCCAGACAGGCCTACTACTGCATCTTCCCCGCTTCCTTGAGCGTCCAAGACAAAGACGTACTCACGGACAGAACGAGAAAAATCATGCGCATTGGCATTACCTGCTATCCCACCTACGGCGGCTCCGGCGTAGTGGCCACGGAACTGGGCATCGAGCTGGCCGCGCTGGGCCACGAGGTGCATTTCATCTCCTATTCGCAACCCTTCCGGCTGAGCGGGCGCGACAACGGCATTCATTACCACGAGGTTCCTGTCTCCAGCTACCCGCTCTTCGAGTTCCCGCCCTACGACTTGGCGCTGGCCTCGCGGATGGCCGAAGTGGCTGAATTCTGTGAACTTGACCTGCTGCATGTGCACTACGCCATTCCCCACTCGGTCAGTGCGTTGCTGGCGCGCCAGATGCTGGCCGCGCGCGGCCGCCGGCTGCCCTTCGTCACTACCCTGCACGGCACTGACATCACGCTGGTGGGCCTGGACCGCTGCTACCTGCCCATTACCCGCTACGCCATCCAGGAGAGCGACGGCGTGACCAGCATCTCCGAGTACCTCAAGAAGGAAACGGTGGAGCACTTCGGCGTAACGCGGCCCATCGAAGTGATTCCGAACTTCGTCAACTGCGACCTGTATCAGCCCATCAAGGACGAGGCCGCGCGAACGGAGGCGCGACGGCGTCTGGCCGCTCCCGGTGAGGCGATCCTGATGCATCTGTCCAACTTCAGGCCGGTCAAACGGGTGGTGGACGTGGTGAAGGTTTTTGCGCAGGTGGCCCGCGAGATTCCCTCGCGGCTGGTGCTGGTGGGCGACGGGCCGGAGCGCTCGGCGGCCGAGTGGCTGGCGCACGACCTGGGAATTCACTGCCACGTTCGCTTCCTGGGCAAGCAGGAGCGGGTCAACGAGCTGCTCGCGCTGGCCGACCTGATGCTGATGCCCAGCGAACTGGAGTCCTTTGGCCTGGCGGCTCTGGAGGCGATGGCGTGCAAGGTTCCCTCCATCGCCACGCGCGTGGGTGGAGTGCCGGAACTGATCGACGACGGCGTGACCGGGCTGCTCTACGAGGTGGGCGACGTGGACGGGATGGCCGCTGGAGCGATTAGCCTGCTCAAGAACCGCGACCGCCTGGAGGCCATGCGCGAAGCCGGGCGCAAGACGGCGCAGAAGCGCTTCTGCTCCTCGCTGGTGGTGCCCCATTATGTGCGCTACTACGAGTCGGTGCTGGGAAAACAGAAATAGGGAATAGGGATTAGGGAATAGGGAGCAGTTTCTAGCTGCTGGCTGTCAACTTGTCCGGCTGCCCGGCGGGATCAACCTCGAAGACCGGTGTAAAACCCAGTTGCCGCCAAAAATTGCGGACGAGGGCGACGGTCTCCGGGGCGGTGCGGGTGGTGGTGCGGAGCAGAATCCGCGGAGTGACGCTGGCGGTTGAGCTGGCGGCTCCCGCGGCGGGTGTACCGGCCACTGCCTCGGGATTGCCGGCTCCAGTCTCTGGTTTGCCGGTCACCGTTTCTGGTTCGACGCTCCCAGTTTCGGGTTTGCCAGTCCCAGTCTCTGGTTTATCAACTTCCCCCCAGGGTTTGCCCGCCAGGCTGCTGGCCTCGGCGGCAATGGCAATGCACTTCGCCGGCCGGTAGGTGCAGTTGGCCAGGTCGGCAATGGAGAGGCGCGTCGTGGGCGTGGCCAGCACGGTGCGCGGCGGGGCCATGCGATCCAGCAGCCAGAGAATTTCGAGCTTTGATTCCAGCTCGTCCGGGACGCAGTCGATCACCAGATCGGCCTCGCGGACCGCCTCCTCGATGGTGGAGACGAAGGCGATGGATGGGCCGTCTGAAGAGCCCCCCTCGGGAGCCAGAGCCGCCGTAAATTCATCGGGCTTAATGTACGGGCTGAAGCCCGCAGCCCTCACGTTGAAGCCGTCGCTCTTCAGGAGTCTTTCCGCAAGCTGTCCGGGACCGATCTGCTGGCGCAAGAACTCCTGGGCGTGATGCAGGTTGCGGGGCATCACGTCTTCCAGCAGCACACGAAAGCCAGCGCGGGCAGCCGAGAGGGCCAGCCAGCGGCCCAGCGGTCCGGCTCCGATGATGGCGACGGTCGTCGGCAAGCGGTTTTACTTGGCGGCCAGGGCCTGGGCCACGTCTTCGGCGTTGGGCCGGGCCTGCAGCAGGTGTTCGGCAACGCGGGCGCGCTCCTCGGCGGTGAGCGTGGGGATGGTGGCCAGCACCCGGCGCAGGGTCACGGCAACATCGTCAATATAGTTCATCAAGCGGATCGCTTCTCCGGAGAGCGGCATGGTCGAAATCCCTCAAAACTCTGGTTTAAGTCCGCCTCCATTGTAGGCGGTGGGACGACGGCGAGCAAAGCCGAAGCGGAAGCCGCTTCCTAAAGCCAGCCGCGCAGGCCGTAGTAGACGATCTTGGCGGACTCGGCCACCATGATCTCGAAGGCCGAGAATCGCCCGTTCCAATGTTCGGTCGAGTGGAGCGCGTCGGGGACCGCCATGGGAGCGGCCTCGATGCCCAGCTTGCGGAAGACGCGCAGCGCCCGGAACATATGAAAATCGCTGGTGAGCAGAACCCGCCCGCCAGGAAGGTTTTGCAGCAGGCGGGCCGTTTCAATGGCGTTTTCGCGGGTGCTGTCCGATCGTCCCTCGGTGAGGATGGCTTGGCGGGGAATGCCTTCGGCGACCAGAAAGTTGAGAATGCCGGGATCGCCGAAGCCGCTGATTACAATCTCTTTGAAGCCTCCGGTTTGCCAGGCAAAAACCGCCTGGCGCGCGCGCCAGTAAGAGGAGTAGGAGATGCCGCCGTGGTCGTCAGCCGCCGCGCCGAGCAGGATCAAAACGTCGCCCTTGGGCTGTTCGAGTCTGGGCTGTTCGAGTCTGGGCTGTTCGGGGGGGCCGGCGTAGGCCCGCACCCACCACGAGACGATGGGCGTGGAGATCACCAGCACGGTGACGAGTCCGATGACCGCGAAGAGGCGGCAGAGCCAGCGGCCGGCCTTGCGCAGGGCCGTCATGCGTGGGCTCCCTTTGGGTTTTGCGGCAGGCTGTCGCAGTTGCCCCATTGCCAAATTCCGAAACCACGGCCGCGAAGTGGCTTTTTTCTGAGAGAAAGCCCACTTACGCAGAGGAGGCAAAGGAATATAGCCTGGAAGACCGCTCCAATAACTTGGGAATCTGTTCTAACAGGCATGATCGCTCCCGGTGCGGGCGGGCGCCAGCGAATGGAAGACTTCGAGCAGCTCAGCCGCGACGGTCTCCCAACTCCGGCTGCCGCGCGCGGAGATAGCCTGGGCCTCCCAAGCGCTGTCGAGGACCGAGGCGAGGGCCTGCACCAGAGCGCCCGCGTCGCGTGGGGGCACGAGGCGTCCGCACTCCTCGCTCAGAATCTCGGGAATGCCGCCAACATTTGTGGCGACGACAGGCCGTCCGCTGGCCAGCGCCTCCAGGATTACATTGGGGCAGCCTTCCATGTAACTTGGCAGCGTGACCAGATCGGCCGCCGCCATCCAGACGGCAACCTCGTCGAAGGCGCAACCGGGCAGCGCGTGGATGTAGCCGGCGGCGTTGCGGGCCTGGATGGCGCTCTCGATCAGCGGCCTGTCCGGCCCCTCGCCGACCATGTACACGCGCAGTCTGGGACGCGCGGAATGCAGCCTGGCGGCCGCTTCGACCAGTTCTCGCAGGCCTTTTTTCACGTCCATGCGCCCGATGTAAACCACGGCTTCGGCGGCCGGGTCGATCCCGAGCTTCAGCCGCGCGTGAAAACGGTCGCCAGGGTGGAAGACCGCCAGATCGCAGCCGTTGACGATGGCGCGAGTTTTCTCGGCCGCGGCTCCCATGGCGATAGCCTTCAAGCGCAGATCGCCGCTGACGGTGACCAGAAAATCGGCCTCGCGCAGAACCGCGCGCGTGTGCATCGCCGAGATAGGATCGCCGATGCGGTTGATGTCCGAGCCAATGCTCATGGCCACGACGGGAACCGCGAGGGCCTGGCCGATTTTGAGAGCCGCGTAGCCGTCGGGATAAAGGAAGCAGCCGAAGATCAGATCGGGAGCAAAGCGGCGCACGTGCGGCAGCAAGGCTCGGGCCGCCATCAGCCCATTGAACGGCCGGGAAAGAACGGGCAGCGCTGGATAGTCGTAGTAACTTGTCTGCACATCAGCAGGGCTATAAGACGGGTCCAGCCGGTCATAACTCCGGCTGCGCGGCTTGAACAGGTGGGGATAACTCGCATTGGGATAGAAGACGCGCAGATCGGTCTCGCGAGCCAGCACACGCAGCGTCTGATAGACCGAGCGTCCCTGCCAGGGTTCGGCCGAGCTGGGAAAATAGCGGGTAACAATCGCGACCTTGAGCAAGGTTACTCTCCCGTTCCCGCGGGCTGGGCAGCCGGCGCGGATGAACCGCGCTCGCGCGCTCTTCCGGCGATGGAATGGAGCAGGCCGGCATAGCGTTGAGCGAGAACCCTGCGTTCGTACTGCGCAATCTTTTCCAGGTCGGGTTGAAACTTGTTGAGCAGCGAGTTGCCGCGCGCCGCAACGTCGATGAACAGCAGGCGAATGCCTTCGACGTCGCGATTGCCTGCCCACCATCCGGCCCGCAACTCTTCCAGCAGGCGGCGTGTCTCGCCCTCGGGATGGACAGCGCCGAGAATGGGCTTGCCCCCGCCGACGTAGTCGTAGAATTTTCCTCCGACATTCAGAGGATCGTGATTGATCAGCAGAACATAATCGGTCTCGCTCATCGCAGCCAGAGCTTCGCGCTGGGGCAAATAGCCTTTCAACTCCACCATCTCGCCCAGTTGCAAAAGAGCTTCGCGAAAGCGAGGTTCTTCGATGTGACCGATGAAGCGGAGTCTGAAGCGCGATTTCACTTCGCTCGGCAATGATTGCAGGGCTTGAACCAGTGCGGTTGGCTCGGTCGAGGCGTAGATTGTGCCCACATAGGTAACGATAATCTTGCCGTCGGGCCGAGGTTTCGCTGACGGTACAGAGCGGACCAGTCTTGTGGCGTCGAATCCATTCGGGAGCAGATGGAACTTGCCGTCAGGCTCCTGCGGATAGCGGGCGCGTATCTGGCGGCGCGCCGCTTCGGTCACGGCTACAACGGCGGTAGCATTTGTCACCGCGCGGACTTCAGCGGCCTGCGCAATTTTGCGCGTGCGCTCGCTGCGGCTGAAAAGAAAGCTGACCAGATCAAAGGTGGTCGTAAGCCATTCATCGCGAAAGTCGACGACAATGGCAAGTTGCGGGAATTCCTTGCGAAGTTTCTCCACCAACAGCACACTGGAGAAAGGCGGCACCGTAATGAGGACTAGGTCAATCTTCCGCTTCCTGACGATGCGGCGTGCGGCGCGTGTAAGCACCGGAAGCCAGGTGACCTGCGGGTCGGGCTGCAGAATGTCCTGAATCACTCTCTTGAGAAAATGCGGCTTGCTAGAGGCGGCGGGGCTGACAGCTTGACCTGAGGGCGGTTTCGATCCTGCAATCAACCGCTTGATCCACTTCTTGATGCCGAAGGGGAGGTCGAGAGTGAGGGTGCGGTGAACGGTTACTTCGGCCGGAATCTCTCGGAGCAAGGTGGGGTCGGAGCCCACGGCAGATGCATTGCGCGCGGTCAGCACATCGAGCCTGATTCCTTCCGCAGGCAGGTAGCGCGCAAGGCTTGCGGCGCGCATGACTCCCGTTCCGCCGACTGGTGGAAACGAGTAAGTGATCAGCAATACATTCAATTCATTCATCGTGTGGCCTCAACGAATCGGTCTGTCAAAGACTCCAATCCTCCACATTGAACGCCTCTTGGCGACCTTACATCCGACACGATCAGTGGCCTGCCATCAGGATTTCGGCAATTCGTTCCGCCGCTTTACCATCCCATAGCGGCGGACGGCCCGCCTGCTTTCGGCCGCCGTTCAGCGCTTCATGGAACTTTTTCCGCAGCAGTTCCCAATCGCGCCCGATCAGGACATTGGTGCCAAGGGTCACGGTAATCGGGCGCTCGGTATTCTCACGCAAGGTGAGGCAGGGCGTTCCCAGATAAGTCGTCTCCTCTTGTATGCCGCCCGAGTCCGTGATGACAACCCTGGCATTCTTCTGAAGCGCAAGAAACTCGAGGTATCCCAGCGGCTCAATGGCGTGAAGATTCGGGTTGCACTGATTGAGGTGTGCCGCCCACTTTTGGCGTGTCCTCGGGTGGACTGGAAATATAAGGGGAAGTTCACGGCTCAAACTGTCAAGCACCTGCAGCATCGACAAAAAAGCGGACTCATCATCGACATTCGATGGACGATGAAGCGTTACCAATCCAAAAGAACCCAGGGATAACTCTGCCTTGAGCTTTGGAAACAGCTCGTCCGCTTTCGGCAAGAATCGAATCAGTGTATCGATCATCACGTTGCCGACAAGGAAAACCTTGTCCTTGTCAATGCCCTCGCGCGCAAGGTTTTCATCGCCATCGGCTGACGGAGTAAAGAGAAGATCCGCGAGCTGGTCGGTAACCAGGCGGTTGATCTCTTCCGGCATCGAGCGGTCGAACGAGCGCAGGCCCGACTCGACATGTCCCAGGCGAATGCCGAGCTTGGAGCATACAAGCGCTGCGGCAACGGTAGAATTCACGTCGCCATAAACCAGCACGATGTCCGGCTTGCGCGCCAGCACAACCGGCTCGAACCGGCTCATGATCGCGGCCGTTTGCTGCGCATGCGACCCCGAACCGACGTTCAGGCTTTCGTCTGGATTCGGAATCTCCAATGCTTTGAAGAACACATCCGACATGAGTGCGTCATAGTGCTGGCCCGTATGCACCAATGTCTGCTCGTGCCCTCTGCTCCCCAGCGCACGGTATACGGGAGCCGCCTTCATGAAGTTTGGCCGCGCGCCAACTACGTGCAGAACTTTCATTGAGAATTCCCTTCGCCGTTACCTTAACATCGACTCCGTGCGGAGGACAAACCTTTGCGCGCCGGCAGAAGATGCCGGGGAAGGCGCTGGGAATCATTCCTCAGCCCGGCAGCTTCTTCCGGCAGCCAAAAGCCGTAGTATGAAGGGGAAAGAATCTGCCCCCAGGAGCAACACCTTGGCTTACGACGACCTGCGCGACTGGATCAAAACCCTCGAAAAGCACGGCGAACTGAAACGCATCCGCGCAGAGGTTTCGCCGGAGCTGGAAATCACCGAGATCACCGACCGCGTTTCTAAAATGGACGCCCAAGCCCATTCGACAGCCAGCACCCATGTGAAGACCGGCACAAAAAGCTACTCGCCCGGCGGTCCGGCCCTGCTCTTCGAGAACATCAAGGGCCATCCCGGCCACCAGGTCTTCATCAACCAGTTCGGCAGCGAGCGGCGCATGGCGCTGGCCTTGGGCGTCGAACGGCTGGACGAGATTGCCGAGCGCATTCAAGCCCTGATGAACCTTAAAGCCCCGAAGGGCCTCATCGACAAGCTCAAAATGCTGCCGCAGTTGGGCGCGCTGGCCAGCGCCTTTCCCAAGACCGTCAGCCGTAAGGAGGCTCCCTGCAAGGAGGTCGTCCTGCATTCGAACGAGAACGGCGGCCGCGACGAGCTCGATCTGAACCAGTTCCCCATCCTCAAGTGCTGGCCGCACGACGGCGGCCGCTTCATTACCCTGCCCTGCGTCGTCACCCGCGACCCGCGCACGGGCAAGCGCAACGTCGGAATGTACCGGATGCAGGTCTACGACGGCCAGACCACCGGGATGCACTGGCAGCGGCAGAAGGTCGCCGCCGAGCACTATCGCGAAGCGCTGCGCGCGGCCGCCTCTTTGTCTGCTGAGGCGGACCCGTCGACCGCCCGCGTGGCGGCGATGGCCGAGTCGGCCGGCGGCGCGGTTGCCATTCCTGACGGCCCCATCGGGGGCCTGCCTCAGGTTGCGCTCGGCAATCTCAAGGGCTCGCGCTTAGAGGTTGCCGTCGCCATCGGCACCGATCCCGCCACCACATTCTCCGCCATCGTCCCCGCGCCGCCCGAAGTCGAAGAGTTTCTCATCGCCGGCTTCCTCCGCGGCAAGCCGGTCGAAATCG
>PMPH01000075.1 GCA_003161045.1 Acidobacteriaceae bacterium
TTGGAGTAAGGGACGGTACATAGGGCACATTCTCCCTACCGATTGGAGTAAGGGACGGTACATAGAACACGTTCTCCCTGTCGAACTGTGAAAAGCCTTACTCAATGATTGCATCCTAGATATATCGAGATCGGAAAGTTTCACGGTAGCGGCTTGCGACTGTGATTTTCTATCCCCACCTGTTCCGGTATCTCGTTCCCTACTCTCTGCCATCTCACGAAGTAGTTCCCCAGGACGGCGTTCTGCCCTCATGCGAATATCTCCCTTGAGTTGCCCTGTGTTCCCTTCGCCTTGGGCATACTGGCCGCTGTGTGCAATCCTGCACTTGGACGTTTAAGGCACGTAGGCGCATCGGCTGGCCGTCCATGGCCGTTTGCCTGTCCAGTACCCTGCGAGGGGCAGGACGGGCGGTTTCTGGCTCATTCCAGTGGAGTTGCTGCCACTCGGAAGACTGGCGCTTGCTAATTCCAAGATCGGCTAGGGTTTGTGGCTGATTACTAGGCGGTTCCACTTTGTTACTGCCTAGCCAGTTTGGATTCCCCTGTCCAGCCGTACCCTTTGCCTTTGGCATATCCGCCAGCAGTTCCCCGCATCGGCGCTCTGCCCGCAAACTCTCTTGAGTTGCGAACGTGACGGCGTACCAGTGCGGTTCCACCCCGCCAGTACAGGCGGAAGCAGCGAATAATGGTCGTCTAAAACTGTGGTGGAAAGTGTGGGGAGTCAGTATCGGAAACGATAGTAATTGGCAGGAATCAACCCATCCGGCAATGTGTGCATAACGCTCTGATTGTAAGAATGTTAAGCACACATTGGTAATGGAGGGTAAATCATGGAAAACCGCTGCTACCGTGCTTTGGGAGCAGAGGGTCGGGGGTTCGAATCCCTCCGCCCCGACCAAAGTTCCAAATAGATTTGCATGATATTCTTATTTCCGCTCACCGTGGCTTCGGTAAACAGTGCGGTAATTTGTGGAAAATTCATTTCAGTGCAGAAAATTTGAAGGCAGTAGCTTGATTTGACGCCCGGATCCATTCTTGAATCATAGGAATCAACCGGCAAAGAATCTTCGAAGACTATTTTGCTCTGAAATTCAACTGATAAGGGGAGCAGGAGGACGGAAGTGCGCGGGAAGCCTGCATCTACAAGCTGCCATCCCCAGGTCGAGCGGTTGCATTTCCTGGTCCGCTGGTTGCGGAGTCCTGGGCTTGCCGTCCACTTGGCGGGATGCTTCCTGTTTGTCACGCTGGCCACGGTATTCGTCGACATTTTCGAACGCAACGGGGCGGGGGGAAACCTGATCTGGGTGGCCAATGGTCTGCTGTTGGCCTACCTGCTGTTGGCTCCTCGCTGGCGTTGGCCGGTCTATCTGCTCACAGGTTTTCTGGCTCTTGCCTTCGGCAGCATCTTCATCCACGAACCGTGGCGGATGAGTCTGCTATACAGCGTGCTGGACATCGCCGAAGTCCTGTTGGCCGCGCTGCTGCTGCGCCGGCGGTCGGCCGAGCTTCCCCGCTTCACGAATATTCCCTATCTCTGCCGCTTCATAGGATTTGCGGTTCTGGCTGCACCCATCGCCGTGGGGTTAATCTACGCATGGATTATGGCGGCCGGGACGCATACCCCAGTTCTGGAAGGGTTTCTGGAGTGGGCTGGTCCCGATGGCCTCGGAATTGCGGTGATCACGCCGACTTTTGTCGCCATCTTTCAATCCGATTTCAGCGATCTCCGGCGCTGGCGGCAAGGCTGGCCTTACCTGGCGCTGACCGCCGCTGTTGCCGTCGCCTCCTTCAGCCAGGACAGAATCCCGCTGGGAATTCTGATTTATCCTCTCCTGGTCGTCATTGCGCTCAGGGTCGACCTGAGTTGCGCCGCGCTGGCGATGCTGCTGGTCGCCATCACAGGAAGCTGCTACAACGTTCGCGGCGAGGGTCCGTTTATCGCGGCCAATTCCACTCTTCTGGTCGGGCCCAGCATTCTGCTGCAACTGCATGTGGCCGCGGGAATCTTCATTCTCTATAGCATCTCGGTGGTCCAGGAACGGAAGAAGGCCACCGAACGCCGGCTGCAGGAGATCGCCTCTCTGCACAAACTGGTGACGGAAAACTCCCGCGACGCGATCGTCCTCATCAACTTCAGCGGAGAGGGCAACTACATTTCGGCCGCCGCAGAGAGCATGACGGGGTGGAGCCGGGAAGAACTTCTGGCGATGAACGGTTTGGAGCTGCTGCATCCCGAGGACCAGTCGAACGCCGTGGCGCTGATGAGCAATCTCCATTCCGGCGTCGAGGGGGGTGTGATCGAGGCTCGCCTTCGCAAGCGGAGCGGGGAGTTTCTTTGGGTGGAGGCCAATCTGCGCCTCGTGCGCGATCCGGTAACGGGCGTTCCCACTGGAATCCTGAAGATCGTGCGCGACATCAACGAGCGCAAGGCCACGGAACAAAAGCTGCATGAGATCGTCGCTCTGCACAAGCTGGTGACGGAAAACTCCCGCGACATCATCATTCTGGCCGACTTCAACGGGCGCCGCTCCTACGTCTCGGCGGCCGCGGAGAGCATGGGCGGATGGACGCGGGAAGAACTGCTGGAGCAGGGCAGCTTCGGGCTGGTGCATCCGGAGGATCTCGCCAAGGCCGAAGCGGCGGTCAATGAACTGCGCTCTGGTGCCGAAGGGACCATGATCGAGTGCCGCGCCCAGAAGAAAAACGGGGAGTATTTGTGGGTCGAGGCCAACCTTCATATTGTGCGCGACCCGGCAACCGGCGCTCCATCGGGAATTCTGAACATTCTCCGGGACATCAACGAGCGCAAGCAGGCGGAACAGAAGCTGCAGGAAGCCTATAGCGTCGTGGAGGCGCTGGCCGTGACGGACGCGCTGACGGGATTGGCCAATCGCCGGCGGTTCGATCAGTACATCGCCGGTGAATGGCGCCGCGGCATACGCGACGGCAAGCCGCTCTCCATGTTGCTGATCGACGCCGACTTCTTCAAGTCCTATAACGACGCCTATGGGCACCTGCGCGGCGACAGTTGCCTGAGGCAGATCGCCGAGTCCTGCCAGGATGTCGTGGCGCGGCCGGGCGACCTGGTGGCCCGCTTCGGTGGCGAGGAGTTTGCCATTGTTCTGCCCAACACGAGCAAGGAAGGCGCCGTGCAGGTGGCCAATGAAGTATGCCTGGCGCTGCGCGGCCGCCAATTGCCGCACAACGGCAACCTGCCCGGAATCGTTACCATCTCCGTAGGATGCGCCACCATGGTTCCGCAATTCGAAAAGCATGTGCACGACCTGATCGAAATGGCCGATCAGGCACTCTACCGGGCCAAGAAGAACGGACGGAATCAGGTGTGCGGTAGTAATCCGATGAAAATATACGAGGACGGAGAGCAGACCTTCACAACCATGGAGAGCGGCAGCAGCAAGAAGGCTTGAGGCTTCCTGGCCGGCCACAAAATCGTGAATTGCAGAGCAAAACCGGGGATACTCTTTACTGGGGCTAGAGAAAATCTGGAACATTCTTTTACTGAAAAGTAGAGAAAATCTGGGAGCTTTACTAAAGCGTAGAACGAAGCCGGGGTTCTCCTGCGCGCATCGTCAATCAAAACCAGGGAGGCCCGGTTTGCCGAGCAAAGGCCGGCGGTGGAGCGGCTCTGGAGAGGAATCGTCCGCTGGCCTATAGAGTTTCTCCGGTTGCTGGAGAGAAAAACCACTGCCGCTCAAGTGGCTTCTCATCAAAAATGCCACGCAGCACGGCACTCTTTACGTTATTGATCCGGCCCTGAACGAATCAAACAAATTTGGGTTGCCCCACCCTCGCCGCGCCTTTGTTTTTGCGGCTAGGGTGGGAACAGGTGTCGCATTCCAATGGGGCTGGATCAATAACAGCAAAACCTCTCCCCTGTGCGCACAAGCCTGATGCGGCTCAGCGCACCATGCTATGGAAGAGCGGGGATTGCAACAGGCTGTTGAATTCGTCATCGCTGGTGGCGAAGTGGACCGACATGCGCCCGGAGTCGGAGCTGAGCGAGGTGGCGCTCAGCGCCTGTTTCTCGGCATCCGAGCCGCTCATCTTGCGCACCGTCAGCGCG
Organism: Acidobacteriaceae bacterium; assembly: GCA_003161045.1. Taxonomy (GTDB): domain Bacteria; phylum Acidobacteriota; class Terriglobia; order Terriglobales; family Acidobacteriaceae; genus Telmatobacter. The sequence continues at coordinate 4,084 of PMPH01000075.1, forward strand.
GCCGTCATCAGCGAGGAGACGGTGGCCGCGACAAACGAGTCGCCGGTGGAGATGGTCAGGTCGAATTTGACGCCGTGCTGGAAGTTCATCGAGTACCAGGAGGCCAGCAGGCGCTTGCGCACGCTTTCAAAGTCGGTGACCGAGCCGGCCTCGCCCAGCACCTGTTTCATCATGGTCTGGGTGCCCTTCTGGTCGAGGATGCTCCACAGAGGCTCGGAGTCCACGCTTCTCATGGCGTCCATCATGGTGTTATTGGTCAGGATGCTGGGCGCCATGCCGTCCCGGACATCGAGGGTCCTGGTGACCGCATCGCTGTCGCCGAAGATCATCGTCGAGGGATCGACAAAGCAGACCACCATGCCGGTTTTGGCCAGCGGGTAGACCTTGTTGGTGCGCACCAGGGTGGGTTTCAGCTTCTGCTTGCGGAAGTTGGAGAGAATCTCGGTTACGGGAAACTGACCCTGGGCAATGCCGACGGTGTCCAGATCTTCGCTGCTGCTCTTGGGGCGGAACAGGACGAAGGCCAACTGTTCGACGTCGTGGTTTTCGTTCAGGCCGGACTTGTGCAGCGCCTCTTCAAAGCGCTTGAGTTCGGGAGGCATCACGCGGTTGCGCAGATCCATGGCCGCGGCCGAGTTCTCCATCGCGTAGTAGTCGATGGCCACCAACTGCTGCACGTCATGAGGAATGGCGCCGCGAGCATCGGTGGACAACTGCGCCGCCGGCGCCGAGGCGACCGCGGCCAGCAGAATAACCGGAATTGAAAATCTCAGTAAAGCCTTCAAGGAATCCATCCTCCACAGTTGCGGCCGCAGTTGAATCCGTCGGCGGAAGCCGGTTCAAACCCTGAACCATTTCCGCGCGCCCGACTTCACGCGCTCGACGGCCCACCGCGCCGCTACTGTTCCTTCTTCATTTTACCTGTTGTGCATCAGGCCGATGCGCCCTTCAAGCTGGCTTGGCTGCTGCCGCCTGTCCTGGCCAAGCCAGGGGAGAGGCAAGGCGGCGCTCCAGAATCTTGGTTTGCTCATCGAACCCAGACAATTGACGCATCCACTCGCTCTCCCGCTCACAGGCCGCCTCAGGCAGCAGTCCGATGATCTCGCCCTCGACGGGCGTGGCCTTGTAGCGCAGGGCCAGAGCCGAGGCGGTGTGAAAGACCTGGGAGAGCGGCGTGACCTCGAAGTCGGTGATGTTCATGGTGAGCTGTGCGCGGCCGTGGACCAGCACACCCATCGCCTTGACGCCCTTCAGGCCACCGGAGGCGGCGCGAATCTCGCGGGCAATGGCGCGCGCTACGGCCACGTCGGTCGAGTCGAAGTAAATGTTGTAGGCCACCAGGAACTTGCGCGCGCCCACGGCGCAGGCGCCGGCGGTGGGATGGAGATTGGGGCCGCCAATGTCGGGACGGCGCGAGGAGTCCTTGCTCACGGCCTCGCGCAGGCCCTCGAACTGCCCGCGCCGCACCTCTTCCAGGTTGGCGCGGTCGGGCCGGGCGGCCGCCGCCTCATAAAAGTAGACCGGCACCTCGTAACGGCGCCAGATCTCCAGCCCCGCCTGGCGGGCCAGCAGGGCGCACTGCTCCAGCTTGATGCCGGAAATGGGCACAAAGGGAATGACGTCGGCCGCTCCGATGCGGGGGTGAACCCCTTCCTGACGGGTCAGGTCGATCAGCTCGGCGGCCTTGCCGGCGCCGCGTACCGCCGACTCGACCACCGCGGCGGGATCGCCGGCCACGGTCACCACCGAGCGGTTATGGTCGGCGTCCATCGACCAGTCGAGCAGGCACACCCCATCGACGCGCATCGCGGCCACAATGGCCTCGACCCGCCGGGCATCCCGGCCCTCGGAAAAGTTGGGAACGCACTCGACCACCGGTCCGCTCATAATTCCTTTCACAGCAATGTCTTCGCCTGCAATTCCGGAAGTTTTTTCCAGCTTTTTACCGGGAGTTTCGGCGGCTTTCCCACGACTGCTCTACAATGGGCAAAATTCTGCCCTGCTACGCATTTCCTGGGAGCGCGTCTACTTCCAGAAGGTGTAGCCCACCTGCACCTGAATGCTGGCATTGACGCCGGGGTTGCGGTCGCCCAGCGAGGCGGAGGAGATGTGCGCGGCGTTCACCCCCACATCGATCGACCGCCGGGGACGGATGAAGTAGTGGAAGCCGCCACCGCCCTGCGGGGAAAAATTCCACACGCAGCTTCCGCCCGGCGTCCCCTGCGGAACCTCCTGGACCCCGGGAAACTTGTGCGTGGTGTAGATGATGCCACCCGCGGCCTGAACCCATGGTTGAATGCGCCGCGACTGGGTGAGAAAATTCCAGCGGAAGATGACCGGGGTGATGCTGACGCCGCGGTAGGTGCCGCCGCCGATCATTGCCGGGTAGGGCGTCCCCCCACCCTTCGGGGTGATGGTCTCTTCGTGGGCGCTCGGGGTGTAGGCCTGCCAGAGAGGCATGATGTTGCCGCCCAGCTCGAACTGGCCGGTAAGAATGCCGGCATGAAGAACCGGCGTGAGGGCTTTGCCTGCCTGGAAGCCGGCCGAGAGAAACTGGAAATTCGAGCGGATGCCGACGCCCGTTCCCCCGTTGACGAAGGGGCCGTACTCCCAGCTCTTGTCCTGGCGAACCTGGGCCACGGTATTTACCGCCGCCGCGTCCGGAGCGGTGGCAACGCCATCTGAGGTTTCAGCGGCGGCCATCATCGTCCCCGCCATCAGGAGCAACACAAAAAGCTTAGCAATTCGGGTCAACATTCGTTCTTCCCTGCTCTTTCCTTCCCAACCGTTCTCTGTGCCGCGCATTTCCGCCCTGCTCTTCCCTGCCCCACGCGATTATTGCGGTGATTTTCTTCGCCGGACGAAAATTTCGCGTCTCCGGAAAAAGGCCGCCACATCCGGGCGGCCTTTTGAACGCCTGGCTGGCGCTGGCCTAACCGGCCGCCTCTTCCATCTGCTCGGCATCCATGTCGAAGTTCGAATAGACGTTTTGCGCATCGTCGCAATCTTCCAAAACTTCGAGCAAGCGCATCATCTGGCTGGCTTCCTTGCCTTCCAGCTTGGTGTAGGTGGAGGCGACCATGGTCACTTCGCTCATCACCGTGGGAATGCCGGCGGCCTTGACGGCTGCGGCAACCTCCTCATAGGAGGCCGGATCGGCGATGATCTCCCAGGAGTCGCCTTCATCGTTCAGGTCTTCGCCGCCATGTTCGAGCACGATGTCCATCAACTGCTCTTCAGTGGCCGCGCCCTTTTCAACGGCGATCAGCCCTTTTTTCGAGAACATGAAGCGCACCGAGCCGCTTTCGCCCAGATTCCCGCCATTTTTCGAGAAGGCGTGGCGGATTTCGCTCACCGCGCGGTTGCGGTTGTCGGTCAGCACATCGACAATGATGGCCACCCCGCCGGGGCCGTAACCCTCGAAGGTGATCTCCTCGTAGTTGACGCCTTCCAGTTCGCCGGTGCCGCGCTGGATGGCGCGCTTGATGTTGTCCTGCGGCATGTTTTCCGCTTTGGCCGCCAGAATGGCGGTGCGCAGCCGGGCGTTGCTGTCAGGGTTGCCGCCGCCCTTTGCGGCGACCGCGATTTCCCTGAGCAGACGGGTGAATATCTTGCCGCGCTTTGCGTCCAGCGCGCCCTTCTTGTGCTTGATTGTGGCCCACCTTGAATGGC
>PMPH01000112.1 GCA_003161045.1 Acidobacteriaceae bacterium
TGCCGGTGACGGCGCGGCCGATCGGAGTGGTGTTGAAGTAAGGGACGCCGGCAGTGGTGATGTGGAAGGCGCCGGCCTGTAGTGCGGCGATGCCTTCACGAACGAGGGGGCCGCGGCAGTCAATGAGGCGGGCCTTTTCGGCGCCGTATTCGAGGGCTTTGCGCGGAATCTCGTCGTAGTCGGCTTCGTCGGGCTGGCCCAGGTTGGCCGTGTAGGCGTAGGGGAGGGCTCCCTTCAGCTTCATCCAGTGCAGGGCGGCGGAGGTGTCGAGCCCGCCGGAGAAGGCAATGCCGACCTTCTGGCCGACGGGCAGGGATTCAAGAATTACGGACATGGCTTGCGAAACCTCGTTCTGAATACGGTTGTTACTGATCTTTGGTCTATCTGCCGTGTTGAAAGTTTCAGGCGGATAGAAAGTGTGTCAGGGCACGACTTTAGTCGTGCCGCAGAAACGCCTCAAAATCGCGGGTTTTAGCCCCTGAGGGAATGCAATTCATAGTAGAAACCTTCCCTCAGGGGCTAAAGCCCAAGTTGTTTTATCGACCTTATCGGCACGGCTAAAGCCGTGCCCTTTCAAAACATCGACCACTTTAGAGGTACGCTTGGCGAACATAGTCCCTTAGTCCTTAGTCCCTGTTATTTCAATCCCCCCAGCAGCAGCAGCAGCAGGGCCTTCTGCGCGTGCAGGCGGTTTTCCGCCTGGTCGAAGACGATCGACTGCGCGCTGTCGATGACCGCGTCGGTGACCTCNNCGCTTGGTGGACTCGTGCTCGAAGCCCATGCTGACGCAGACGTCGGTGTAAACGGCGTCGGCGCCCTCGACGGCGGCCTGCGGGTCTTGCAAGAGGCGCAGCTCGCAACGGTTCTTCTCGGCGATCTCGCGGGCGATGGTCACGATTTCGATGTCCGGCGAGTAGCCGCGCGGCGTGGCCACGGTGATATTCGCGCCCAGTTGCGCGCCGGTCAGCATCAGCGAGTGGCAGACGTTGTTGCCGTCGCCGACATAGGTGAAGTTGACGCCGGACGCCGTGCCGAAGTGCTCCTCGATGGTCATGAAATCGGCCAGCGCCTGGCAGGGGTGCTCGAAGTCGGAGAGCGCGTTGATGACCGGCACGCGCGAGTTGGCGGCCATCTCGGTGACCGTGTCGTGGGCGTAGGTGCGCAGCACGATCACATCGACCCAGCGCTCGAGGTTGCGCGCCACATCGGAGATGGATTCGCGCTCGCCCAGGGGCGAGTTGGTCTGATCGACGAAGATGGCGTTGCCGCCCATGGTGTTGATGCCGGCCTCGAAGGCCAGCCGGGTGCGTAGGCTGGCCTTCTCGAACATCATCACCATTTGCTTGGCGTCCAGGGCATGGCGGTAGGCGCGGGGATTGCGCTTGACCTCGTGGCCCAGCTTGAGAATGGCGCGCACCTCGCCGCTGGACAGATCGGCGATCGAGCACATATCCTCGCCATTCAGCCGCGCGGCGGCGGCTAGAACGTCAGGGTCCTGGGCAACGGGAACCGCGGGCTCCCGCGGTTCAATAGTGACTCTGCTAGCCATGACTTAGACCTCCAGCGGGCGGAACCGCGGTCCGAGCGGGGGGTGGGGCCGCGATTTGCGCGGCGATGTGAGCGGTGAAGACCTCGTCCAGCGCCGCAATAGTTGTGTCGACGTGAACGCGCTCGAAGATGTAGGGCGGCAGGAAGCGCAGCACCGTGTCGCTGGTGCAGTTGATGATGACGTGGCGCTTCAGCATTTCGGTGACGGCGAGCTTGGCCAGATCGGCCGAATCGAGTTCAGCGGCGACCATCAGGCCCTTGCCGCGCACGTCGATGATGCAGGAGTGGCGCTGGGCCAACTTGCGCAGCTCGGCCTGGAAGTAATCGCCGATTTCGACGACGTGGGCGAGAAGATTCTCTTTTTCGATATAGTCGATGACGGCCGTGGCGACGGCGCAGGCGAAGGGACCGCCGCCGAAGGTGGTGCCGTGCATGCCGGCATGGAAGGCGCGGGCGACTTCGTTGGTGCACAGAGTGGCGCCCATGGGAATGCCGCCGGCCAGGGGCTTGGCCAGGGTGGTGATGTCGGGCTGAATGCCGAAGTGCTGGTAGGAGCACCACTTTCCGGTGCGGCCCATGCCGGCCTGAATCTCATCGACGATCAACAGGGCCCCGGTCGAGTCGGCCAGCTTGCGCGCCTCGGCGAAGAACTCCTGCGTGAGCGGGCGGACACCGCCCTCGCCCTGGAAGGCCTCGAGTAGAATGGCGCAGACCTCGTTCGAGAATTTGGCGCGCAGATCGGCGATGTCGTTGACCTTCACAAACTCGAAGCCGGGGACCACAGGTTCAAATGGAGCGCGGTACTTTTCCTTGTGGGTGGCCGAGATGGCGCCGAAGGTGCGGCCGTGGAAGCTATGTTCGAGAGCCAGGAACTTTGTTCCGATCTGCTTGCCTTCCGCGCGCAGCAGGCCGGCGTGGGCGCGCGACAGCTTGAGGGCGGCTTCGATGGCTTCACAGCCAGAATTGGAAAAAAAGACGCGGTCCATGCCAGTGAGCCGGGTGACGCGCTCGGCCAGGCCCGCCTGCTGATCGTTGAAGTAGTAGTTGGAGGGGTTCATCAGCGTGCAGCTCTGCTTGGCGATGGCTTCTTGAATCGTCTTGCTGCTGTAGCCGAGCGCGTTGACGCCGATGCCGCTGAGCAGGTCAAGATAGCGGTCGCCATGTTCGTCGATCAGATGGACGTCCTCACCCGCAACAAATAAAACGGGAAAACGATCATAGGTGTGGATGAGAAGCCGCGCTTCGGCGGCTTGAATTTCTTCCAGCTTGGACATTTCTTTCTCCTGTCAGGCGACCATGACTTCGGTGCCGTATGCTACGCGGGAACTGCACAGATCGGGCAACGAACCAGCAGCTTCGGCGGGTAAAATGCGAACGCGCTTTACGCCATTGAGCAGAGCCTCGCGGCAGGCACCCAGCTTGGGCAGCATGCCGCCGGAGATGACGGCGTTTTTGGCCATCTCCGCAATTTGATCGATGGAGAGCCATCGCAATACCTCGCCCGTTGCGCCCTTCACGCCGGGCACGTCGGTGAGGAAGACCAGCGCGTCGGCGTGGCAGGCGATGGCGCAGGAGGCGGCCATCTCGTCGGCGTTGATGTTGTAGTATTCGCCGTCGAAGCCCAGCGCCATCGAGCAGAAGACGGGCACGCAGTTGATCTGCCAGAGGGCCTCGATCAGGCGCGCGTCGCTCGAGGCAATTTCGCCCACAAAGCCCAGGTCGGGCGCGGTGCGTTTTTTGCGGGCGCGAAAGCTCAGCCCATCGCCGCCGGAAACTCCCACCGCGGGCTGGCCGATGGCTCCCAGCGCGGCGACCAGGGTTTTATTCACCTTGCCGGCAAAGACCATCAGCGCCACGTCGCGGGTTTCGGCGTCGGTTACGCGCAGACCGTCGATGAACTCGCTCTGCTTGCCCAGCGCCTTCAACGTGCGCGTCAACTGCACGCCGCCGCCATGCACCACGGCCACCTGATGGCCGTCGCGCACAAGGTCGGCGATGGCGCGCACACAACCCTCCAGCAGCGACGGATTTTCCAGGCCCGCCCCGCCCAATTTGACGACGAACTTCATTCAAAGCCCTCCGCGGCCAGTACTGCGACCGCGTGAATTCGTAATTCCCCAGGTCCCAAAAACGGGATCTCCACCCCACGGACGAAGACCTGTCCGTGGGGACCCCGGACCTGGGGCACCCAAACTTTCCTGACCGTCATTCCAAACCACGAGATCATGCTGTCGGAGACCTGGTTTCATTCGAGACCTTCCGATTCGCCCCAGCCGAAGATCACATTCAGGTTCTGCACGGCCTGACCGGAGGCGCCTTTCAGCAGATTGTCCAGGCAACTGACGATGACCGCGCGGCGGCCGTCGGGCGAGAGCTGGAAGCCAAGGTCGGCGTAGCAGGTGCGCGCCACGTGCTGAATCTGCGGGAGGGATTTGTCGTAGAACCGGACCATGGGACTGCCCTGAAAGAATTTGTGGTAGATCTTCGCCACGCCCTCCCTGGTCTGCGGCTCATGAAAGCGCACGTAAACAGTGGAGAGAATGCCGCGCGGAATGGGCAGCAGATGGGGCGTAAACGTAATCTCATTGGCGCCCAGGCCGATCTGCTCCAGCAGCTCGCCGGTGTGGCGATGGGTGAAGGCGCCGTAAGCGGAGAGATTGTCGGCCGCGTACATGTAGTGCGTCTTGGCGGTGGGCGACTTGCCCGCGCCACTGACGCCGCTTTTGGCGTCGGCGACGATGCCCTGCGAGAGGTCAACCAGGCCGGCGGCCACCAGCGGCTTGAGCGCCAGAATCACCGAGGTCGCGTAGCAGCCGGGATTGGCGACCAGCCTTGCGGCGGCAATCCGCGCGCGGTGCAGCTCCGGCATTCCGTAGACGGCCTGCAATTGGGTCGCCGCGGCCAGCTCGGCGTCGGCGTCCTCGAAGGCGTAGACGGCGCGGTTGGCCGCTTCGGTCAGCCTCCAGGCGCCGCTCAGGTCGATGATGCGCAAACCGCGCCGGAGCGCCTCGGGAACCCACTCCCGCGACTGCTCGTGGGGCGTGGCGAGAAACAGAACCTCGACGCCGCGGCTGGCCAGCAGATCCCAGGAAAAAGGCTCCTGCTTGAGCAGGCCGTGGCCCGTGCTGTCAACCAGTTCGGGATGAATCTCGGCCAGGGGAACGCCGCCCCGCGCCGCGTCCCGCTCGTCCACGCGCCCCGCGAAGACCGGGGGCTTGCCTTTGAGGCGGGGATGCCGCAGCAGCAGCCGGGCCAGCTCCGCGCCCGCGTACCCTGTCACTCCCACTACTGCCGTTTGCACCGTATCGCTCATGATTCCAGCATAACCCTCAACCGCGCTTCCACATCGGCCGCCCGGCGCGCGTCCGGACAGATCACCAGCACCGTGTCGTCGCCGCCCAGGGTGCCCACAACATCGGCCCAGCCCACATGGTCCAGGGCCGCGGCCAACGGCTGTGCGCCGCCGGTTACCGTGGTCACGACCACCTGATTCATGGCCCGCTTCACGCGCAGGCCAAAGCCTTCAATCATCTCCGCCAGCGACGGCGGGCTGTTGTCCTCGCCGGCCGCCTCGGAGCCACTTCCATTGCCGCCCGGCAGCAAGTAGCCGCCAGGCCCCTTCGAGAGGCGCAACTCGTGAATATCGCGCGAGAGCGTGGCCTGCGTGACCCGGAAGCCGCGGCGGCGCAGCTTGCGCCGCAACTCATCCTGGCTGGCCACCAGCGATTGGGCCACCAGTTCGCGAATTGCATTGTGCCGGAGAGACTTCATCTACCGTTTCCAGAATAATCGAATGCGCGGCTCGCGGTAAGGCGGCGCGTGTGTATAAATATACGACGCGGGTGTATAAGTATGCAAATCCGGGGCGCGTGGCCTGCGAAAAACGCACCGGTTCAGGCACTTTATTCTGGAGTGGATGGTCCGGCAGGGGAGAAAAACCGGGCTTGTGCATCCAATGCGGCGTTTCCCATTCCTGTTTCGCGCAGGATTCCAGGTTCGCGCTGCTCCGCCACCGCGAGCGGCCAACCAGCGCCCGCTATCGGCTGGCTCTCGATGATTGCATGGCGCTTCTTCATTTTGAGAAATGGCGTTTCAAAATAGCGATAGGAAAGCGCCGCCAGTAGGATGGTCAATCCGAGGGGAAATCCAAACATCAATCCAGCGTCCAAGCAAACTCTCAAGAGATACTGATCCGGCCCATAAGATA
>PMPH01000073.1 GCA_003161045.1 Acidobacteriaceae bacterium
CGCCATTCAGGCGGCGGGAATCGCGGCGGTGCTGGGAATTGCGCCACCGGGCTGGGGCCAGCCGTGGAACAACGTGGCCGCCAACGCGCCTGCGGCAGCGCATCCCGCCGGTCTGCTGGCGGCCTGCGGCCACTGCGGGCAGACCAACCCGCTGGACGCGCGCTTCTGCTCGGGGTGCAGGGCGGCGCTCTAGATTTTTAATGGTGCGATTTCGTGGGTTGTAATCGAGTTCCGTCCACTCCCAGCGCCCAAAAGCTGGACCTAGGGCATCCGTCGTTGGTACAAGAACAAGCCGGCCAGAGACAAGAACAGGCGGTCAGAGAACGAGAGCGGCTGCTATATAAGGTTGGTTCTTTTTTGGGGGGGGAATTCCTCTGAGAAGCTCCTCCCCTTGCGTGGGGCAAGAGTGATTTTGTCACTGGAAGTCCAAAGTACGGTATGCTGGTAGTGCGCGCCCGTAGCTCAGCTGGATAGAGCGAACGCCTCCGGAGCGTTAGGTCGGGAGTTCGAATCTCTCCGGGCGCACCATAAAGCATTTTCCGAATGAGTATTGAGTGCAGCCGCAACTGGCGAATGGCTTTTTTCCTCTCCGGGGTCCCCGGCGACAGGTCTTCGTCGCTGGGATGGAAGGAAAAGCCGCCCGGTACAAACTTGACGGCTCCACGGTCTTCGGAAGTTGCCTTAAACCCTTATCGATCCATCTCCTTACCGCCCGGTCCGCAGATCCTCAGACTACCGGCGAGACAGGGGAGTGCGACAGACTGGAATGGGGCTGCGGAGTGACTTCACACGCGGCCCGGACAGGGTTCAAATGCATTTAAATTGGGGTTTTTCCACGCGCCAGGTTCTTTGGACGCTGACCTTCGCCGCACAACTGGTTTTACTGGTAGTTTTGCTGGGCCGTGACCGTATGCGGCGCTATCCGTGGTTTACCGCCGCGGGGGTGCTGTTTGCCCTGCAGCTGATGGCCGAGATGCTGCTGGCGGGCCGGATGGCGATGCTCCCCTTCCAGGAGATTCTGCTTGCGCTGGGCGACCTGGCAGTGATCCTGGGCCTGCTGGTGGTGGTGGAGATGGCGCGACGGGCCTTCGCCGGAGCGCCGCGCTCGCTGTGGATGGTGAACGCCGCGGGGCTGCTGGTGGTGGCCAGCGGCGTGCTGGCGGTTTGGGGACCGTGGCCGGTATGGAAGGACATGGCCCTGGACACCTTGCTGGGGAAGCTGCGCCTGATGCAACTGGCGGCGCAGAAGGGCGATACGCTGGTTGCCCTGCTGACGGTGGGGCTGGGGCTGCTGGTGGTGATCTTTGGCCGCCGCTTCAAGGCCGGCTGGCGCAGCCACACGCAGATGATCGTGATCGGACTCTCGACGGCGGCCATCGCTCTGCTGGCGACGCAAGGGGCAGTGCAGTCGATCGCCAAAATGGCGCACCCTCACAGCCGGGCCGAGTATGAGCAAATCCTCGGCCTAGTGAGCAATCTGGTGAACGCCAACCAAGTGGTGTACCTGGCCGCGCAGTTGTGGTGGATTGTCTGGCTGTGGCGCGACGAGCCGGGCACAGTGGCGGCGGAGCTGACGCCTGCCGATTCTGCGGAGATTTCGGCGGAAGGTGAGCAGTAGAACCGGCTTTTGTGGTTTCCCAGGTCCCAGAATCGGGACCTGGGGCACCCGCGCACGCTGGTTGCCCTAATTTCTGAAAACTGACCTCTGACTACTATCGCCCATTCCCTGTTCCCTGATCCCTATAAGTGGCAGCTTGCGCGGCCGTGCTTTTCCAGGTAGCGCTGGTGGTATGGCTCGGCACGCCAGAAGCTCTGTGCGGGCTCGACCTGGGTGACGATGCGCCGGGGTTGGAAGCGGCCTTCGGCGGTCAACTGCTCGATTTTGGCGCGGGCCTGCGCCTCCTGCTCTGGAGAATGGCAGAAAATGACCGAACGGTACTGCGTGCCCCAGTCCGGCCCCTGGCGGTTGCGGGTGGTGGGGTCGTGGAGGGCGAAAAAGGCGTCGAGAAGCTGCTCGAAGCTGACCTGATCGGGGTCGAAGTCCACCTCGACCACCTCGGCGTGGCCGGTCTGATCGGTGCAGACCTGCTGGTAGCTGGGCTGCTCGAGCGATCCGCCCTCGTAACCCACGGCCGTCGCCGTCACGCCGGGAAGGTCCGCAAAGGCCGCCTCGACTCCCCAGAAACAGCCAGCTCCGAAGGTCGCTTTTTCCTGCTTCATGGCTCATCAGATGCGCGGCGGGGGCCTGGAGTGGCAGTTTTTACAACGATTGGCCCGACGGCTTGGGGAATCTCCTGTCAAATCCACGGGGACCGCCTCAAAGAAGAAATGCGGGCTCCCTTCGACAGGCTCAGGGGTGGAATGCCCGGCCAGTCAGAAGATTTTTATCCGGAGGCCCGTGCTCGCGCCGTAGGAGGACATCTGGCCGTAGTGGAACTGCGGCCAGCTCTGGTACTCGAAGTCCACGGCCCGCCAGCGAATCCGGCGCGTGAGGCGGTAATCGAACCCGCCCCCCAGCGCGATCACCAGGCAGTTGTCGCGACCCAGGTTGTAGGGAAAGTTGAAATGGCCGGCCCCCGCCAGTCCCTTGAGATAGGGCTGGAATCTGCCGTAGTACATCGAGTAGCGGGGCCCGATCAGGTAGGTTGTGGCGCGCTCATCGGCGGCGGGTCCATTCTGACCGGCTTTCCAGTGAAACTTCAGCCAGCGGGCCTCGCCTTCCACCCCGATGTGCTGCCGGCCGTCGGCCTCCACAAAAATCGCTGGTCCCAGCAGTTTTTGCTCGCCGTAGCCCAGATGATAGGCCGACAGCGTGCCCCCTGCCGACAGCGTCAGCCCGCCGCGGTCGGCTGACGGCACCACCTGGGCCTGCGCCGCGCCTCCCAGTCCCAGCAGGCAAACCGCCAGCAGAACAACCGGGAGGAATGCGTCACGGAATCGCCGGAGCCACGGTTTTTTACCCTGGCGGCCGGGAGCAGCGGCCTCACCCTGGCAAGCAAAAATGGCCCGCCAGAGGCGCAGAGACCCGGCAAACCCCGGTTTTTCGCCGCCCGCCTGAACAAAATGATGGAAGCTCTTCATCGCTCTCCTGCCGCCTGCCTCTTGCTTCTGCGCTACTTGGTAATGGTCAGCGTCACGTTCTCATAGCGCGTGATGTTGCTGTCCGCGCCCACGCCGGTCACCTGGATCACATAAGTTCCCGGCGAGGCGCTGGACTGCGTGAAGCCCCCGCAGCCGGAGACCGCGAGAGCGGCTCCGCCCAGGAGCAGAACCAGCGCCACGGTCATCACCCGCGCGTACCGCCTTCTGAAGCGCCGGAAGAGGCCGCCAAAGAGCAGGCTCAGAGGCAGGAATAAGCCGGCCAGGAAGACGCTCCCGCTCCCCGGTTGCTCGTTCCTGGGCCGCCGGTTCATGGCCGACGCGCCTCCGCCCAGCGGATTGTTGGTGTCAATGGTCAACTGCACGCTCTGGGAGCCAGTGGCCGCCAGGGCGATGGTAGGCGTCGAAAAGTGGCAGTTGACGCCCGCCGGAAGCGAGGCGCAACCCAGCCCGATGGTGTCGGTAAAGCCGCTGATCGAGCTCAGAGTTACTGTCACCGTAATGTTCTGGGTGGTCGCCACCGACGGATTATCTGGAGTCACGGTGAGCGTAAAGCCCGAGGCCGGGTTGTCGATGGCCGTGGCGGTTGAGGTAGACGGGCTATGGTACCGGTCTCCGCTGTAGGTGGCAACGATGCTGGTGGCCCCGGCCGGCAGGCTGGCCGGAATCAGCGTGGCCACGCCGGTCGCATCCAGCGGAGCCTCGCCCACCACGGTCGATCCGCTGGTGAAGGTGACCGTGCCGGTGGGGGTGGGCAGCGCGGAGGCGTTCTCCGTGGTCGTCGAGTAGTTGATGACCGTCGCCACCAGGATGACCTCCTGGTTGACGCCCGTGCCGGTGCCAGTGCTGGTGGTCGATGAGCCCAGGCCGGTGAGGGTGGGAATATCTCCCACCGACTGGCTGACCGTGTTAGAGGTGCTGGTCTTGTCGTTGGTGTCCCCGCCATAAACGGCGGCAATGGAGTGCGTGCCCGCCCCCAGCGTCGAGGTCGAGCAGGTGGCCGTGGACGTGGTTGCTCCCACCGTGAGCGCGCCCGCGCAGGGCAAAGTGACGGTTGCGCCGCCAAAGGTATCGGTGAAGGTAACGCTGCCGGTTGGCACTCCGCCGCCCACGCTGGCCACCGTTGCCGTAAAGGTCACCGGAGCCAGCACCAGCGAGGGATTCTGCGCGGATGCGAGGGTGGTGGTCGTGGCCGCTTGCGCCACACTCAGCGAAAGTGAGCCGGAGCTGCCGCTGTCGTCCGTATCGCCCGCATAGGTCGCCACAATGGAGTGGGAGCCCAGGGCCAGCGTGGGACTGAGGGTTGCCGTAGCCGCGCCGCTTCCCGTGCCGCTCAGAGCGATGGTTCCGAGATTGGCGCTTCCATCCATGAAGGTCACTGTGCCGGTGGGCGTGGAAGCGCCCTCGGTCACCGTCACCGTCGCCATAATGGCCTCCGGTGCGCCGGCGATCCCCGGATTGGGATTCGAACTCACGGCGGTTGCGGTCTGCGCCTGATTGACCACCTGATTGACTGCCAGGGAACTGCTGGCGCTGTAATTTGAATCGCCCAGGTAGCTCGCCGTAATAACATCCGGGGCCGCGCTCGTGCTCACTGGCAGCGAAGAGGTTGAAAAACTGACGCTGCCCGCGCCCGCGACGGTGGCGAGTTGCAACGGCGTTGCACCGTTGAGCGGCGCCGTCTGCCCAGCCCTGTAAATGTTGACCCTCCCGGTAGCGGCCGCCGCTCCGACGGTCGTCACCGTGACCGTAAATTGGACGGGGCTTCCGTAGTACGACGGGTTGAGGCTCGAACTCAGCGTGGCCGTCGAGGCAGCCTGTACATCCTGGGTCAAAGCGGCCTGGCTGCTCAAAATGTAGCTGGCCACGTCGCCGCTGTAGCTGGCGGTGATCGCATTCAGCCCCTGCGTCAGTTGCACGGCGCTGGCGGAGCAGGTTGCCGAATATGTCCCCGCAGCCAGGGTGAGATTGGAGGAGCAGAGGGTTGTCGCGCCGTCCGTGAAGGTTACAATGTCGCCCGTCCCGTTCAGCGCCACGCCGCCACCGTTGGGAGCCGTCACCGTCGCGGTGAAGGTCACGCCAGTGCCCAGGGCGGATGGACTCGCCGGGTTGGAGGCGAGGCTGGTGGCCGTGAATTCGTTCACCGTTTGCGTCAGAGCTTGCAGGGTGGAACTACCGAAGTGGGAGGAGTCGCCGCTGTACGACGCCGTGATGGAGTGCACTCCCACGGCCAGCGTGGAGCTCTGGTAGGTGGCCACGCCGCCGCTCAGAGCCACCCCCGCCGCCAGGATGGTGGCGCCATTGTTGTCATAGAAGGTGACCGTGCCGTCGAGACCGCTGGCATCGGTGCCGGTGGTCACCGTCGCCGTGAGGGTGACGCTGGTTCCGTAGTCGGAGGGATTCCGGCTGGAGATCAGTGCCACCGTGGTCGAATTCAGCGGCGCGGCCACCCCCACCAGTTCAATCTCCAGCGGCGAGTTCACGGTGTCGCCCAGTTTTCCGATGCCGATATTGGCCTCCAGCGGCATCGAGGAAGCGCCGTTGAAGTTCAAGGAAGAGGAGGGCGTCAAAGCCGCGCCGATGATGCAATCGTCGTCAGCCGCCGCCAGGAAAGAATTGCTGTCGGTGGGGCAGGTGGTCGGAGGCGTAACCAGGGTGGCGTTCACGCCATTCGGGTCCGTCGCATCCACGGAAATGCCAGGCAGGGTCAGATTCAGCGCAGCGTTGCCGTCGTCTTCGACGCTCTGGACCTCGGTGGCCGAGCTGCTGCCCTCGCGAATCGTCGTCTTGGTGAGATCGAAGGCGGCAAAGTTGCTTTGAATCTCGCGAACCATCATATTCAGCGAGTCGGCAAAGTAGAGATTGGCGCCGCTGTCCAGGAAAAGCCCTTGGGGGCCGTAGATGGCGACCGGGCTGAATGTCCCGTTGTAGTAGTACTCGCCGGCGCCATTCCGGGCAATGGTGGAGATGATTCCGGGCGTCGCGCTGGACGCCGAACTGACCTTGCGGATGGCGGCGTTCTGCGTATCGGCGATGTACACATTTCCGGCGGCATCGACGGCGAGGCCGGAGGGCGCGTCCAGCTCCGCCATCGTCGCCTGTTCGCTGTCGCCTGTGTCGCCCGCCCCGCCGGTTCCGGCAAAGGTGGCGATCTTGCCCGTGGAGGCGATTACCTCGCGGATGCGGTTGTTCTCCGTGTCGGCGATGTACAGATTGCCCTGCGAGTCGAAGGCTGCCGCTTCGGGAAGGTCGAGTTTGGTAGTGGCTGACGTGGCGGACAGGCCATCCCCGCCGTACCCTGCCGTGCCGTTGCCGGCCACCGTCGTGATCTCGCCCGTCAGCGCGTCAACCCGGCGAATGCGCTGGTTGTAGGTGTCAGCAATATAAAGGTTTCCTGCCGCGTCGAGGGCCACGCTCGCGGGCCCGTTCAGCTCCGCCAAGGCCGCTGGGCCGCCATCCTGCGCCGCCACGTAACCCGGCGCGCCGGTGCCGGCCACCGTGGTGATAATGCCGGTAGCCGCAGTAATCTTGCGCACAGCATTGTTGGCGGTGTCGGCGATGTACAGGTTGCCCGCCCCATCCAGCGCCACGCCGGAGGGATTGCTCAAGGTGGCGGCAGAGGCGGAATGGCCATCGCCCGTGTAGCCCGCATCGCCGGTGCCGGCGATGGTGGTGATGTAGCCGGCTCCGCCGCAAGCGGCGCTGTTCGTGCTGGCGCAGACCAGGCGGACCATATTATGGTTCGTATCCGCAATGTACAGATTGCCAGCCCCGTCCAGAGTCACGCCGGAGGGAATGTACAGCTCCGATTGGGTGGCCGCGACGCCATTTCTCACCGCATCCTTATATGCGCCCTCCATACCGGCGACGGGAAGGATATTGCCGGAGACCAGCACGCCCAGTCCGCCTGATCCGATCCCCGACAGATAGGCCGTGCCGAGCAGATTGCCGCCCGAGTCCAGAAGAACCACCGCGCCCATGCGCACGCCAGGAGCGGCGGGCTTGAAGCTCACCGATTCGACGCAGGTGGTGGCGGGGCCGACCGTCAAAGCAGCCGACGGGCAGGTGGACAAGCCGCCGCCGGCCGTGAAGTCGAGGCCGGGCGCTCCCATCGTCAGCACTTCCACCGTCGCCACAGTGCCCGTTGCCTGCGCCGTCACGGTGACGCTCTGTGAACTGGAGCTCACACCGACCGGTTGTGGCGTGCCGAAGACGCCGTTCAACGCCCACGCGCCTGGACCAGCCAACAGAAAAGCCGTCAGGGCCACCGCCCTCCAGCCTGGCTTGCGAGAGGCCGTGAACCCCCTACGCAACCTGAACCCACCGCGCAACCTGAACCTACCGCGCCAGCGGCCATTGCCTTCGGAGCCGCTTCGCCCTTCACTCCCAACCAGGATCGTGGCGGCGGGCTGGGCCGGAGTGCATGGTTGACGGCGCGAGACAGAAACTTCAACGGGAATGAGGGCCATTGTGGAAACTCCGTGCGGTCTGTGCGAAAGCTGCTTTTTGCCTTGTATCTCTTCAGGTCAAAGGCGATGTAAGCCGGAATGCCCCCTCAGGCAACTGCGGACGCCGAGGGAGCGCCGGAGGTCATTTGGCTAAAGTATACAGGCGCGCGGCCGGACAAATGGCAGCATTTTATCGCTGCGCACTGCCGCTGTAACAATCGGGAACGTGACGCGGCCAGGCTCCTGGAATGGGAAAGGCGGCCGTTCCGCGGCGGATGTAAATGCGAGGCGAGGAGGGACGGGCCGCGTCAGAGGCAGGCGCGCCGGAATGCCGCGGACGGCGATGGACGCCAGAGTGGAGGCCGGTTCCGGCCGGCCGGCGGCGGCATCAAACCCCACCGGGGCTGGCGCCCCAGATTCTTGCTTCCAGGCTGTTGGCTTTGCTACCAGAGCAGTGAGCCTAGCCTCCGGGCCGCCGTCTTCTTCCCGGCCTCAACCGGCGGATGCAATCTTCACAAAATGCGGCAGCTGCCCCATAAGGAGGCAGCTACACAAGCGTGAGCCAGGCAATTTCCCGCCCGGCACGGCACCAGTCAATCGCTTGGTTCGCGGATTGACTGATGCGCCAGCGGTTGTTAGTCTACAAGTGAGCGGCTTGGACCTGTTGACGAAATAGTATCCGGCGCGTGACTCGAATAACAGCGGTTCTTCCATCCTGCGAGCGATGTGGAGTGGGCGCGGCCATCATTTTCCCAGTGCGAATGATCTGTGGAAAACTACCCCACCCAAGTGAGGATGGCGAAGTTGTATGCAAAATTCAGGACTATGGCGCTAAAAGATTTTCATGGCACGCATAGTTCTATAGCAAAATCAGCGACGATATACATGAAGCCCCAACAGCAGAGCCGGCGCGGCGATCAGGGAGCGGCTAGAGCATTTTCACTTCACATATTGCCATCACAGGAGCATGGAAGGTGGCTTTTACTTCCACCCCAGCGACGAAGACCTGTCGCCGGGGACCCCGGAGAGGAAAAAGCCACTCAGCATCCAGGTTTCTGTAAAGAGCAGGAGTGAAAATGCTATAGCCTGAACGGAAGCAGTTTGGGCGCAGTTTTTCTGATTTTGCCTTAGCCGCGGCACGAGAGGCGGTTTTTGCTTCCGCCCTCCGGACCAGGATCTGCCGCCGAAAATCCCGGCGAGGGATAAGCCGCCCGACGGCCCGGTTTCTGTAAAGCTGATGCAAGACTCTTCACGGTAGTGTCGCAGGCTCTGATTCCGCGCGGCGGCATAAATCAGATCGATACCGCGGAGCATTCATCAAAGTCTGAAAATGAGGAACCACTTGACTGAACAGAATGAGACTCAAGCCGGCCACTCCAAGGGCTGGTCAGCAGATAGCAGCCGGTTCTTTGATCCCGAGGATCAGGTGTCTCTCCGGGAACTGGCGCTGGTCCCATGGAAGCGGAGGGGCATTGTCGCTGGTTGCGTGGTCTTTTGCGCACTGGCGGCGATTCTCACCTGTTTTGTAATGCATCCGAAATACAGGGCCACGGCCACCATCGAGCTCAATGAGAGCGGCAGCAGCGGCGCCGGCATGCTCTCCAGCATGGCCTCGATGGCGTCGGGAGAACCGGATGATCTGAAGGTCAAGATCGAGACTGAAACCGCAGTTATAAAGAACGACTCTATTGCTCTGGCCGTGATGGGCAAGATGGGAATGCTGCGCCTGGAAAATCCCGACCGCTTCAGCAAGCAGGAAGGCCCCATCGTCAGCGCGGCTGCCCTGCCGCCCAGCCGGCGGGAGGCCCTGATCGGCAACTTCGAGGGTCATCTGAAGGTGAAAGAAGTTGGCAATTCGCGACTGATTGCCATTACCTACACCAGCAGGAATCCGGTTGAGGCCGCGCAGACCGCCAACCAGATTGTTGCCGAGTACAAAGCCTATCTGCTCAGTTCGAACTTCAATTCATCAAAGGACGTCTCGCAGTGGCTCTCTGCCCAGTTGGGCGACCTCTCCGATCAGGTTGCCAAGTCCCAGCAGGCCGTAGCGGAGTTCGAGCGCGCCCATAATCTCTCCTCTGCGATGCTGGGCCTCTCCTCTCTGGGAGGGGGGTCGGAGTCCTTGCCTGGAGCTGGTGGTGGCAGTGGCGGCGGCGGTGGTGGCGGTGGCGGAGGCTCGGCGCGCATCCCCGAACTGGACCGTATGGCGACGCTGAACGACGAGGTGACCCAGGCCGAGGCCGTGCGCATGGCGGATGAGGCGATCTACCGCCTGACGGCCACGGAGAATCCGGAGCTGATCTCCTCGCTCGGCTCCAGTTCTCTTCCCGGTCTTTCCAACTCCTCTGTTCTCTCCCAGGGCAATGGCCTGGAGGTGCTCAACTCGTTGCGGCAGCAGGAGTCGGCGGCGCGGGTGGCCTATGCCAGCGCGCAGACCAGGTACGGTGCCAAAAACCCTCATCTGACCGACATCGCCAATCAATTGAATTCGCTTCACGAGCAGATTCAAAACGAGATCGGGCAGATCAAGCAGCGGGCGAAGAACGATCTTGTTCTGGCCCAGCAGAACGAGCAGTCGCTGCGTGCCGCCTTTGAAGCGCAAAAGCTGGTGACCGGCAAGATGAACGACGACATCGTGCAGTTGGGCGTTCTCATGGAGCAGGCGCGCTCCAGCCGGGAGCTGTACGACCTGTTATATGCCCGGCTGCAGGAGGCGAACATCGACGCGGGCAACAGCGCGACCAATGTCACGATCGCCGACCCGGCGCGTCCTCCGGGCACGCCCTGGTTGCCGCAGCCTGTTTTGTTTGTTGTTGCCGGTTTTTTGGGCGGTCTTTTCCTGGGCCTCGGCATGGCCTACCTGCTGGAAAGCCAGGACGACACGCTGGCTGACAGCTTCCAGGTGGAAACGGTGGCGAACCTGCCGGTGCTGGGCATGATCCCATTTCACCGCGTGGAAGCCAAGCTGCGCGAAGGCGCTCTGGTCGGTGAATCGAGTTCTTTTCTGATAGCTCCGGCCAGCGCCACGGCGGAGTCATTCCGTAGCCTGCGGTCGGGTCTGACCCTGTCTGGCGTGGGGCGCAAGTTGCGGGTTCTCTCCATTACCAGCGCCTTGCCCGGAGAGGGCAAGTCTTATACTGCTTATAACCTGGGACTGGCCTTTGCCGCCACCGGCATGAGGGTGCTGATCATCGACGCCGATCTTCGCCGTCCCCGCCAGCACGCTCTTTTCCGCGCGGCGCGGGAAGATGGGTTGGCCGATATTCTCGCCGGCCTGAAAACCTTCGATGAGACTCTGGTGCCGCATCCGGTGGAACCGAATCTGACCCTGTTGTCGGCCGGCCGTCAATCCCCTCTGGCCTCGGAGCTGCTGGGATCGGACGAGATCGGAGGGGTCATTGAGGCCGCCCGGCAGCGGTTTGACCTGGTGCTGGTGGACACCCCGCCCGTCTTGCCGGTCGCCGACGCGATTATTATCGGGACGCACTGCGATGGAACCATCGGCGTGCTGCGCGCGGGCCGCACTTCTCGAAAGGCATTGCGCCGCTTTGTCCAGACCCTTGCCCGGAACCGCGTCCATATTCTCGGCATGGTGATTGAAGCAGTGGATATGTCCGCCAGCGAATATCGGAGCGTGTATGGCTACAATGTGGAGAGTTATTATGGCGAAAAGTAGGGTCGCTTTCAGCCGTGGTCTTCCGCTTCTGCTCGGTGTTGCCCTGCAGCCGGCGATGATGCTGACGCCGGCGAATGCCCAGACGGCCGGGAGTTCGGCCATTTCGGCTGCCGCTTCCAGTCTGGCTTCCCCCACAGGCAAAACCGAAGTTTCGAGTCCAAATCAGGGGCCAACCATCGTTCCCAGGGACTTTTCCGAGCTGCGCATCGCGCCTGGAGACTTGCTGAGCGTCAATGTCTACGAGGCTCCCGAGCTCAGCAATTCCTACCGCGTCGATCAGGCGGGAGATCTGACGCTTCCCCTGTGCGGCAAAGTGCATCTTCGCGGGCTGAGCTTGCAGGAGGCGGCAAATCGGCTGCAGGCGGCTCTCAAGGACGGTCAGGTCCTGCTCCAGCCGCAGGTCAGCGTCGACGTGGAGCAGTATGCCGGCCAGTACGTGACCGTGTCAGGCGAAGTGGCCAGTCCGGGACGGGTGGCTTTGATCGCTCCCACAAAACTCAGCGAGATCCTGGCCGAAGCCGGCGGCGTGACGCCTTTGGCGGGTGAGCGCATCAGGATTCGCCACGCCGACGATGATGCCGCGCCGGAGGAGGACATTCCGTACGCTCGCAGCGGCAGCAATCCGCAGGCCGCCGCCGTTGTGGTGCGCCCCGGCGATTCGGTCATCGTGCCGCGCGCGGGCATCGTCTATGTTCTGGGCGCGGTCAACCGGCCTGGCGGCTACGTGATGCAGGAAGACGGAAAGATGAATGTCGCCGAGGCCCTGGCGCTCAGTGGAGGAACGGTTATGCAGGCCAACACCGGCGGCCTGCGCGTGATTCGCCGCAATCCGGACGGAACCGTGCTGGATTTTCCCCTCTCCTATGATGGCATCGCAAAGGGAACCCAGACGCCCCTCCAGCTACAGGCGCAGGACATCGTTTACGTGCCCATGAGTAAGCTCAAGGCAACATTTTCTTCAGCGCAGGGGCTTATCGGGACCGCCGCCTCCGCGACTATCTATACCGTTCACTAACCGGCCGGCAGCCCTGTTGAAGCTGACGCGGCCGGCGCAATCGCCTTTGGACTGCGAATAGGGGCGTAGAGCGTCACAGATGGGCTCCGGTATGCGGCAGGGGAGTGTTTTATGATGCGCGGATTCCGTACGGTAAAGAGCATGGAAGCAAGACTGCCGGCTGAGGAGCTGCCACTATCCGCGCGTCATCGCGGCGCCGGTCTTCAAGCGGAAGTTTCAGGGGCGGGATGACAGCGAAAGATACACTCGGGGAGCGAATTCGCAATGGCCTGCTCCAGCAGCTTTCAGGACGCGAAAGCTGGGCGCTCGGCGATCAGGCGGTGGTCAGCGGGACCAACTTTTTAACCAATGTGATGCTCGCCCGCTTCATGGGCCTCACGGAGTTTGGCGTCTTCGCGCTCGCCTGGATGTCGGTGCTATTTGTCAACAGTATCCAGATCGCGCTGATTGTTGCGCCGATGATGAGCGTCGGCCCCAAGCAGGAGGAAAAAGACCGGCCTGGCTACTTCGGCGCGGTCGTCTTCCAGGAGTTTGTCCTGGTTTTCTTCTGCTTCATTCTGGTTTTTGCAGCCCTGAAGGTTTCCGGCGGATTCTTTCCCCACGCGGAGCTGCGGCAGCTTGCCCTGCCTCTGGCGGTCTCCGCCTTCGCCTACCAGATGCAGGACTTCGGGCGGCGCTACTTCTTCGCCACCCGCCAGGGCCGCCGCGCGCTGGCCGATGACGCGCTCAGCTACCTGCCCAGCTTCCCCTCTTGTTTCTGCTTCATCGCGCGGGCAACCTGACCAGCGCCACCGCGCTGTGGGTGATGGCGGGCACCTCGATCCTGGGCCTTGCGCCGGTATGGTTCTGGATGGAGCCGCTGAAGTTCAAATGGGATTCGATCAAGGCGGCTTCCCGCCGCCACTGGAGCTTCTCCCGCTGGCTGGGCGCCGCGGCGCTGCTGCAGTGGACCTCCGGCAATCTTTTTGTCATCGCCGCCCCGATCTATTACGGCGCCGCCGCCGCCGGCGTGCTGAAGGCCTCGCAGAACCTGATGGGCGCAACCCACGTCTGGTTTCAGGGGCTGGATAACGTCGTGCCCGTCGAGACGGCGCGCCGGCTTCGCGAAGGCGGCACGCACGCGATGCTCTCCTACACACGCTCGATCCTGCTAAAATGGGGCGGGATGACCCTCCTGTTCGCCATCGTCATGGCGGCGGCGCCGGGCTTCTGGCTGCGGCTGGTCTACGGGCCCGGGATGGCGCAATACGGCTATGTTCTGCGCCTCTACGCCCTGTTGTACGTGATGATTTTTTTGGGCGGCCCGCTGCGTGCCGGCCTGCAGGCCTTGGAGTTTACCGTGCCGATCTTCTGGTCTTATCTGGCCATGACAGCCTTCGCCGTCTCCTTCGCGGGGCCGATGGCCAAGTGGCTGGGACTGGGCGGCACCATGCTCGGGCTGCTGGGATCGCAGGTCCTCTTTCAAGGCATCGTCGGCGCCGCTTTACTGCTCAGATCAAGGCGCGTGGCGCGGCAATCGTCGCTCATTCTCCAAGCTCCAGTGGTGGCAGAGTGAGAATTTTTATGCCAAGCCGGTGGCGCAGCAAGACAATTGACTTTACAGGAGTGCTATATGCCAGTGCATGGCGCGGATACCATGAGCATTAACCTAGGTGGCCTGGGCACACATCCGGGCCATAAAACTCCTGGGTGGACGCTGCGGCTCATCTGGCCCCTTATCGCCGCCGCCGTAGTTCGCCTGACGTTGCTGGCGGTCGCGCTGGCCCGGGTCGGCACCAGCGCCTTTCTTAGCCCTGACACCATCAGTTATCTTGAACCGGGACGCAACCTGCTGTTTCATGGCCGTTTTTTTGCCGATGGCGTGCCAGACCTGGTGCGCACTCCGGGGTATCCGCTCTTTCTTGCCGTGACCAGCCTTGCCGGCCTGCCCGCGGCGGCCGTGGTGAATGTACTTCTTTCGGTTCTCTCCGTGATTCTTGTCTGGAGACTGGGCCGGGCCGTCTTCGATGATCCTCGCGTGGCGCTCGGCGCGGCCTGGATCTTTGCCTTTGAGCCGGTTTCGGTCGCTTATTCCGTTACCCTTGTGTCGGAGACCTTGTTCCTCGTCCTTTTTCTGCTCAGCTTGGAGCGGCTGGCGGTGTTCTTGCGCGAGCGCCGTTTGCAGGCGCTGGCGATGGCAGGCTTATGGCTGGCCGCGGCAACTTTTGTGCGGCCGGTCACTTATTATCTGCCGATTGCGCTGGCGGCAGGATTGTTTTTTGTGTTGGCGCGCGATTCCGGTCTTCGCTGGAAGGCGCCTGCCGTGCTGCTGATTTGCGTGCTGCCCTGGCTGGCCGCCTGGCAGATGCGCAACTGGTTTGAGACCGGCTACAGCAGGTTCTCAAGCGCCGCGGAAATGAACATCTACCTGAATGTCGCCGCCGACGTGACCGCCCATGTGGAACACCGGCCCTTTCTTGACGTAAGCAAGGAGATGGGCTATCTGGGCGCGGCCAACCCCAGCGAGCAGGATTATCTCTTCCAGCCTTATCTCGCGCGGCATCCCGAGCAGACCGGATGGAGCCAGGGACAACGCCTGGCCTTCATGCATTCCGAGGCGGCCCGCATGATCCAGGCGCATCCCGTGGTTTATGCGCACGCTTCGCTGATGTCTTTGTTTGAGCTTTTGTTCACTCCAGGCGCAGGAAATTTTGATCGGTTAATGACGCAGCAAAGCTCCATGCGAATCTCCGGCTTAAGAAATGAGGGGGCGTTACGCTGGGGGATCGTGATTATTAAAACACAGCCGTGGGACGCAGTTGAGAAAGCCCTCTTCGAGGTCGTGGTTCTGGGACTGTATCTGCTTGCGGCGCGAGGAATCTTCCGCTGTGAGGTGCACCGCCCGGGGCTGTGGCTACTGCTGGGGACCTCGCTCTATTTCCTCATTCTCACGGCTGCAGTGACCGGACCGGGGTTGGATGTGCGTCTGCGCCTGCCGATCATGCCGGCCGTATGCATTCTTGCGGCGGAGGGATTCCAGCGCAGAACAGCAGGCGCGATGGAAATCTGCCGGCATCGCCGCGGAGGTGCGCTGATGCGCATCGTTCACATACTGAAAGGCAAGGCGAATCCCGACACCCCGAACGGCGTCAACCGGGTGGTGCACTGGATGGCGGCCTCTGAGTTGCGGCTGGGGCACGAGGTCGAGGTCTGGGGGCTGGCCGAGTCGATGACCCCGCCTCCGCATTCGCGCGAGAACCGCTCTGAACTCGCCAAAAACTGGTTGTGTAAGTTACTTGCGGAGAAATGCCGCCGCAAGACACGGATTGCCAGACAAGGGGTTGCATAGATGCAAATTTCAATTGTAATGCCGGCATACAACGCCGAGCGATTCCTCGCCGAAGCAATCGAAAGCGTGCTGGCGCAGACCTGGAAGGATTTCGAGCTGATTATTCTCGACGACGGGTCGCAGGACCGCACTCGGGAGATAGCCCAAGACTACGCCCGGCGAGACGCGCGCGTTCGCCTGGAGGCGCATGCGAATATCGGGGTTGCGGCAACGCTCAATAGGGGGTTGGCCCTGTCGGCCAGCGAGTGGGTCGTCATCATGCACGCCGACGACGTCATGATGCCCAACCGTATCGAACGCCAATTGGCCTTCGTGTCCGCGCATCCGGAACTGGCTGTGGCCAGCAGTTGGGTCATGCACATCAATGGTGAGGGAACAATGATAGCCAGGGATAACTCGCGCCTGCTTACGCATGAGGCTGTCCAAAAGCTCTATCTGGCCAATGAGTTAGTTGGGTTCAGCCATCCCGCAAGCATTCTGCGAAAGAGTTCAGTGCAGGCTGTCGGCGGCTATCGCGAGCAGTTTCGCGTGAACGAGGACATTGACCTGTGGAATCGGCTTTTGGAGCGCGGGTACAATATCCTCGTTCAGCCGGATTTTTTGCTTAAGTACCGCATACATGATAAATCAGCTTCAATCGCACGAGCGCGATTTATCCGTCGGCAAATACACTGGGTCAAGGAGTGTATGTTGCGTAGGCGCCGCGGTGAACGGGAATTGTCCTGGGACGAGTTTGTTTGTTTTCGCCGGACGTTGCCTTGGTACGTGCGGCTTAACGCGGAGCGCAAGGATATGGCTAAAGTACTCTACAAAGCTGCAACCTTTCAATTTGCCCAGCGTAAGTACTATCTGCTCGTGCCAACAGTCATCGCAACAACGATCTTACAACCAGGCTATACAGTTCGACAGATTGCATCGAAGCTATTGCTTCGCCGTTCGTAATCGGCGTCTTTCCAATATCAGAAAGCGCCAACGGATCCTCTTGAAGGATGAATCATGCAAAAGCGCGTGGAACAGGCTGTGAGCACGCCCTCCCTCAGGCAACCGGCAGTCCTGTTGTTTAGTGAATTTCTTGCAGCACTAACCCAGGCGCTTGAGGGGGAAGGACTGCGTCCATGTGTTTTGCGAAATTATGAAGGATTTCCCGGCGTAAATGTTGGCGGAGATATTGATTTCCTGATTTCTAGATCCGATCTGCCGTGTGCCATGCATGCGCTTCGGTCCGTTAAAGGCGTGCGAATCGTCGGCTATTGCTGGCACCCCCACGTGGCATCCGTGTTCGTGGAGGGCATCTGTGCGACTCCAGGAGGACGCTCGTTCCAGGTCGATTTTTTCTTGAGCTTGAGCTGGAAGGGACTGCCGTACCTTTCTGTAGACGCTGTGCTGCAGGCCTCCCAGCCGCGCCAGGCGGGCAATATACATTTCTTCGTGCCATCCCCGGTTCACGAAGCGATCATCTCTTTGCTGACTAGCCTGATCATTGGAGGGCGGATAAAGGAGAAGTACTTCCCCCAGGTGCAACGGAGGTTTGCAGACAACAGATGCGAGGTGATTGCTGCTCTGTTGCCGCAGTTTGGGGTGAAGGCTGTAACTCGATTGGTGGATTCAGTGATTGGTGGCGACCGCCAAAAGATACACGCCTGCGTCAGATCGCTTCGTACTTGTCTTGCCCTGCGTAGTCTGCTGTGTAAGCCGATTCGCAGCGCTTGTTCTATCGTCCGGCACTACGCGGGAGAAGGCGAGGTTCGCTATTCACCAAGGACCATCGAAACCGTTTGCATCTTAGGCCCGTCCGGCTGTGGCAAGACAACGATCATCGAAAACCTGATACCCCTACTCCAATCTTCGGCGAAAATTGTGGAGAAGCACC
>PMPH01000164.1 GCA_003161045.1 Acidobacteriaceae bacterium
CAAAGTGGCCGACTTCCTCTAACATCTTGCGCAGTTCGCGGTTGCGGCCCTCTATGAGAATGACCTCGTACCTGGGATTGTCGCCCTGGCGGACCTGGCGGATGCGAGCCGGCGAGGTGCGCACCCTGCTCGAACCGGGTTTGCCGCGCTCGATGGCGACGCCCCCGCGCAGAATGTCGAGTTCGGCCTCGGTGGGCTGGCCGGCTACCTTGACCAGGTAGGTTTTTTCCACTCCCGAGGAGGCCTTGGTCAGCCGGTTGGCCAGATCGCCGTCGTTGGTGACCACCAGCAGCCCCTCGCTCATGTAGTCCAGGCGGCCGACGGGGTAAAGCCGCTCCTTCATCTTGTCGAAGAACTGCATCACCGTGGGCCGGCCCTCGGGGTCCTTCGCGGTGGTGACGAAACCCTTGGGCTTGTTGAGGACAAAGTAACGCAGCCGCTCAGCCCCTTGCAGCAGCTTACCGTCCACGCGGATGTGGTCGCGGCCGGCGTCGGCTTTCGTTCCCAGCTCGGTGACGATCTTACCGTTGACCTGGACGCGGCCCTGCTCGATCAGTTCCTCGGCGCGGCGGCGGCTGGCCACCCCGGCAGCCGCCAGAATCTTCTGCAGCCGCTCCAGCTTGGCGGGAGGGCGCGGCTTGGGATTAGCGTCGGGCTCGGACTCCTCTTCTTCGGGCTCTGAAACAACTTCGGAGTCAACCTCGGACTCAGAACTGTCTTCCGACTCGGGTTCAGGCTCGGGACTGTCTTCTGACTCGGATTCAGGCTCGGGGCCGTCTTCGGCTTCGACTTCGTTCTCGGCCTCGTTTTCCCCCTCAGCCTCGGACTCGGCTTCAACCCCTTCGGCTTCGAGTTCATCTTCCGCTTGGAGTTCTTTCTCCTCCGCGGCCTCGATGGCGGTATTGGGCGCGGCTTCTAACTCCGGCTGGAGGGATTCGGGGCCGTTTACTTCGATGGCTTCGGGCTCGGCCGCTGCGTTGGATTCTGGGCCGGTCGCTTCATTGCGGAGGTCGTCGGTCTCATTCTTCATTGGGGAACGTCTCAGTTTCTTCCTGCTCTGTGGGAGGAGGCGCAGCAGGAGCGGCCTCTGCGGGGTTGGTGGGTTCGTTGCTGACCGCCGTCTCGGCGGTCTCAGTGGGTTCAGTGGTTTCCGTTTGCGATTCCAGGCCGTCGACCGTCGAGTCTTCCAACTCCTCGCTGGCGGTTTCGTCGAATTCGGGGCCCGTGGCAGGATTCGGCGGCTCTTGCGCCGGCTCTTCCCTGCTCTCGGGTTCGTCGAGTTCGCTGGCGGCCATCTTCTCGAATTCTTCTATCGAGGGCAGCTCGGAGACGTCCTTCAAGCCGAAGCGGAGCAGGAACTCGCGGGTGGTTTTGTAGAGGATGGGCCGGCCGATGACCGGCTTGCGGCCAGCCGTCGAGATCAGCTTGCGGGCCAGCAGCGAGCCGAAGACGCCGGAGGAATCCACGCCGCGAATTTCGTTGACCTCGGGCGCGGTGACCGGCTGCTTGTAGGCGATGACGGCCAGGGTCTCCAGCGCTGGCAGCGAGAGCTTGAGCGCCGNNGGCGCGGACCTCGCGGTCACGCAGCCGCGCCAGCCGCCGGGCTTCGGATTCAGCGTTGGCCACAGCCTCTGCGGCTGCAGTAGGCGAGCCTTCGCCAGATTCCTCCCCCGCCGTGGAAAGTTCGGTGGCAACGCTGGCCAACTCCTCCGGAATGGAATCCGCTAGAACCGGCTCCAGGACCGCGTCCGGGCTCGGTTCCGGGATCGATTCCTGTTCGAGGTAGGCGAACTCCCCGTTCGCCATGGGCAGAGGTTGGGCCTCCTCGTCGTCGGCCTCGTCGGCAGACGCAGCTTCTTGCAGCGCCTTCCATTCGAGGGCGTCNNTCAGGCTCATTCTGCAATAGGTGCTTCCTGTATCGTACCGGAAGTCGAGGCGAAACTGCGCGGTTTCCCGCCCTGGGAGCAGAAAGAAAACAAAAGGATGAGGCAGAGAAGTGAATTCGAGCAGGAATCAGGCATTTGGAGTGTGCCGAGCGTTCTGCAACGCCACACCGCCATCTGGGAATGGAGAAAACCACAGCACCGGTTGAGATTTAGTCGTAGAGAGCAAGTCCTAATACGCTTGGTCTAGGAGAAGATCAAGGCCGGGGAGGATAGCGGCAAAGGCCGCCTGGTGCATCGATTCAGTTCGCCATCCCTTGGGGCACTTCGATCCGCTGCTGCGGCGGCAAGTCTTCCAGTCGGCAAACCGCGTATCCCCGTTGCTGATAAGGGCAGTTCATCTCCTTGGGAGCGGCTCCATGCACAATGGTCCAGGAGACAGCCGGGTACTGCTGTTGCAGCCAGCGAAACTCCGGGGCTTGAAAATGGTTGAGACCGTAAGTCGCATTGCTCATTTGCTTCCATTCCCCGGCAAGAGTTGGAAAGAGAAAAACCACTCCGCCGTCCTTTTGGTAATCGGCGAGGGAGGAGCGCTCGGAAATCGCGCGGAAGCCATGAAGGTCCCCGCCCGCATCCAGGAAGTAGTGTGAATCAACCGCAAAAACCGCATCCTGAGGCGTATTCTCCCGCACCCAAAGCAGGGCGTTGACCCACGCATTCGAACTGGTCGCAGAGGGAAACTCGACCTGAGGGCTGTTGGGATAGGGCTCATGGGAGAGGTAGGACATACCAAGGGCGAGCGGTACGATAATGGCCGCCGCCACCCATGAATGCCTCTTGGCCGTGTATTCGCCGATCAACCCGCCCAGCAGAAGCATAAAGACAAGGATGATCAGGTGAAAGGGGCGAAGAGGCTGCAGGCGGGCGAACATATCGAAGGAATGCGAACTGGAGATCAGAAGTCCGCCGGCAAGCGACAGCAGCCCAAAGGGGACCATGGCGGCGCTCAACCGCGCGAACCCCGGCAGGGTTCCGCGCAACTTACTCTTCCCAAACCAGGCCAGAACAGCCAGCGGAGCCAGCATCCAGATCCAGTCATCCCAGCTCCAGTCGTAAAGGAAAGCATAGTGGCGCGAATAGAGAGCCTCGCGGTAGGGGCCAGTCGCCGCAGCCAGGTGAAAGCCGCCGGGGAGAAGCCCGGCAATCGCCGCCAGCACGGGCTCCTGTTTACCAACTTTCTTGTTGCCGTGCTCCAGCAGCCACAAGATGCCCGTCAAAACGATCAGATAGGCTGTCATCTGCGGATGAATGGCCGCGGTGAGCAGCACCGTCACGCCCGCGCCGACTGGAAACAGACGGAAGCCAACAGCCAGCAGGAAACCATCATGCCGAACAACGTGGCAACGTACCAGGCCAGGATCGTCCAATCCATGGAGAGATGCGTCAGCCGCGCCGTCCAAGCCAGGATTTGGCGGAACTGCGACAGATGTCCTGTCGAGAGAAAGAATTCAGTCGCATAGGGGTAAAGCTGCGAATTGAAAGCTTTTTTGGCCGCCGGGATGTAGACCTCCGCGTCGTCCACTCCCAGATGATAGCCTTGCAGAAATAGAGCCGCCAAGGTAAGGGCGGCCAGAGGCAAAATCGGCAACCGGTTGCTAGAACTACCCTTCATTCCATCTCCTGTTGAGTGGGTGGCTTTGTTTATAAACAACTTATCATCTCCGGCTCCAATGGGGGCGGCGACAAGTGAGAAGGAAAGAACCAACTCCACGCGGTAGCGCAAGATGAACGCGTCGAAACAGCGCATAGGCGCGGCGGCAAAGTCAGTCTCGCCGCAGGTGGTCTGCGAGAATAGGAACAGATGCTTTCCCTACAAAATGCCGGCAAGCGCTTTGGGCCGCGAGTTCTGTTTCTGGATGCCAACTGGCTGATCCGCGCGCGCGAAAAAACCGCGCTCGTCGGCGCCAACGGCACCGGTAAATCCACGCTGATGAAGGTGCTGGCCGGCCTGGAGACGCTGGACTACGGCGCCGTCGAGCAGACCCGCGGCATGAGCATCGGCTACCTGCCCCAGGAGGGCCTGCAACTGGCCGGCAGGAAGGTCTTCGAGGAGTGCCTGACGGTCTTCGACGAACTGCGAGAGATGGAGCAGGAGGTCGAGCGGCTCGGCGGGCAACTGGCTGAATTGGACCACGAAGGCCCCGAGTACGAGACCACGGCCGAGCGCTACTCCCTGCTCCAGGAGCGCTTTCATTCGCTCGACGGCTACGCGCTGGACGCGCAGGTGGGCGCGGTGCTGACCGGCCTGGGCTTCGGCAAGGAAGATTGGTCCCGGCAGACCGATGAGTTCTCGGGCGGCTGGCAGATGCGCATTGCGCTGGCCAAGCTGCTCTTGGCCAAGCCGAATCTGCTCCTGCTCGACGAGCCCACCAACCACCTGGATCTGGAGACCCGCAACTGGCTCGAGGACTACCTGAGGACCTATCCCTTCGGCTACATTCTCATCTCCCACGATCGCTACTTTCTCGATGTGACCATCGACCGGACCGTGGAGATCTGGAACAAGCGGCTGAATATCTACCAGGGAAATTACACAAAATACCTCAGCCAGAAGGACGAGCGGCGGGCGCAGTTGGAGGCCGCCTACCGCAACCAGCGCATCCAGATCGAGCACCTGGAAGCCTTCATCAACCGCTTTCGCGCCCAGGCCACCAAGGCCAGGCAGGTGCAAAGCCGCATGAAAGAGCTGGAAAAGATCGAGCGCATTGAAATCCCAGAAGCCGAGCCGGTGATCCACTTCCGGTTTCCCCAGCCGCCGCCCTCGGGGCGGATGGTGGTGGAGGCCGAAGGGCTCTCAAAGAGCTACGGCTCCAAGCAGGTGCTCAACGGCGTGCGCTTCTCCATCGAGCGCGGCGACCGCGTGGCCCTGGTGGGCGTCAACGGCGCGGGCAAGTCCACGCTCATCCGGCTTTTGACCGGCGTCGAGGCTCCCACCGCGGGCCACATCAAGCTGGGCCACAACGTCGTCGGCGAGTACTTTGCCCAGGACCAGTACAAGGTGCTCGATGGTGAGTCGCGGATGCTGGACGACATCAGCCGCGCCGCGCTGAAGGTGCCCGAGCTCGAGTTGCGGTCGCTCTTGGGCTGCTTTCTCTTTCGCGGCGACGATGTCTTCAAGCCGCTCGGCGTTCTGTCGGGCGGCGAGCGCAACCGCTACGCGCTGGCGCGGATTCTGGTTTCGCCCTCGAATTTCCTGCTTCTCGACGAGCCCACCAACCACCTCGACATGCGCGCCAAGGACGTGCTGCTAGACGCTCTCGCGGCCTTCAGCGGCACGGTGGTCTTCGTCTCTCACGATCGCGATTTCATCGACCGGCTGGCCACGCGCGTGCTCGAGGTCGAAGGCGGCGCGGTCACCAGCCACGAGGGCAACTACGAGGACTACCTGCGCTGGAAACAGGCGCAGACTGACGCTGCCGCGCCAGTCGAGCCGGCCTCCAAACCGAAGCAGCAGGAGCCTGTCGCCACGGCCGCTGACGGAAATGGGAGTGATTCTGACGCCGAGGGCGACTCGTCGTCCACGGACACAGCAAAGGACCGCCCCCGGCGCCTGAATCCCATCCGGCAGAAGCAGATGGAAGAGCGCTGCGCGTTTTTGGAAGAGGAAATCCCCCGCGTCGAGGCCGCGATTGCCCACACCGGGCAGCAGTTGGCCGTCTACGTCTCGGCCGCTGAAACCGAGCGGCTGCTTACGCTGGCCGGTGAGTTGCGCGAGCAGTTGGCCGCCCTCACCGCCGAGTGGGAAGAACTGATGATGCTACTGGACGGACAGGGAGCCGTGGCCTGATTCAACTTTTGGGAGTGGAAGCCTCGCCGGTGTACAGAGCGCGGCCCAATGCGGTATCCTGAGACTTCTCCATGATCTTTTCCCGCGATTATATCGGATACCTTGCCCGCCGGACGGTAAAGCACCTCATTGACGCCAAGATGATCACCACCAGCAACCTGAAGGTGGTCGAAGGGCGCGTCACCCAGGGGCTGACCGAAGAGCTTTCCCTTGAAGACCGCATCAACGAGGAGGTGCGTGTGATTCTGGACACCTACTCCGAGGAAATGCGTAAATCCGGCGCGCAGTATGCCGAGATGTTCAAAAAGGTGAAGACCGAGTTGGCCAAAAAGTACAAGGCGGTGCTATGAGGATCAGCCCCGACAAGCTCAACAAGCTGGCCCACACCGTGGCCGACACCCTGGCCGAGATTGACGAGGTCGGCTTCCTTGAGGATCGCAACACCATCCGCCAGGAGGCGCGCACGGCGCTCACCGCCCTGCTCACCCAGGAGGCCGGCATCGACGAAGCCGCCCGGAAGAAGATCGCCTCGCAGCGCAAGATCATCCTGGAAGGCTCGCAGGAGTGGGAAATCCTCTACCGCAAGTACTATAACGACGAAGTCCGCAAGCTGGGAATCTGAAGCGGCGACGCGCTGGCCCTCAGCGACTTTGGCAGCAAGCCGGTTTTTTGTTACAGTAAATAAGTGGCCGGTAACGGCCGCTTACTGCAGGTGCGTGGCGCTATCGTCTAGGGGTTAGGACGTGAGATTCTCAATCTTAAAACCCGGGTTCGATTCCCGGTAGCGCTACCAATCAATTCCCGCTAAAGCCCGTTAAATCAACGGGCTTTTCCTTTGCCCGAAAAACCTGCTGGCGGTCCCTAACGGCAAATAGCGGTCACAGTGGTACACAAAATGGTACACAGAGCTTTCCGGCCCTGCCGGGGGGACGTTGCGGGCGCGGTGAGCGTTCCAGAGCGTAGTGCAATAATTGCACTCCTGACCGCGTGGGTTCTGGCGGGCTGCCTTGGCCCGCTTGCCGGAGTCTTGAGGTTGTCGGCACCCCCTGCCCCCGCGATGCCTCTGACGGATTTTGCTCATTCACGGCCAGAAAAAAATTAGAGCAAAAAAATTGAGAACAAAAAATTGAACAGGTGGCCAGCGATCCCGCGTCCCTGCTCTCCGGTGGTTTGCCCCTGGCCCGCTGGCAGGGTTGGCAATGAAGCAGGAATCCTGCCCAGACGCACAGAGAGCGGCCTGTGAGCGTCCGCAAGCCGTCCTTGCCCTTCTGTCCTACTTGGGGCGTATCGGGGCGCTAGAACAGTTCTGGCGGGATTCCCGGCACGGTAAGGGAGAGAAATGAAGGTATGGCTCCCCCCTGGCCCTGCCTCTGTAGACGGCGCATTGTTGGAGTCCAATAATTGGACGGATTGGCTGGCACCCGCGCCGCTTCACAACCCGGATAGTTTGCCCAGTCTCAGGCAATTAGACGATGTGTGAAGCCCTTCCCGGCACACTCAGGCGTCGAATTCGTTCTCAGAAATATGCGTAAAGTAGACGTAAAAGTGTGATACTGCGGAGGGAAACCGGAAACGGGTGCTTTGAGTGCGAAGGAATGGCAGATTGAATTCAGAGACGGTGGAAGAGTTCCGGCAGACTCGTTTTCAGCCCCTTGGCAACCTTTCCGATAAGCCGGGCAGCGTTACAATCCCTTCAGCAAGTCCGAGAGCGTAGTCTCCAGAGCAGAGGCGATCTTGCTGAGGGTGCGCAGCCCTGGTTCTCGTGTACCACGCTCCAAGTCTGAAATATGCACCTCATGGACGCCGGACTGCTCGGCAAGGTCAATCTGCCGCCACTTCCGGGCGCGGCGCAGTTTCCTGATCCGCTCACCCGTCGCCGCACAGATGTCCTTTGCCATGCGTTCATCATCGGGTTAGCCTTTGCGCTATATTTAGCGCATACACTCTTTGGCGATCTGAAGGCGTTAAAGTGGAGGGGCAAGGTGCAGCTTTTCGGATACAGAGCGGAGCCGACAACTGGCGAGAGGTCCGTACAGAGGATCAGTTCCATTGGGAGAGGACTCACAGCGCTTGGAGAGGGATTATCCGTAGTTTGGAAGATCGCTCAATTCTGCGCCCTTGCATTCTTCCTCATTTTATTGGCATATGGGCTATTCAGTTGGATGGATGAAAGCGGCTGGATTTCGCACCGGGAAGAGACGGTAATCTCAGTCCGAAGCGATTGGCTCGTGGGCGAGAGCAAGGAGTGCTGGTCAGCCACGCTGGATAGTGACGGCGCGGCCCTTTCGCGCAAAGAAATTGGCTATGCCATGTCCTCTATTTCTTGTGACGATGGGCCGGAACATAAAATGGAGGTCACGTTCTATGGTCGAAAAGTGCAGCCAGAGTACAAGCTTGTAAGCTGGCGCTGCACGCGGAATGTAATCTCATTCACCTGCTATCAAACGGGCGGCGAGCGGTAGAAGTCGGGCCTATTTGGACCGGGAAGGCTGCGATGAATCTCAGGGAAGGAACGCGACGGCTGGCGTTGCTCTTCGGAGTAGTGGGCGCGATTCTTGGCGGAGTGTTTTCATACGCACAACTGCAATCCGTCATGCGCCAAAGAGCGGATCATCGGCAGTTTGAGCAGTTGGCTGGTTCCCCTGTTGCCCAACAGGCACGCCGTTCCCTTGAGATTTCGTGCGCCGATGGACACACAGACAATCAATGCGGCGATGAGCAGTATGTTCCAATGTCCGAAATCAACAGCGGCGGAATCAAAACGATCTACTGGAGCAAAAATTATCAGGTTGAATGGATCAAGACCGACGATGGACAAAATCTCTTTTCGACGACACCCGCACCAGTCGCATGGGAGTATCTCTTGATTGCGCTCTTCCCCATCCTTGGATTTTTCATTCAGTGGGGCGCAGTTCGCGCAATCGGATGGGTGGCAACCGGATTCATTCAAAGCTCAAAGTAGAACGGCCACGGGATGCCCCGCCAATCGGGCTGCCTGCCCGCTGGTGAGGCTCCGGCACTATCGAAAGGGGAAACGGGTGCCGGCCGAGTGCGGGCGCGTCCTGGCGAGTTCTGGATTGTCGGGCGGCGTCTTCATGGCGTTATCATAGCGCAATCGAAAGGAAACCACGCATGGACCCTAACAAACCCATCAGCGGCGAATTCGCCACGATGCTCCCCGTCATCTCGCAGACGATGCAGTTTGCGGTTCAGGCCCTTCAGCAATCAATGGCTCTGAGGCAATTGTTAGTCGCAAAAGGGATTCTAACTGAGGAAGAATTGCAGAAATCCTTTGCGCAAAATACTCAGCCGACCAAAACACTTCAGGAGTTGCTTGCCCGTTTTGACAAGAAGCAGGATTAGCGGATTGCATCTTTGGCACACTCCATGCGATGATTCGCTTGGCAATGTGCGAACCGAAGGCCCGCCCTGCGAAGGCGGGTTTTCTGTTGCACTGAATCTATCACACGCCAGAATTGCACGCTCGTAAGCAATCCGAACGAGATATGATTCTCTTTAATCGGCTAGGGTAGCTCCCGAATGGGCAGGCTTTCCCGGCTTGCCCCGCCGATCTCATTAATTCCGGGATGCCACTCGGGAGGTGGCGCAAGTGTCCAAGAATCCAGAAAAAGAACTTGAGGAATTCCTTGCATCTAAGCCCGCTTGGATGCAGCGGTTCTTTCAGACGCGCTTTGGCTCGTTGTCTCCAGACGATATTCAGGAGTGGTGCAACAATTTTGACGAGGTTTGTAGAGCAAAGGACGAATACGAGCGAATCCTGCAACTTATTCCAGCCAAGTGGAAGGCGTATCGCAAGAGACTCAAGCAGGAAGCTCAAGGGTTCTCTCAACTTCTTGTACCAAAAGGACAGGCCGGTCGAAAGCGCAACGAGGAACTGGCCGAGCGCATTTGGCAACTGGACGCTGACGGCAAAAGCAATCTCGAAATACATTGTGTACTGAGAGCCGAAGGCATAAACCTCAGCCTTGAGGGAGTCGAGTCCTATTTGAAGTCCCGGCGAAAGGTTCATACCGGCTAGTCTGGTCCCCCCTGTGAAGAATTCCCTACTCCGATTCTCCACGGTGCAATACCTGCGAATTAGACGGATGATGTGCTCAGTGGAGGGAATTGAGCACATGGTTGAACAACAAGCTAGAACAGCACTGAGTGAACGTGAGTCCGCGCGTTATATCGGAATCAGCGCAGCCGTTTTGAGGTTGTGGCGTTCTCAGGAAAAGGGACCGCGCTACTTTCGCGCTGGCGAAAAACTAGTTCGCTATAGAAAATCCGATCTCGATCTTTGGATTGAGCAGAGGCTATCCGCTCCCGCAGCAGTAGAGACACGCTAGGCATGGCGGCCACACAACAGGCCGCCGCTGCCCTGATTGAAGAGGCCGAACGCTTGGCGGAGCGCGGTTGGAGACTGTTTCCGTGTGCCCCGCGCTCCAAGGTGCCACGGCTGAAAGGCTGGCAGACGGTAGCAACGTCCGATCTGGCGACTATCCGAAAATGGGCAGCGAAGTATCCCGGCTGCAATTGGGCCGTTGCCACCGGGAAGGGTTCGGGCGTGTTCGTCCTCGATGTGGACGGGGAGAAGGGCAGAGCTTCGCTGGCCACTTTGGAGGGCCAACACTGGCCGCTCCCCGATACGCTCACATCACAGACCGGACGTGTGGACGGCGGGGAACACCGATGGTTCAAGTACCCGGCGGGCTGCGAGATTCGTTGTAGCGCAAGCAAGCTGGGCCAATGCCTAGACATTCGCGCCGCTGGCGGCTATGTGATTGTCGCGCCGTCCATCCATGAGACAGGACGACCCTATCAGTGGGTAGAACCCCAGCGGCCAGTGGCGGACGCCCCAACCTGGATGATTGAACTGCTGGCCGACAAGACGGAGAAGCCCTCTGTCTCGCGTCCAGAACGCTTCGGCATTCTCACCGAAGGCAAGCGTAATGATGGGTTGGCACGATACGGCGGCGCGTTGCGGCGCAGGAGAGCGGAGTTGGCAGAGTTAGAGGACAAGTTGCTCGCCTACAACGTCCACCACTGCCAACCGCCGTTGGAGGAAAAAGAGGTTCGCAAAATTGCAGCGAGCATGACTCGTTACCCGGTGGGCGGCCCGGACCCGTTGGAACTTGCATGGCAGGCGACTCAAGCGAAGAGCTATCCAACCCGTAAAGCTCAGTTTCTTGCGCTTTGCAGGCATCTCCAGAATGCTCGCCCTGGCTTGCCGATTGCGCTGCCCATCGAACGCATAGGCGAACTGATGGGCGTTCATTGGACCTCTGTATCCGGCTACCGGAAAGAGGCCGTGAGGAAGGGTTTTCTCACGCCAGTGGAGCAGTACCTTGCTCACAGACTCGCCGGGCAGTACCGTCTGATCGACAACACGAGCCAGACAGAAACAAAGACTCTAACTAAACCACCAACACTCCTAACTAGTGGTTTAGTGAGAATCATTGCGGGGATTCGCCCTAGTGAGAATGGCGAAAACTTCCCTAGTGAGAACTGTTCATCTACGCCCCCAACAGGACGCGGCCAACCGGCGGACTTGCGACGGAGAGCCTTTCCGAAATGCCCAAGATGCGGGAGCTTCGCCCTTTACAGGCAGAACAATCTCGGAAAGTATGTGTGTTTGACTTGTGATCTGGTGGGCATTGAAGAGAGCATTGCCCGAGACGAAGCTGGGCCATCCGGCATGGAAAACCAGCACGTACAATAGACCCTTGAAATAATCAAGCACGTTAGGTATTATCTGGAGCATGAAGTGTCCGATTCACAAAGTCGAGCTTGTTTGCTATTGTCCCGCTTGCCGTGGAGAGGTGACGACCAAACGCAAGGCCGCATCGTCCCGCGCCAACGGCAAGCTGGGCGGAAGGCCGAAGGGCAGCAAGAACAAACCGAAGTCCGAACCCGAGAGGAAGTGAGGCGCAACTATGCTCTACAAGCGCGGCAAGGTCTACTGGTACAACTTCCGATGGTCCATCAAACAGGCAGACGGGACGGTGGAGAGCTTCCGCATCCGGCAGTCGGCCAAGACACAGAACAGGAACGCGGCAAAGGGCGTGGAAGAGGAACACCGCCGGGCGCTGAGGCTGGGCGAGATTCACCCGAATGATCCATGGCCGAAGGCGGCAACTATCGGCCCGCCGATCTTCCGGGCCTTCGCCAAGGAATTCCTGCAATACGTCAAGACGAACACAAAGCCGGGGACGCACACCTTTTACAGCGTGTGTCTGGACAGGCTTCTGACGTTCGCCGCGATTGCAGACGCCCCGCTGGACGCGATTACAGGCGAGACAGTGAGCCGCTACGCCCGGCACAGGCAAGAGGTGCCGGAGAATTCCGTTGTGACCGTGAACGGCGATCTGCGCACGTTGCGGCGGATTCTCCACCTTGCCGTGGAGTGGGGCAGACTGGAGCACACGCCCACCATCCATGAATTGCCGCAACCCAAAGGCCGTGACCGTGTTCTGAGCTTTGCGGAAGAGGCCAAGTATCTGGCGAAGGCTTCCGAGAATCTGCGGGACGCAACGATTCTGGCGGTCGATACCGGGATGCGCCCCAACAGCGAACTGTTCCCGCTGAAATGGGCCGACGTGGACTTGACGGTCCGCACAGAATGCCCGCATGGAGTGGTCCACGTCCGCCAAGGCAAGACGGACAGCGCCCAGCGTAGCCTTCCCCTCACGCCACGGGCTGCCGAGGTTCTACAGAGGCGGAAGAGAGCGGCAGAGGCGAAGGCGGAGCAATCCGCGTTTGTGTTTGCTGGGGCGGGCATTTCAGGGCACATCACGTCTGTACAGCACCCGCACAAAACCGCGATTGAGGCCGCTGGTCTGGACACGTTCGAGTTCTACTGCTGGCGGCACACCTTCGGAACCCGCGCCGCACAGTCTGGCATGGACCGTTTCACTCTGGCCCGGCTCATGGGGCACAGTTCGCCGTCCGTGGCCGCCCGGTACTACATCCACGTCACAGAGACGCACGTTGCTGCCGGATTCGAGAAGTTTGTGGAGTACCAGACGCGCAACGTGGCAGAGGGATTGGCCGCCGCGTTCCCACAGGCCAGCGAAGCCGTCCAATAGCCTGTTTTTTCATTTGTGGTACACATGGCGGTACACAGTATGGTCACAAATGGCTGTAAGCGATTGAATCCATTTGCTAGGCTGCTAGATTCTCAATCTTAAAACCCGGGTTCNNCGGTAGCGCTACCAATCAATTTCTGCTTAAGCCCGCTCAATCGGCGGCTTTTCCTTTGCCTGAAACCCCTGCTGGTCTTGTCTTCCTTCGCCAGAGCCCCGCGCCATACGGTTGGCAGGGTTTTCTCACAGTTGATATAGATTAGTGCGCCAGCGGAGGGTATCCTGCGGTGCGGCAGACAGCCTCGGCAGCGAAGCCTTCCCAGGTCCAAAATCCAGACCTGCGGCACACGGCTGTAACACCCTCTCGTACCTATAAATGCCCACAGATAAGAACTGACGCACATCCTCTTCGCGTGCCATGATGGAGAGTATAGCCGTCCCGCAGTCCTGAGGTGTGCCCCGTGCCGTCCGATCAACCCAGGAAGCGTCTGCAAGACATCTTCCTCGATCCCAAAGCCATCGCGGCTCTATTCGCTCCGGCGATTGCGGCGATTCTCTTTTTTATCAGCCTCGTATTCGACCTCTGGGGAAAGCTGCCGGATGCGATCAAGTCGAGAGCGACAACAGAGCAGCAACACACATCAATTCTGTTGGCACTCTCGGCAATTGTAGCCCTCCTGCTTTGGATAGCCTTCGCCATTCTTTTCTCGCTCTGGAACCTCTGCTGGGAACGCCGCAGACATCCGGACGGCAAGCCCAAGCCGGGCAAGTTGGCCATCTATGTTGCGGAACTCAAGGGCGACGACAAGGAGGGTTCGCACCGCAACCATATCCTACTCTCCCTCAGGCAGCAATTGGGCGCCAGCGTCCAGCTTCTCCGCGCCGGAATTGGACCCCGCGCGCAGGAGAAGGGCGACCCGGAAGATGACGCGCTCGCCGCCAACCGGCAGGGCCATAAATATCTCAATCACAAGAAGTACCAGGGCGACCTGCTTATCTGGGGCCAAATCATCCAGGATTCCAAGCTCGTGGAAATCCGGTTCACCTCCCGCGCTCACGATGGCGCGGAGCAAATGCGGTTCAACTTCACGGAGAAGATGCTCCTCGCGCCGGATTTCGGCTCCGAACTGGCCACAGCTCTTGCCGCCATCGCTGCCCAGCTTGCCCTACCCGCCTTGAACGCAGGCAAGTACGTCGCCGATGTGCTCATCCCTGTGGCTGAAAAACTCAGGAAAATTGTCGCGAATCTCCCTCCCTCCATGGGACCGGACCAGCGCGGGCTCCTGCTGCGCTCCTACGCAGATGCAGAACTCGCGATTGGAGAACAGCACGGTAACTCGGATGCGCTCATCAGAGCTATCGCAGTCTACCGCGAGGCACTCAAGGAGTATGCGCAGGAAAGCGCCCCTTTCGAATGGGCCACGACACAAAACAAGCTCGGAAATGCGCTCTGGAGACTCGGTGAGCGCGAGAGTGGGACAGAACGATTGGAAGCTGCGGCTGCGGCCTACCGTGAGGCGCTCAAGCAACAGACGCGGGAGAAGGTACCGTTCGACTGGGCCATGACGCAAAACAACCTCGGCACAGCGCTCGGGAGACTCGGCATGCGAGAGAGCGGGACGGAAAGCCTGGAATCAGCGGTTGCGGCCTTCCGCGAGGCTCTCAAGGAATGGACGCGGAAGAAGGTTCCGCTCCAGTGGGCCACGACGCAAAACAACCTCGGCATTGCGCTCGGGACGCTCGGCGAGCGAGAAGGTGGGACAAAACGCCTGGAAGCCGCGGTTGCAGCCTTCCGCGAGGCGCTCAAGGTATGGACGCGAGAGAAGGTTCCGCTCGACTGGGCCGGGACGCAAAACAACCTTGGCAATGCGCTCCGGACTCTTGGCGAGCGTGAGGGTTCGACAAAACGATTGGAAGCCGCGGTTGTGGCCTACCGCGAGGCGCTCAAGGAATGGACACGAGAGAAGGTTCCACTCGACTGGGCCATGACGCAAAACAACCTCGGCAATGCGCTCTCGACGCTCGGCGAACGCGAGAGTGGGACAGAACGATTGGAAGATGCGGTCGCGGCCTACCGCGAGGCGCTCAAGGAACGGACACGGAAGAAGGTTTCGCTTTGGTGGGCCACGACGCAAAACAACCTCGGCGCTGCGCTCGCGAGACTCGGCGAGCGTGAGAGTGGTACAGAACGCCTGCAAGCCGCGGTCGCGGCCTTCCATGAAGCGCTCAAGGAACGGACGCGGGAGAAGGTTCCGCTCCAGTGGGCCGGGACGCAAAACAACCTCGGCGATGCGCTTGAGTCGATGGGGAAATTGGAGGAGGCGGCCGAGTCTTTCCGGCTGGCGCTGCAAGTCTTCACGCCCGAGAATCACTTTCCGATGTACACCGGGGCTACCAACAATCTCGCGCACGTCCTTGAAAAGCTGCGCGCCGGGAAGGAGAACGAATAGCCGGGAGCCGGGCAACC
The DNA here is from genome assembly GCA_003161045.1 of Acidobacteriaceae bacterium. Taxonomy (GTDB): domain Bacteria; phylum Acidobacteriota; class Terriglobia; order Terriglobales; family Acidobacteriaceae; genus Telmatobacter. The sequence continues at coordinate 15,283 of PMPH01000164.1, forward strand.
GCGGGTCTCGCTCTTGAGAGCGTGGAGAAGTAAGGTGGCAAGCCCCTTCTGGGCAACCCCAGACGCGGCAAGGGCGCAGCCGTCTGGCCGCGCCCCTGATGGTTTCGCCGGTTGGGCTGGTTAGCTGTTGGTGTGCTGCTCCTGCCCCTCCTGTTTCTCCTGGAGGGCCGCCTGCGCCGCCGCCAGCCTGGCCGTCAACAGGCGGAAGGGCGAGCAGGAGACGTAGTTGAGCCCGATCCTGTGGCAGAACTTGACGGATTCGGGATCGCCGCCATGTTCCCCGCAGATGCCGAGCTTGATGTCGGGCCGGGTGTTGCGCCCCTTGGCCGTGGCCATCTCCACCAGCAGCCCCACGCCCGCCTGGTCAATGGTGGCGAAGGGATCCTGCTTGAAGATGCCCGCCTTCACATAGGCCGGCAGGAAGTTGTTGATGTCGTCGCGGCTGATGCCGAAGGTGGTCTGCGTCAGGTCGTTGGTGCCGAAGCTGAAGAACTCGGCCTCTTCGGCAATCTGGTCGGCGGTCAGAGCCGCGCGCGGCAGCTCGATCA
>PMPH01000082.1 GCA_003161045.1 Acidobacteriaceae bacterium
ACGCCGATCTCCATGTTGCCCACGACCATCGGCCCCACCCGGAGCGCGGGGACGTGGGCGATGTGCCAGAGCCAGTGAGTGGTCGAGACGGCGGGGAAAAAGACGCCGAGAAACTTGCCGAAGGCCACCGCGACGGCGGCGATGGTGCCCGTCTGAATGACCAGAAAGAGCGTCCAGCCGTAGAGAAATCCCCACAAGGGGCCGAGCGACTCGCGCAGGTAGACGTACTGGCCGCCAGCCGTGGGCATCATCGCCGCCAGCTCGCCGTAGCTCAGCGCGCCGATCATCGTCAGCAAGGCCGCCACCACCCACGCGCCCAGAAACAGCGCTGGGGAGTTGGTGCCGCGGGCAATGTCGGCGTCGACGATGAAGATGCCGGAGCCGACCATCGAGCCGACGACCAGCGCGGTCGAGGAGAACAGGCCAAGGCTCTGGACCAGCCGGGGCTGGCCGGCTGCATTGCCGGCCAGATCGCCGGCCGGCGCGGCGGTCTCCTGGTTCGAAGTGAGATTTGGGTTCATCACTTGAAAAAGCATATACGATGGGCGGACCTACACACACAGTCGAGCCTTCGCGGCTAGGTCAAAAAGGCTCAGCAAAGAACCGCGCGGCGGATCATCATCAGGTCATGAAAAAGTATTTGCTTGGATTGATTCTCGTTTCCTGCTTCGCGGTGCCTTTTGCGGCGCAGGCGCAGGTCGTGGTGGTAGTACACCCCCATCATCACCACCATCACCATCACCACCACTATCTGCAGCAGTAACCGGTTCAGAAGAGTGATTCCGAGCGGCGAGGCGATCCCGGTCGATTCCCTGCCGGGTGGTCCGTTCATGCGCCTCTTATCTCCGCCCCGACACACAAAAATCGTGTGCCGGGGCGCCGGCACGGCGCATGAGCGGAAGACCGCGACCGCGTTTCGGCAGCCCTCACCCCAGTTCGGCCATCCAGCGGCGAAACTCGGCCGCCGGATCCGGCTGGCGGAAGATCGCCCCTGCAACGGCTACCATCCTGGCACCGGCAGCGAGCGCCTGGGCCGCCGTGGGCAGCGTGATGCCGCCGACCGCAACCAGCACAGTGTTCTCGCCGGCGATTTCGCACAGCTTACGCACCCCCTCGATGCCAATCGGCGGCGTGGAAATCTGCTTGGTGCGGGTGGGGAAAACCGGTCCAATGGAGAAATAATCAACCGGCTCTTCGAGAATTTCCGGCAAAAACGCATCGCTGCCGCCGAAGGTGCCCAGGATGTACTTTGGCCCCAGCAGCTTGCGGGCCTCGGTAGGCGACAGGTCGCCCGCGTCCACGTGCGCGCCATCAAAGCCAACTTTTTCAACCAGATCGGCGCGATCATCTAGAATCAGCTTTACCTGCCCGGCAGGCAGTTCAGCGCGCAGAATCTCCGCATCGGCCAGCAGTTCGGCCTCCGCGCCGGTTTTGTTGCGGTACTCGAGCATCGTCACACCCGCGTCGGCCAGCGAACTGCCCAACCGGAGCAGAAAATCGCCGCGGCGGGTGGGTGGAATGAACGATGCATCCAGGATGGGGTAGACCTTGGGCCACGGAATGTGGAGATAATGCATTTTCCGATCACCATCAACTTTCTTGGAAACGAAATGGAGTTGCACTGGGCGGACGAGCAAGGCTGAAGCTCCCGCCGTCGCAGTCACCAATATTGTAGCGAAATGCAGTGGAAGTTGGAGCGAGGACCGGACTGTGCCCACGCGGCTGCCTACACTCTCTGCTGTTTTAGAATCTGCCTAAAAAACCGGTTTGGTGCGAAGAGTACGGGCTTTAGCCCGTACGTCAAAAAGTCGGGAGTCGATGGGGCTTTAGCCCCTGAGGGAAGTTTCCGCGGCTATTTGCATTCCCTCAGCGGCTAAAGCCGGCGATTCAACCTTGCTCTCAACGGACGGGCTGAAGCCCATCCCCTTCAAAGCACACAGTTTTTAGACAGATTCTTAGAGAGACGAGCACGGGCAGGGTCTAGCCCTTGCTGGCCTCTACCTCGGCCAGCCAGCCACGGCGCAGTTTTTCGGCGGGAACGCTTGAAAGGTAGGGCTTGATGTCGAGAATCGGCGTGCCGTCGAGCATGTCCACGCCGCGCACCCGGACGACACCCTTCTCGCGGCCCAGCAGTTCCACAACCGTCAGGCCGATCGGATTGGGGCGGCGCGGGGAGCGTGTGCTGAAGACGCCGTGGGTGCGCGTGTCGGAGGGCGGCGAGGCAATCAGATCGAAGCCCTCGGAGCGGTCGAAGGTCCAAAGCACAAACAGATGCGAGAAGCCCTCGATGTCGGTAAGGCCAAGCTCGAATGCGGGCAGGATGCGGAGCTCGCCCTCCTCGTCGTGCCGGGCGCCCAGCCCCTTGGGAATATCCGCGGTGTTTTTGAAGGGACTGCTGACAAATCCAATCGGTTGCGGGGTAAACATTGAGGCCAGTACCTCCAGGTTCATAGTAAATGCGAGCCGGCAGAGTGGCTAGGGCCGCCGAACTGAAGCTCAATTCGTGGCCTGAATCCACGGTTGCTCTGGCCGTTTCACCCTAACGGAAGCGCGTGGAGGCAAAGGCCGAGGAAAAAGCCTCCTGCCAGCCTAGGACAGGTTTGCCGTCCGGTAAAAGCAGGGGCGGCGGCGAGCCCTGGGGCGGCACGTTGACCGGAAGCGGCAGCGAGGGCGGCTCGGGCTTGTCGATGTGGAGGTAATCTCCATGCTCGAACTTCCAGCCGTTGGGAATCTCGAAAGGCGCCATAAGGTTCACTGGCCAGGGCTTTACCGGGCCGCAGTGGCCGAGAGCGGCGCGCCACCAGGGGTGGCCGGCGTCGATGATGCCGGCAAAGAAATTGCCCAGCGGAAAGGCCATCGACAGCACCTCGTCCTTTTTCGAGGCGAGGACGGAGATGGCGCCGATTTTGGCCGCCGTGGCCTTGAACTCCGTGGTCAGGCAGTTGTCGTCGATGGCCGGGGCCATCAGCGTCAGGCGGCGCACGGGCAGGCTCAGATGGGAGATGGTCGCGAGCACCACGCGCGCTCCTAAGCTATGAGAGGCAAAGGAGATGCTCGCCGCATCCTGAAAATTAGCGTCGAGAAACGCGGCGGTCATGCGGCCGGCCTCGTCGGCGACGCGTGGCTCCTCGGGATAGTCGAGCCCGCGTGCCCAGACCGAGTCGCCCGGCCAGAGCAGGCCCACAAAGGCAGAGTGCGGCTGTGGAAGCTGGAGCAGGCTCTCCCAGTTCGACAGGTCGAGGATTCCATCGGCGCGGTTGACGTTGAAGCCGTGGGTGGCAATGAGCACATCGCGGCCGCGGATCGAGGCGAACAACTGGCTTGATGGAAGGCTCGTATAGTCCTGCAGGCAGGTGCCCTGATGGAGGGCGGCCGAAGAGGCCAGTTCCCCACCGACGGGCGCGAGGCGAAGATCGATGAATTGCGTCATGGCGGCCCTACTTCTTCACCAGTTGCATGGTGTTTACGGCCGTTGTCAGGGCGGTGGAAAGGTCCTTGGCGATGGGCGCCAGCGGAGTGGCCAGGAAGCCAACCAGCAGCGCCAGCCCCAGGTCGTTCGAGCGCAAATAGTCGCCGATAAAGCCGCCTTTCAAGCTCCATCCCCCAAAAAAGGCCAATAGCAGCGAGAAAACAAAGGCGAGAATGCGCGTTCCGTTGGTGTAAGCCTGATCGGAGTGCTGATAGGCCTCATCGAGCAAGGCGGTGAGGATGAAATCGAAGCGGGCGTAGGCGTCGCTCTCATTGGGCTGGAGCGCAGCGCCGCTGGCAATCTTCCCCGCCACGGTCTTGAGCAGGCCGGCATCGACTCCGGTGGCCGTCGAGAGAGCGGTGGCATTGCCCGCGTTCAGGCTCACCTTTATCAGCGACTTGGCAATGGCCTTCTGGCTGGCGACGTCCTTGCCGTTGTACCAGTTCGCCCGCAGAGTGTCGAGAATTTTGTCTTGCGTGAGCCCTTTGGCCGCCGCGCCGGGCGTCAGCGATTTGACCGCTGCCGCGATCCGCTTGAAGCCGATGCGGTTCACTCCACCGGCGAATGGCTTGGTGGCGTCAACCAGGCCGAAGGCCGCGGTTCCCAATCCGCCGATGGCTGCGATGATGTCCGGAAGATTCTGAAGTATGCTCATCTTCTTTTCCACCCCTCCGTTTGCGTTGTTCATCACTATAGGTGAAAAAGAGCAAATTTCAGGAAAATTTCGATTCCGGGCCAGAAAAAAGGCTGGAATCCAGTGTGGAATCCAGCCTGTGCGGGGTGAAATTCGAAGTGGAGCATGACCTATATTCCAGTTAAGGCGGCATCGTGCTATCCCACCCTAGCCGCAAAAACAAAAACGCGGCGAGGGTGGGGCAACCTGGGATTATTCAGGCTCTTTGGCCAGAAACTGCTCCATGAACTTGGTGTCGAAGTGGCCGGCGCGGAAGCCGGGATCGGCGAAGATCGCCTGATGCAGCGGGATTGAAGTCTCGATGCCGCGCACCACGAACTGGCTGAGCGCGCGCTCCATCTTGGCTATGGCCTCGGCGCGGTCACGGCCATGGACGATCAGCTTGGCAATCAGCGAATCGTAGTAGGGCGAGACCACGCCCTCGGCGTACTGCGCCGTGTCCACGCGGACACCGTTGCCGCCGGGCAGATTGAAGGCCGTAATCCTGCCCGCCGAGGGGGTGAACGTCTCCGGGTGCTCGGCGTTGATGCGGCACTCGATCGAGTGCCCGCGGATTTCGAGCTTGGCGGGCAGAATCGCGTCCAGCCGCTCCCCGGAGGCAATCAGCAACTGCGCCTTCACAATGTCCACGCCGGTGATGGCCTCGGTGATGGGGTGCTCGACCTGAATGCGGGTGTTCATTTCGATGAAGTGAAGCTGCCGGTTCTCGTCCATGAGGAACTCGACCGTACCGGCGTTCTGGTAGCCGATCTCGGTGAGGCAGCGGCAGAGGGTGCGGCCGATCTGCTCGCGCATCTTCGGCGTCACCTGCAGGCTGGGGGCCTCTTCGATCAGCTTTTGATGGCGGCGCTGAATGGAGCACTCGCGCTCGAAGAGCGTGGTCACGTTGCCGTGCTCGTCGGCCAGCACCTGGAACTCGATGTGGCGCGGCTGCTCGATGAACTTCTCCATGTAGAGCTCACCGTTGCCGAAGGCGCCGTCCGCCTCACTGCTGGCCGCCTGGAAGAGACCGGGCAGCTCCTCGGGGGTGCGCACAATTCTCATGCCGCGCCCGCCGCCGCCGGCCTTGGCCTTGAGGATGACCGGATAGCCCACCTTGGTGGCCCATACCAGCGCTTCATCGGCCGTGTCGATCAGACCATCGGAGCCGGGCAGGATGGGCACCCCGGCCTTTTTCATCGCCTGACGGGCCTTTTCCTTCTCGCCCATCAGCCGCGTCACCTCCGGCGGCGGACCGATGAACTTGATGTTCGAGGCGCGGCAGACCTCGGCAAAGTGGGCGTTCTCGCTGAGCAGGCCGTAGCCGGGATGAATCGCGTCCACATCGGCGATCTCGGCCGCCGAGATGACCGCCGGCACATTCAAATAGCTTTCGGCCAGCCGTGGCGGGCCAATGCAGATGGCCTCGTCGGCAAAACGCACGTGCAGCGCGTCGCGGTCGGCCTCGCTGTAGACGGCGACGGTGCGAATGCCGAGTTCCCGGCAGGCGCTCAGAATGCGCAACGCAATTTCACCGCGATTGGCAACCAGAACTTTACGAAGCATTCAAATCCCTTTGAGCGTTGTTAGCGGGGTTAGCGTTGTTAGCGGGGTTAGTACTGCGGCCGCGTGGATTCGTAATTTCCCAGGTCCCAAAAACGGGACCTGGGGCTCCCAAACTTTCGTGGCCGGCATTCCAAACCACACGGTCACGGTACTAGTGTTCCTAGCAGAGTTAGTGGAGTTAGCGGAGCTCGTTGGGCTTATCTTCCGACTCCGCCAACTCCACTGTCTTTTTTATCCCAGCCGGATCAAAAAGAGGGGCTGCCCGTACTCGATGGGCTGGCCGCTGGGAACAAGGCATTTGACGACCTCGCCGCTGGCGTCCGACTCGATCTCGTTCATCAGCTTCATGGCCTCGACAATGCCCACCACCTGCCCTTTGGCGACTTGATCGCCAGGAGAGACAAAGGGCGCGGCCTCTTGCGAGGGCGCAGCGTAAAAGGTGCCAACGATGGGCGATTTGATGGTGTGCAGGCAGACGTCGGTTTCCGCGGCCAATGAAACTTCTGGATTCGCGGGAGCCGCGGGCTCAGCGGGAGCTGCCGCGGGCGGCGCTCCGGCGGCCTGAGCCGCAGTCAGCAGGCACGCAAGATCGGAGGCTCCCGCCGATGAGGCCCCCGGCTGGTTGAACTTGAGCCGAATTTTCAGGTCGCCCCGGTCCAGGTCGAACTCGGCAACCTGATATTCCTTCAGGAATTCAATCAGTTGTTTCAGATCCGCGATGTCTTGAGCTTTCATTCGTTCCTTGACTCTCCGGCCAGCAGGCGGGAGGGGTTCGATCAGAGTTAAATCAGAGTTCAATCAAAGTTCAATCAAAGTTCTGTCAGAGTTTGATCAGAGTTCAATCAGGGCCTTGGGCGCCGGAGTGAGCACCTGACCTCCAGTTCGGGTTATCGCCACCATGTCCTCGATGCGAATGCCGAAGCGTCCGGGCAGGTAGACTCCCGGCTCGATGGTAATCACCATGCCGGAGAAGAGTTTGGCCGGCTGGTCAACGGCAATGCGCGGCGACTCGTGAATCTCCAGGCCGACGCCATGGCCGGTGGAGTGAGAAAAGGCCTCCGCCAATCCCGCCCTGCGCAGTACGCTCCGGGCAGCCTCATCGACCTCTCCGCAGCTTACGCCCGGAGCCACCGCGGCGACCGCCGACTCCTGAGCCTCCAGCAGCGCCTCATAAGCCGCGCGTTCGCTGGCCTTCGGCCTGCCCAAGTGGACGGTACGGGTCATGTCCGAGCAATAACCTTTGAGGATAACACCGAAATCGAGGGTCACGAAGCCGTTGCGAGGCAGCCGCGCGGCCGTGGCGAGCCCATGCGGCAGGGCTGAGCGGGGACCGGAGGCGACGATAGTCTCGAACGACATTCCCTCGGCCCCCAGAAGACGCGCCCGGTGCTCGATCTCCGCCGCGACTTCAAACTCCGCCAGGCCGGGCCGGATGAAACTCAGAATCTCATCGAAGAGCTTGCAGCCCATCAAAGCCGCCTCGATCATCAGAGTCAGTTCGTCCTCATCCTTTACCCGGCGCAGAGGCTCAACCAGCGGAGCGGCGAGCGCGGAAAGAAAGCCGCGGCGAAGGCGGGAGGGCAGAGCGGCCTTCCAGCGGGCCAGTTCGGCGACAGTGGTCCTGGAGGGGTCGAAGCCGGTCAACTCAACGCCGGGTTGCGCGGCCAGCCACTCGACGGCGGCCACGGCCGGTGAACCGGAGACAATCTGCACCTGGGCGGAGGAAACCTGCTCGGCCGCCTGCGTCGTGTAGCGGCCATCGGTAAACAGCCGGGCCATGTGGCGCGTAATCGCCAGAGCGGCGCTGGAGCCGGTAAATCCGGAGAGATAGCGGAGGTCGGGAAGATGAGTGACCAGCAGGCCGGAGAGCCCAGCTTTGGTCAGACGGCGGCGCAGTTGGCCGATGCGGCGAAAGTGGTCCACTGGTTAAGGATAAATCAAGAAAGTGCGGAGAGGACGTTTGGCGCTGCAAAGGCCAGGGCAATCGCACGAACAGCTCTACGGCACATTATTGATCCCGCCCCATTGGAATGCGAGACCGGTTCCCACCCTGAGAGGTTCTCCTATTGCTGTAGAGTGGGTTTCTTGTATCCCACCCTAGCCGCAAAAACAAGAACGCGGCGAGGATGGGGCACCCAGACTCTATACCTTTAGTAAAAATGCTCTAGAGCTCCCGGGCCCGTTCGATGGCGCGGATTATGGCTTGCGCCTTGTTGATCGACTCCTGGTGTTCGAGCTCCGGCACCGAGTCGGCCACAATGCCCGCCCCGGCCTGCACGTAGCCCTTGCCGCCGATGGCCAGCATCGACCGGATGGCGATGCAGGAGTCCAGGTTGCCGGAAAAATCGGCGTAGAGCACCGCGCNNCCGCCATAGGTTCCGCGCCGCGTCGGTTCGAGTTCCTCGATGATCTCCATGGCCCGCACCTTGGGTGCGCCAGAGAGTGTGCCAGCGGGAAAGCAGGCCCTCAATGCATCGACGGCGGTCAGTTCCGGCCGCAGCCGGCCGGTGATCGAGCTGACAATGTGCATCACGTGCGAGTAGCGCTCGACGAACATCAGCCGCTCCACCTTGACCGAGCCGAACTGGCTCACGCGGCCC
>PMPH01000035.1 GCA_003161045.1 Acidobacteriaceae bacterium
GGCCCAGCTTCATGCTGCCCGCTGGTTCCGAGGCCGTCGTCGAGCACGAAGACCTGAGCCTGGGAATGCGGCGCGTCGAGGTCTGTTGCGCGCGCTGCGGCGGCCATCTGGGCCACGTCTTCCCGGACGGACCCCGCCCCACCGGCCTGCGCTACTGCATCAACTCCGCCTCACTCACCTTCGAGCGGGCAAAGTGAAACCCACGGCCCTTCTAGAGCGGTTCCCCAGTTAATGTGGAGTTTTGAGAATCGTGTAAGGTGGCTTTTACTTCCACCCCGGAACGGAAAAGCCACTCAGCGGCTGTGGTTTCCCTCTATAGCAAATGGAGAACCGCTCTATCGCCGGTGATAGAAGGGCAGCACGATCAGCAGCGCAAAGCCGATGGCCATGGCAAGAGCCAGCGCCAGCAGCCCGTAGAAGAGCGCCAGACTCGGGCCCTGGGCAGGCCTCACCGGCGGCTCGCCGTCGCTCGATCCAGTTGGCGGGCGCTCCGGCTCACTCATACTTCAGCGACTCCACGGGGTCCAACTGCGCGGCGCGGGTGGCCGGGATGGTGCCAAAGACCACACCCACCAGCGTGGCCGAGGCCAGGGCGATGACCACCGACCAGCCCGAGACCGGCAGATTGTAGTTGGTGAAGAAACGGATCGAAAGGGGCACCGACAGCCCCACCAGCGTGCCCACGATGCCGCCCGTCAGCGAGATGATGACCGCCTCGGCCAGAAACTGAAGCTTGATCTCGCGATAGGTGGCGCCCATGGCCTTGCGAATGCCGATCTCGCGGATGCGGGAGCGCACATTGGCCAGCATGATGTTCATAATGCCCACACCGCCCACCGCCAGGGTGACGGCGGCCACCAGCACCAGAACTGCGGTCAGGGCGTTGGCAATCTTCGCCGCCATGGTCAGCACTTCTTTGAGGGTTTGCGTCTGATAAACCGAGTTGGGCCGGTGGCGGGAGCTGACAATGCGCCTGATCTCGTTGGAGGCTTCGGGAACCTCGTCCATGCTGCGCATGGAAAAATAAATCTGCTTCACATCTTCCGAGCCGGTGAAGTAGCGGGCCACCGAATAGGGGATCAGAATGGTCCGGTCCTGAATCTCCGACTGGCCCATGTCGTCCACGCTCTCCCGGAAGATGCCGATGATCGTAAAGGGAATGCCGCTGATTTCGAAGTTCTGGCCAACGGCCGCATCCGAGCTGCCGAAGCGGTCATGGGCGAAGATCTCCGAAACCACCGCGCATTTCAGGTGTGCGGTGTCGTCCTCGTCGTCAAAAAAACGGCCCACTGGCACCAGCAAATTGCGAATGTCCTCGTACTGGGGGCTGACGCCCAGCACCAGCGTGTCCTTGACGACGCCGCCGCCAAAGCTGATGCGGGCGTGCATCTCGGTGACCGGCGAGGAGTACATCACGTTGGGCATCTGCGCCAGCACGGCCTTCTCGTCTTCGCGGGTGAGCGAGTCGTCATAGGACTCGCGCTGCGAGCCCATCGCGCCGCCGCCGGCGTACTCCAGCTCGACCGAGTTGGTGCCGATCTTCTGAATCTCGGTGAGAATGAATTCCTTGCCGGTCAGCCCGATGGTCACCACCAGGATCACCGAGGCGGTGCCGATCACCATGCCCAGCGCGGTCAGGGCGAAGCGCAGCTTGCTCGCATTGAAGCTGTCCATGGCCAGCTTCAGAATCTCGCTCAGCACCATGGTGCGGCGGGGTCTCGTCAGCATCCGCTCAAGAGCGCGATGGCGGGCATCGTCAGCCGGCTTCATCGGTTGATCGGCTACGCGCTCCATCTTCTCGACCGTCTCTTCCATCGCTCCCCTGCTGATAGCTTACCCTCTCAAACTGGAAGACGGCCACTGCGCCGGACCAAGCCTGAGGCCGCCAACCGCCGGGCGCAGTACGCTGAAAAGACAACCCCGGCCAGAGCCGGGGTTGTCGGACGACGAAAGACGGGGCCGTCTACAGACTTCTGTGGCCTACGCCTTGGCCACGACGCGACCCACTTCCTTCAGGCGGGCAGCCTTGCCGCGCAGTCCGCGAATGTAGAAGAGCTTGGCGCGGCGCACCTTGTAGCTGCGGATCTTCTCGATCTTTTCGATGACCTTGGAGTTGAACGGGAAGATGCGCTCCACGCCCTGGCCAAAGCTCATCTTGCGCACGGTGAACGTGCCTTGGGGGCCTTTGTTGATGGCGATTACCAGACCCTCGAAGGCCTGCAAGCGTTCCTTGTCGCCCTCCTTGATCTTCACTTGGACGCGAACCTGATCGCCAGGAACGAACTCGGGGAGGTCGGTGCGCTTGAGCTTGTCAGCCAGGCGCTGCATTACGGGATGAATGGACATAAGTGTTTTTCCTGCTCTGAACTCAGAATTTCCAGTCTATCAGAGAACCGGTTTCCGTGCCTAATTCGCCGTGGCCTTTCGCGGAGCCGGCTGCGTTGTCCGGTTGATTGCGTTATAGTTCCGGGTATGGACGAGAAACGCGAATTGTTGCGCCATACGCTGGCCACTGTGGCCTACCGGGCTGCCCGGGCTCTCGAGGGCGCGCCCGATCACTTTGCCGGATTTTCCTCTGCCGGCCGCATGCCCGTCGAGATTCTGGCCCACATGGGCGACCTGTTCGACTGGGCGCTGAGCGCGGCCATCGGGCAGGAGCACTGGCAGGTCACCCAGCCGCGCGCCTGGGCCGAGGAGCAGCAGCGGTTCTTCTCCTCACTGCGCAGCCTGGACTCATTCCTGGCCTCGGACGGGCCGCTGCGCGCTCCGGTCGAGCAGTTGTTTCAAGGCCCGGTGGCCGATGCGCTGGCCCATGTGGGCCAGTTGGCCATGCTGCGCCGTATGTCCGGCAGCCCCACGCGCGGAGAAAACTTTTATGTCGCCGACATCCAGGCCGGCCAGGTGGACGCGGATCAGCCCAAGGCGGCCAAGCCGTTCAAAACGCACTGAGGCGCGATTTTCAGTCGGCAATGACCGCTGGCCGCTTCCGCCCCGAGGCCTCGCACCTACTCTTATATTCTGAGAAAGAATCACATGCGCTTCGAGATTCTCACCATCTTCCCTGGCTTTTTTGCCGGTATCTTCGAAAACGGGATTCTGCGTCGGGCGCTGGCCGAGGGGCTGGTTTCGGTGGGGGTGCACGATCTGCGCGCCTTCACCCACGACCGGCACCGCACCGTCGACGATCGCCCCTTTGGCGGCGGCGAGGGGATGGTGCTGAAGCCCGAACCGCTCGCCGAGGCGCTGGCTTCGCTGGGCATTCAACCCAAGGCGGAGCGGAGGGCAGCTCGTCAGTCTGCGGAGAAGCTCGATTCCGAAGCGCAGCCGCTTCCGCCCACACCTGATTCAGAACTGCAGCCGCGTCAGGGCACGACTTCATCCGACTCACAACCGGCTTCACTCGACTCCCCATCGTGTCAGGGCTCGACTGATTCCGAACTGCAGCCGTGTCCGCCCACAACCGAGTCCGAATCGCAATCGTGTCAGGGCACGACTTCAGTCGTGCCGCAGTTGCAGCAATATGAACGGGGGGCTTTAGCCCCGGAGGAGAACTCTTCGGAGAAATCTTCCTCTGCTCCCGCCGGGCAGACGCGCGTAATCCTGCTTTCCGCGCAGGGGCGGCCCTTTACCCAGGCGATGGCGCGGGAGCTGGCCACGGTCGAGCGCGTGGTGCTGATCTGCGGCCGCTACGAGGGCGTGGACGAGCGCATCAACCAGCTTTATTGCGACCAGGAGCTCTCCATTGGCGATTACGTGCTGAGCGGTGGCGAACTGGCCGCCGCCGTGGTGGTGGACGCGACCATGCGGCTGATTCCTGGCGTGCTGGGCAACGAGGCCTCGGGAGAGTTCGAGAGCTTCGGCGTGGCCGATGCCGAGATTGCCACCACCGAGGATGGCGTTCCGCGCTCGCAGCACGGCGCCGGAGGCCTGCTCGACTATCCGCACTACACCCGGCCGGCGGAGTTTGGCGGCCTGAGCGTTCCCGCGACGCTGCTCAATGGCGACCACCGCGAGATTCGCCGCTGGCGCCGCGAGCAGCAGTTGCGCAAGACGCTGGCCAACCGGCCGGATCTGCTGGAAGGCGCCACGCTCAGCCAGGAAGACCGCAAGCTGCTAGAGGTGATTCGGCGGGAAGTGGTCTAAAAGTTGCGGGGATGGAAGCGGGAATTCCCCGCTCAGACCGGCTCAGCCGGACCCTGTGAGGCTTTCCCCGGCGCATTCAGATCCACCAGCCCCTCGGGCAGCGCCATTTCAACCCGCCTGGCTGCCAGGTCGATCTTCCGCAAATAGCTCTTGGCAAAGGGAATGAGGATCTCGCCCGTGGCGCCGCGCACCACCAGCAAGGCCACTGGTCCGGCCGTCCGGTCCACTGCTTCAATCTCGCCGACAACCACCGGAGCTGGACCGGATTCGTTTCCCTGGGCCACATCCACCAGCACGCAGCCGATCAGGTCGCCGGTGTAAACCTCGTCCTCGCCCAGAGCGGCCCGCTCCGAGCAGGGAATCACGACGGTCAGCCCGGCAAGCGCCTCGGCCGCCGAAATCGAGTCCACCCCGGCGAAGTGCAGCACCACGCCGCCCTTGTGCAGCCAGTGGGCGATGAGTTCAACTTCGCGCGGAGGGGCAGTTGCCGCTGCGGGTGAGTTCGTACGCCCTCCCCCACCGGAGGTGGTCAGCAGCCAGAGCTGCCTTCGGTCGGCAAATTTTTCAGGAAAATCGGTGAGAATTTCGGCGAAGACCTCGCCTTTGCGCCCCTGCGGACGGCGAATCCGCGCCAGCCAAACCCAGGGTTCCGGCTGCCCGGCTTGGACTGGCTGGCCAACCTGCGCGCCTTCTGCAGCTTGGACAGTTTGTCGAGCTTGTGCAGCTTCTTCAGGCACGGTCACCACTCCTCCCGGGTGCGGGGGGGATGCGGAAGCAGCGCCCCGTTCAGGCTTCGTCTTCTTCCAGAATGTCGAGCGTGTAGCGGTGATGCAGCTTCATGCTGACGGCGCCCAGAATAGTGCGCACCGAGCGGGCGGTGCGCCCCTGCTTGCCGATCACCTTGCCCACATCCTGCGGCGCGACGTGGAGTTTGAGAACCGTGCTTTCATCGCGGCCCACGCTCTCCACTTCAACGGCGGCCGGCTCGTCCACCAGGGCCCGCGCAATCTCGCGGACCAGTTCTTCCACTGCAACTAAAGCGTTTTGGGTCATGCTCCTGCCCCCACCGGATGCGGCCAATCATTGGCGACCAGAATTTGGCGGCCAAAAATGAACAGCTTCGATCGGTGCGCGCATAGTAACAGCACACCCCCGCCGCCGTCAGCAATTTATCTGCGCGCCGGCTCGCGAAGCTCCGCGCGCGCCATCAGGGGAGAGCAAAAAAATCAGGCTGCGGCCGATTCGGCAACCGGGGCGGGGTTCTTGGCCACCAGTTTCTCGACCCTGGACGACAGTTGCGCGCCCACGCCGCGCCAGTATGCGATGCGCTCGTGCTTCAGCTCGACCGAAGCCGGGTTGGTGCGCGGGTTGTAGGTGCCGACGACCTCGATCGAACGGCCATTGCGGG
>PMPH01000066.1 GCA_003161045.1 Acidobacteriaceae bacterium
TTCGCATCTTCGAGCGCGGCGTGGGGCCGACGACCTCCTCCGGTACGGGCAGTTCGGCCACGGCCACGGCTGTGCTGGCGTTGAAGGGCTGCCGCTCGCCGCTGACCGTGGTAGCCCCCGGCGGCGCGCAGACTGTCGAGTGGAGTGGACCGGGCACGGAACTGCGGCTCACCGGACCGGCAAGCCTGATTGCCAAAGGCGAGGCCTGGGAAGCGTGACCGCCCTGCTCAAGCCGCGCGCTGTTCCGCCTGACGCCCAGGTGGCCGTTCTCTCTCCGGCTTCTGCGCCACAGCCGGAGCGGGTCGAACTCGGGCTGGAGGCCTTGCGCGCGCTGGGGTTTGAGCCGCAAACCGCCGAACGCGCTCTCGCCCGCGGACCGCTTTATTTTGCCGGCACACCCGAGATGCGCCTCCGCGACCTGCACCAGGCCTTTGCCGGCGACGAGGTGTGCGCCATCTTCTCGACCCGCGGCGGCTACGGCTCAAACTACCTGCTCGATGGGCTGGATCTCGATCTGATCGCCGAAAACCCCAAGCCCCTCATCGGCTACAGCGATTTGACCGCAGTGCACCTGTGGCTGCTCGACCAGATTCATTTGCCGGCCTTTCACGGCCCCATGCTCTCGGCGGATTTTGCGCGCCCCAATCTGGACGGCGTCCACCTGCCCAGCCTGCAAGCGGCGCTCGGCGGCAAGCCCTACTCCGTGGGCGCGCAAGAGGGTTTGCGCACCCTGCACCCCGGCCCCGCGCGCAGACCTGCCCGCGGTACGCTTTATGGAGGCTGCCTGAGCATTCTGGTCTCGCTGCTGGGCACTCCCTTTGAGCCGCAGACCGAGGGCAAGCTGCTGTTTCTCGAAGATGTGAGCGTCAAGCCCTACCAGGTCGACCGTATGCTCTGGCAACTGCGCCAGGCGGGCAAACTGGAGGGCGTCCGCGGCATCGTCTTCGGTGAGATGCTCGGTTGCGTCTCGCCCGGCGCGCCGCCCGAGTTGCTCGATGAGGCGATTTTGAGCGCCCTCGACGATTTCACCGGGCCGATTGCCATCGGCCTGCGCAGCGGCCACGTTTCACGCCAGAATGTGACCTTGACCTTGGGCGTGGAGGCCGAATTGACGGTTCAGGAAGAGGCGCGGCTCCATTTGATTGAGCCGGCGGTGAAGGGATGAAAAAACAGGGAATAAGAAATAGGAAACAGGGAGTGGGAAGCTGGGATCGGGGATCAGAATGGCATCCGGCCAAATTGGCGGTGGCAGAGTGAGCGCATCGCCCCGGCGCATTCATTTGAGCGGCATTTGCGGCACGGCGATGGCCTCGCTGGCCGGGCTTTTGCGGTTGGAGGGACATCGCGTCACGGGCTCGGACAAGGCAGCTTATCCGCCCATGAGCGACCTGCTCAGCGGGCTGGGGATTGCGGTGATGGAGCCCTACGCCGAGCAGAATCTCGACCCCAAGCCCGATCTGGTGGTCATCGGCAATGCACTCTCGCGCGGCAACCCGGAGGTCGAGCGCGTGCTGGACGAGCGCATTCCCTTCACCTCGATGGCGGCTCTCTTGCACGAAGAGTTCCTCGTGGGCCGCGAGTCGCTGGTGGTGGCCGGAACTCATGGAAAAACCACGACCACCAGCCTGCTGGCCTGGATTTATCAGGTTGCCGCGCGCGAAAACCCGGCGCTGGAGCCTTCGTTTCTGATCGGCGGCGTGGCGGAGAACTTCGGAACGAGCTTTCAACTCCGGCCCACGCGCACCTTCATCATCGAGGGCGACGAGTACGACACGGCCTTCTTCGACAAGGGGCCCAAGTTCCTGCACTACTTTCCCGACGCGCTGATTCTGACCCACGTCGAGTTTGACCACGCCGACATTTATTCGGACCTGGCAGCGGTGAAGACGGCCTTCAAACGGCTGGTGAACCTGGTTCCGCGGCGGGGGCTGATCGTCGCCTTCGACGGCAGCCCGAACGTAACCGAATGCGTTGCGGGCGCTCTGTGCCGCGTCGAGCGCTACGGGTTTTCCGAGACTTCTGATTGGCGCATTCAAAATCTGCAGCATGAAAACGGCCTCACGCGCTGGCAGGTCTGGCGCGGCGGTGCCGTGTGGGCCGAGCTCACGATGAGCCTGGCTGGCGAGTACAACGCGCTGAATGCGACCGCGGCGGCGGCCTTGGCCGCGGGGCAGGGAATCGGCAAGGAAGCCATCGTCGCGGCGCTGGCCAGCTTCAAGAGCGTGAAGCGGCGGCTGGAGGTGCGCGCCGAAGTCGCTGGCGTCACGGTGATCGACGATTTTGCGCACCATCCCACGGCCATCCGCGAAACGCTGCGGGCGCTGCGTTCGGTTTACCCAAAGTCCCGCCTGTGGGCTGTTCTGGAGCCGCGCTCGAATACGCTCCGGCGCAAGGTTCTGGAATCTGATCTTGTTGTGAGCCTGCGGCTGGCCGACCGCGTCATCATGGCCGGAGTCTATCAGCAGCAGCGCATTCCCGAGGCTGAGCGGCTGAACCCGGAAGAAGTGGTGCAGGCGCTGAATGCGGCTGGAACACCAGCCAAACTGTGCCCCGATGTGGAGGCCATCGTCAACGAAATCGCGCCGCAACTGCAATCCGGCGACGTGGTGGCGATCCTCTCCAATGGCGGATTTGACGGCATTTACGAGAAACTGCCCGCACGGCTCAGGGAGCTTCAGGGCTGACCGCTCAGAGTCGGCCCTGAAGCTCGGCTTTGGATGAAGGGTACGGGCTTTAGCCCGTACATCAAAAGCAAAAGGAGATTGGGCTTTAGCCCCTGAGGGGAGTTTTTCGCAGCTATTTGCATTCCCTCAGCGGCTAAAGCCGGTAAATTAATCTAGCGCTCAACGGACGGGCTAAAGCCCGTCCCTTTCAACGCTCAGGTTTTAGGCAGGTCAGAACCGCATGATTTCTTCTCTTCTCGCGCTCGTCACGATTCTCACCCTCGGCATTCCCTCGGCGGTCGTCTTCATTCCCCTGGCCATCGTAACGGGCAACATCGTGCCGCTCTATCGTGTCGCCAATTTCATCTCGTGGGCAGCTTTGCGGATGGCCGGAATTCGCGTCGAGGTTACCGGCCGGGAGCGCATCCCCGCAAAGACGGCCTGCATCTTCATGGCCAACCACCTCTCGAATCTCGACCCTCCGGCGCTGCTTCCCGCGATTCCCGGCCGCACCTCTTCCTTTCTCAAGCGCTCGCTGATGAAGATTCCCGCCTTGGGTTACGCCATGAAGCTGGCGGAGTTCATCCCCGTGGACCGCGTCGGCCGCGTGGTGAACGCGCAGCAGAGCGTGGCCGCTGCCGGACGTGTGCTGGCCAAGGGCATTCACATCACCACCTTTGTCGAGGGCACGCGCTCCAAGGACGGACACCTTCTGCCCTTCAAAAAAGGCCCGTTCTATCTGGCCAAGCAGACCGGTGCGCCGTGCATTCCGGTCTCCATCTGGGGCACGGAGGCGATGATGGCCAAGGGCAGCCTGCGCATTCGGCCGGGCACGGCGCACATCACCTTCCACCCGCCCGTGAATCCAGCCGATTATGCCACGCGCGAAGAACTCTCGCAGGCGGTGCGGGCGGCCATTGCCTCGGGGCTGCCGGAGTGGATGCGGGGGTAGAGCGCTTTTTACGGCCCGCATTCTCGCTGCTGCCTTTTACAGAAAACTCGAAACTCTACGTCAACAGGAGAACAGCCCTAAAGCGGTTCTCCTGTTGACAAAGATGGAAACCACTGCCGCTCAAGTGGCTTTTTCCTCTCGGGGGCCCCGGCGACAGGTCTTCGTCGCTGGGGGGAGTAAAAGCCACCTTACACGATTCTTGGATGTGGCTGCAGAAATTATTTTGCACCGATACAGAATTTATTTTGCACTGGTGGGGCAAAATAAATCCTGTATTCCATTTTTCATA
>PMPH01000089.1:0-7521 GCA_003161045.1 Acidobacteriaceae bacterium
GCGTTACATTGCCTCCCACGCCTTCGCGCGACTCGGAGACGTTCTCAGATATAGAGGCGTCCGATGCTCACTTCGTTATCTCACCATGGGCACTGCGGTAGCCCGACCTACGCCGATGGGCGCATCCGGTAAGTTAAGGCCGCTCTGCTTATGACACTCCATCGGCGATACCCGATAGAGCTTTGCGGCCCCCTTCCATCTATTGCTCTCTGTAGAGGGGCGGCATTGCAGCCGCCGGGCGAAGGCTTGGACTTCGCCTTCAATTCGCGGTGACTCGAATTGACCATCGCTTGCACGCTGGCCGGAATCTCCTGCATGTAAACATCGGCCGTGGTCGCCGTGCGGGAATGCCGCAGCACACCTTGCACGTCCTTCACTGTGTTCTTCTTCTGGGCCAGCGTCGCAATCGTTTCCCGTATCACCTGGAATTTCAGTTTCCGCCAGCAGCATCTAAAGCGGCAGGGGGTATAATCTGCCCCATGGCGGCGAGCGCACACACGAATCTACCGGAGGTTGAGTACGCCCAGGGCACGCCGGACCGCGCGCCTGCCGGCGAAGCGGACACAGCCTCCAAGCTGCTCACCCTTGAAGCGCGGCTGGAGCAGTTGGGAAGCCTGATGGTGGCCTACTCCGGCGGCGTGGACTCTGCATTTCTAGCGGCCACGGCGCATCGTGTCCTGGGCCCCCGGATGCTCGCCGTGCTGGCCGACTCGCCCAGCCTCGCCCGGCGCGACATGGAGCAGGCCTGCGCCTTCGCCCGTGCGCAGGAAATGCCGTTGCACGTGGTTGCCACCGGCGAACTGGATCGCCCTGAATACCGCCGCAATGACGCCAACCGCTGTTTTCACTGCAAGAACGAGCTCTTTACGACGATGGAAGTGCTCGGCTCCAGGCTGGGCTTTACCTATATAACCTACGGTATGAACGTCGACGACACCAGAGATTTCCGTCCCGGCCAACGCGCTGCCAAGGAACACGCTGTGCTGGCGCCTCTGGCAGAGGCCGGCCTCACAAAGATCGAAATTCGCGCGCTGGCCAAGGCTGCCGGCTACCCGCTCTGGGATCGTCCAGCGGCCCCATGCCTGGCCTCGCGCGTCGAGTACGGACGCACCGTAACCCGCGAGGTGCTCGAACAAGTGGAGAAAGCCGAGGAGAGCCTGCGGCAGTTGGGTTTCCGTGAGCTGCGCGTCCGCCATCACGGTGAGCTGGCCCGCGTTGAGATTGCGCGCACTGAGCTGCTTCGCGCCCTGACGATGGAGATGCTCGACGCGATTTCCGTGGCTCTCAAACAGGCTGGCTTCCAATACGTGACCCTGGATTGCGCCGGTTTTCGTTCCGGTTCCATGAACGCGATTCTGCCCGCCGACGTCTTAACCCGGTGCCGCGCGTAGCCAACAGTTTAAAATCACAACGCGATGCGTATTGGATATCTTGAGTGTTTTTCCGGCATAAGCGGCGACATGCTGCTAGGCGCCCTGGTCGATGCAGGCGTTCCCTTCACCTTTCTTGAGAAAACGGCAGTTGCACTGAATGTCGATGCGCATCTCCAGATGCGCAAGGTGAGCCGCGGCGGCTTGGCCGCAACCAAAGTGGACGTGCTCACTCCGGACCAACCCGTCAGCAAGCCGGCTCACTCCCACGAAGATCATCCAGCGCATTCGCATCCGGCGCACACACCTCATCGCCCCTTGTCTGCAATTCTCGCAATTATTCGTTCCGCTCCGATTGCCGCCTCCGTCAAAGAGCGCTCCATCTGCGCCTTTCAACTGCTGGGCGAGGCCGAGGCCGCCATTCATTCCATCCCTATCGAGAACATGCATTTTCACGAAGTTGGCGCGGTAGACACCATCGTCGATATCGTCTGTGCTGCCGCGGGCGCGGAGTCGCTCGGCATTGATCGCTGGCTTGCGTCGCCCCTGAACGTGGGCAGCGGGACGGTCGTCTGCCAGCATGGCACGCTCCCCGTTCCGGCGCCGGCCACGCTGGCCCTGCTGGCCGATGCGCCCGTGTATGCCGCCGGTCCGCCCATGGAGCGTGTAACCCCCACCGGTGCAGCGTTGTTGCGAATGCTCGATGTGACATACGCGCCGCTTCCGCCCATGCGCATCAAGACCTCTGGTTACGGCGCCGGTGGCCGCGAGACAGCCGGCCAACCCAACCTGCTTCGTCTGCTGGTGGGCGAAGAGGAATCCGCCCCGGCGGATGAAGCGGAATCCGTTGCGGTGATCGAAACGACAATAGACGACTCCAACCCGCAATTGCTCGGCTACGTCAGCGAGCTTCTGCTGGCCTCCGGTGCTTGGGATGTGTATCGCGCCGCGATCCAGATGAAGAAGGGCCGCACTGGCGTGCAATTGACCGTCCTCTGCCGTCCCGATCTCGTGCCTGCGCTGCGCGATCTTCTGTTCCGCGAGACCACCTCTATCGGTTTACGCTGGAGGCTCGAAAAAAAAGTGGCGCTGGCCCGGGAGTTTCTCAAGGTGCAAACCGCCTGGGGCAAAGTGAGCATCAAGATTGCCCGCTGGCCCACAGGCAAGATCGCCAATGCGTCGCCGGAGTATGAAGATTGCCGCCTGCTCGCCACGCAGCACTCGGTTCCCCTTAAACAGGTCATGCAGGAGGCTATGCGGGTCTACGCGGAAGGGGCCTCCAGCGCGGCAGAAAAGGACGGCCGCTGATGGATCGCGCCCGCATCGAAGCGCTGCTCAACGAAGTGCGCGAGGGCCATACCGCCGTCAACGAGGCGCTCGACCGCCTCCGCGATCTGCCCTTCGAGGACCTTGGTTTCGCCAAACTCGATCATCACCGCGCCCTCCGCACTGGCATGCCCGAGGTGATCTTTGCCTCCGGCAAAACCGCCGCGCAGGTGGCTCAGATATTTGCACGCATGGCCAACGAAGGCGGCAATGTGCTGGCCACGCACGCCTCCCGCGAAATGTTTGAAGCGGTCCGCGCCCTGGAACTACGAGATAGGGAGCCGCGAGCCGAGTTTCATGAGATGGCTCGCGCCATCACGCTTATCCAGGCGCCGGCCGCTCCAGGCAAGGGAACCATCGGCGTGGTCTGCGCCGGCACCAGCGATCTGCCCGTAGCCGAAGAAGCCGCGGTAACCGCGCGCCTCATGGGCAACACGGTCGAGCTGATCGCCGATGTCGGCGTGGCCGGCATTCACCGCCTGCTGGCGCAAAAGCACTCCCTGCAATCCGCGCGCGTGCTCGTTGTCTGCGCCGGCATGGAGGGCGCGTTGCCCACCGTCGTCGGCGGGCTGGTGAACGCGCCGGTCATCGCCGTTCCCACTAGCGTGGGTTATGGCGCTTCCTTTGGCGGCGTGGCTGCGCTGTTGGGCATGTTGAACACTTGCTCTCCCAACGTCTCCGTGGTCAACATCGACAACGGCTTCGGCGCGGCCTCGATCGCCTCGCTCATCAATCACCTGTAATTGCCGCACGCGCGCTGCGCGGCCTGAGCGCAGTCCAATTGGATGAAGGGCGGCACGCGAAGTCGGGTGACGCCGGTCACTGTCCTGTGCTTCGCGATGCGCCAATCATGCTGTTTGTGCGCCTAGAGCAGTTCTCCAGCTCACGTGGAATTTCCAGTACCGTGCAAGGTGGCTTTTTCTTGAGAAAAAAGCCACTCAGCAGCGAGGTTTCCCTCTACAGCAACTGGAGAACTGCGATAGTCCCCGTTCGCGCGGAGGAGGTTCGTGGCCCGATCCAGGTTGCCGCTGTTGCGCAGGATTTCGCAGATCTTTTTTCTGCTGTTCTTTCTCGCGCTGCTGATCTTCACCTCGTTGCGTCCCACTCTTGGTGCCACGGGCGACATTCACCTGCGCGCGCCAGTGCGTCTGTTTTTTGAATTAGACCCGCTGGTGTCCGTGGCCAACGCACTGGCCAGTCACGCTCTCTATCGCGGCCTGCTGTTAAGCCTGCTCATCTTGGTGCCGACGCTCTTTCTGGGCCGTTTCTTCTGCGGCTGGATCTGCCCCATGGGCACGTTGCAGCACTTCACCGGCAGCCTGCCCTCGGAGGCCAAGCGCGGGAAGCAGCGCATCGAGTCCAACCGTTACAAACGCTGGCAGACCGGCAAATACGTCGTGCTGATCGCCGGACTCGTCGCCGCGCTCTTCGGCTCGGCGGCCATCGGCTGGCTCGATCCCTTCAGTTTATTGGTTCGTTCCTTCGGCCTGTCGCTCTTGCCGGCCTTCAACTTTGCCGTGCGCGCTATTCTCCTGCCGCTCGAGCGCAGTCCCATCGGAATCGTGAAGGCAACCGGCGAAACGCTGCATACGATTTTGCAGTTTACGGTGATGGATTTCCGCCAGCCGCACTTTGCGCAGGGCTTGATTCTGGGGATTCTGTTTATCGCAATTTTGCTGGCCAGCCTGCGCGTCACGCGGTTGTGGTGCCGCGGCCTCTGCCCGCTGGGCGCGTTGCTGGGCGCGGTCTCCCGCTGGTCGGTGCTGGGGCTGCACAAGGACGATGCCGCGTGCGACCGCTGCAACCGCTGCCTGCTCAGTTGCCAAGGTGGCGACGATCCCATCGGCGGCGTACCCTGGCACAAGGCCGAGTGCCACATGTGCATGAACTGCGTCGGCAGTTGCCCGCATGACAGCCTCCAATTCCGCTTCTTCCGCAAGGAGCATGAAGTCGCTTCACCGGACCTTGGCCGGCGCCGAACGCTCACTGGCCTCGCTGCCGGCGCGGTCGTGGTTCCGCTGATGCGCGCCAATACCGGACTGGGCAAGAGCCGCCACGAACGCCTGTTGCGTCCTCCCGGCGCGCTCGATGAGCCCGAATTTCTCTCTCGCTGCATCCGCTGCGGCGAGTGCATGAAGGTTTGCCCCAATACGGCGCTCCATCCCACCTTCGATGAGGCCGGCCTCGAAGGATTGTGGTCGCCCACGCTGGTGCCGCGCATCGGCTACTGCGAGCCCAGTTGCGTCCTCTGCTCCGAGGTCTGCCCCACCGGCGCCATCTGGCAAATTACGCCCAAAGAAAAGGGCTGGGTGGTGGGCGTAGGCGGGCAAAGCCAGCCGGTCCGCCTGGGGACGGCATTTTATGACCGTGGTCGCTGTCTGCCGTGGGCGATGGCCACCGAGTGTATCGTCTGCGAAGAGTGGTGCCCGGTCTCACCCAAGGCCATTTATGTGCAGGAAGCCCAGGTCATCGACCCGGCCGGCAACACCAAAACGCTCAAACAGCCGCGGATCGATCCCAGCCGCTGCGTGGGCTGCGGCGCCTGCGAGTTTGCCTGCCCGCTCCAGGAGCGCCCGGCAGTCTACATCACCAGTATCGGCGAAAGCCGTTCCCCCGGCAGTCAGATTCTGCTGAGCAGGAAATAAAGGAGGCCACTCAGTGATATTTCGCTCAAAGAGTTGGATATTCGCAACCTTGGCGATTGCGATCGTAGCCGCAGCCGCCCTGGGAGGATGTAAAAAAGGCAAAGTGGACGCGTTCCCGGCATCGAACGCGATAGCCGGCTGGCAGAAAACCAGCGACACGCGCACTTTCGACGCCAAGAATCTATGGCAGTACATCGATGGCGACGCAGAGCAGTACATCTCCGCCGGCGTAGTCTCCACCTCGACCTCCGACTACAAGTACCAAGGCCAATTGGAGGCTGTTGTCGATGTCTACACCATGAATGACGCGGCCGGCGCGCGCAAGATACTCGAAACCGGGCAGACCGGCGACGCCAAGACTGTCCAACTGGGCGATGCGGGCATAGCCTATGCACAGAGCATCATCTTCCGCAAAGGCCACTCTTTGGTGCGAATCGTTGCCTATGAGTCCACGCCGGGCGCTCCGCAGGCTCTGCTTGCCCTGGCGCACGGCGTGGAAGCGAAACTGTAAAACCACATGGCGGGAGAACCGGCCGTGTCGAGAGATGCGAGGTTGGCGATGAAAAGCCGCAGGGATTTTCTTAAAGCAGCAGTAACGGGAGCCGTGCTGCTGGGCTCGCAGAGCAAGTTGGGGCTGGCCAGCATGTTGGACCCGCACGCCGTGACGGGCAAGTCCCGAGTCGTGGTCGCCACAGATGCGGCGCTCCACAGACCAGACGGGCAACTGGATGACAAGCGCGTCCTCGATCTGCTCGACCGGGCCATCGCCGCCTCGACCGGACGCGATCACCCGGTCGAGGCCTGGAAGCGCATTGTGCCCCAGGGCAAGGTCATCGGCCTCANNGCAGGCCGGCGTCAAGCCAGGCGAGATTCTGGTGTGGGACCGCAACGCCCGCGATCTTGAGGCTTGCGGCCTTACGATCAACACTGATCCCAGCCGCATCCGCTGCTATGGCTCCGATGTGGCCGGCTTCGAGGAGCAGCCGGTGGCGTTTGGTTCGGCAAGCGTAAGACTCGCCAAAATTCTCACCCGCGAGTGTGACATGGTGCTCAATTTGCCCATCCTCAAGGACCACAGCATGGCCGGCATCACCTTCTCCATGAAGAACATGTACGGCGTTGTCCAGCATCCGAATGAACTACATGGTGGCGGCTGCAACCCCGGCGTGGCCGACCTGAATTGCATTCCGGCCGTCCGCGAGAAGGTCCGCTTCACCATCGGCGACGCCATCTCCTCCGTCTATGATGGTGGCCCCGGCTTTCATCCCGAGCACCTCTGGCAGCCCAACGCCCTCATCGTGGGCGAAGACCGCGTGGCCATGGATCATACCGCGTGGCAGATCATCGAACGCAAGCGCGCCGAGGTGGGCATGCCAACGCTTGAGACCTCGGGCCGTCCGCCGCGCTATATCGCCACCGCCGCCGACCAGGCTCACCAGTTGGGCTTCAACGATCCACAACGCATCAACCTCATGGAAGTTTGACCGGGAGGATGGCCATGGCCGGGGAAACCGATCGTACGGCGGACGAGAAACAAGCCCAGGCGCCGGTTCTTACGCGCCGCGAGGCCATGCTGCAACTGCTTCGCGTGGCTGGTGTAGCTGCCGGCGCGGGGGCTGCGGGCGTATGGCTGAGCGAACACAGTTTCCGCCCGGTCCCGCCCCTCGCCGAGGAGGCCCGCCGTGACCATCGCACCACCGCCGATCCGCAACTGCCGAAGATGACCGTCGTGCAGGGTGGAGAACCGCGCGCCCTGGTGCAACGGGCCCTCGAAGACCTGGGCGGCATTCGCCGCTTCGTCAGCCGCCAGGACGTGGTGGTTCTCAAGCCCAACATCGCCTGGGATCGCACCCCGGAGCAGGCCGCCAACACCAATCCCGAGGTCGTCGCCGAGGTTGTGCGCCAGTGCTGGCAGGCCGGCGCCAAGCGCGTCATCGTCACCGACGTCAGTTGCAACGAGCCGCGCCGCTGCTTTCAGCGCTCCGGCATTCAGGCCGCTGCCCGCGCCGAGGGCGCCGAAGTCATTCTTCCCGACCCCGATCTCTACCGCGAAGTGGATCTGGGCGGCGTGGTGCTCAAGAGTTGGCCCGTCTTCACGCCCTTCCTTGAAGCCGACAAAATCTTCAACCTGCCCATCGCCAAGCATCACGGACTCACCGGCGTCACCCTCGGCATGAAGA
>PMPH01000089.1:7642-8284 GCA_003161045.1 Acidobacteriaceae bacterium
AAATGGCCGCCGCCCGCGGTCTGGGCACCGTGGAATTCGACAAGTTACCGATCAAAATCAGCCAGTTGGGGTAGATAACTCTGCTGCCCACAAATGCAGATGCTCGATATTCACAACTCTCTTCCGCTGCAAATATGGGGCATTCCAAATCTTTGTCAGAAAGAGTGGAGAGAACCACCTTGTACGCCCTGTCATATCAGCGGTGTGCGCAAATATTTATGAAGCTGTGTTCAACAACGCAGGCCGGGAACTGGCAGCATCGCATCAGCTACTGGACGTCAGCCTGCGCGGCTGCCTTTGCAAGCCGGACTCCCATCTCAAAAGCGCGCTGGCAATCCAGCGGGAAATGTTCTCTCCGCCGGGCGGCTTTCTTCTCGACATCAAAACGGTCCTGGTCGATCTTCGAGTAATCGTCAAACTGCCAGGTATCAAAGCAAAGGAGCGATTCCGAATCGCCGAAGGTTTTCCTCAAAAATGCTTCCGTGAGAGCGATGCCCTTTTCGTAGCCGATTCCCTTCATTTTTTCCTCGGTTATACCCATCGTATAAATGAAGCCCGTATGAATCTTTCTGGGAAAGAGGGACGGAGCGGGGGCGTCATCTTTCGCGTAGCGAAGAAAGGGAAAGATCAATCGCTCCATAA
>PMPH01000101.1:0-8439 GCA_003161045.1 Acidobacteriaceae bacterium
ACTTCAGGGCCGGATCAATAATTCGGAATTGCCTTAATAGATAGAAGAGAGTCGATCGAGAGGTTATCTCTGGTGTAAATCGCAAATCGGTGATAGACGTAAAGGCCAAAAGAAATGCGTCCCATATAGATGGCCCATCTTGGAAACAATCTGGGATCGATGCCTAGGAATGCTGCCAGTAGCATGACGCTTCCCAGCGCGGCCAGCGCATAACCGCCGATAAGCGGCCAACTGCCGGGGTTTTCGGAAGCAGAGAAGAAACGGGAATGTAGTCCATAGCTGGCGAACATCCAGCAAGAGAAACAACTGGCGATTAGGGCCAGTCGCTTCCAGATGGAGATTCGCGGTACCCGGCCGTGAAGGATGAGGCATAACAATATACCTGCGGCGAAGCACTCGAATTGCACGAAGAAATCGTACCAGATGCGATAATCGGGCGCCCGCACACTACCCAGGTAATAGAGCCAGATATTGGCGGAAAGGATGAGCATTGCGCAAAATCCATAAAGCGATTTGCGGTTAAAGTATTTCACCGTCCATGGAGCAAACAGGTAGAACTGCTCCTCGACGGATATGCTCCACAGCGACGATATAGGGTTGTAGACCCAGCCCTGATGGGAAGCATTCCAAGCACCCAAAAAAATGGCAAACCAGCCTATCCTAACAACATCAGTAGGATTACCGGCGGGTAGTAAAGCGACAAGCACGCCAAGGGCCAGGCCGAGATAGTAGAGCGGCCATATTCGCAGAATGCGGCGAATGTAGAATTGTTTCACTGCGACAGTGCCGACGGTTGCGCGCTCGCGAAGCAGCAACTCGCAGATGAGGAAAGCGCTGAGGGTGAAAAAGAGGCTGAGGCCGAATCCGCAGGCATTAACAAATGCGTAGAATGCTGGAGTAAAACCTTTCAGTAGATGGTCAGCAACCTGGTTAGAATGATCGGGCAGTGTGTGATGGAGAAACACAAGTAAAAATGCGAAGAAGCGAAGGACGTCCAGTTCCGGGCGATAGTACCGGCCAGAGGAGCTTGTAGTGGTTTCCATCGATGGATGTACTTTCTTTGCGTTCTGGAAGATTGAGAAGTGAGGCATTCGTGGCACTCAAGTCCGATTTTATCATCGCGCCTTCGGTGTATGAGCCTCGTCTCAAGCGATCCAAGGATTGCGGATGTACAAAGCGGTTTCGGACGGCCATGAAGAATGGAAAGGGCGGTTGCCCGAGTTCCATCCGATTCGCCTAAGCGGCGCCGCGCTGATACACTCTCGATTGATCGCGCCGGAGCAATCCCGCGCGCGCCCTTTCAACTCAAAATGACACCGAACCCGCCGCTTTTGACCATCAATGACCTTTTTCGCCGCGTGGTGGCCACCGCCAATCCGCGCGCCGTGCTCTGGCAGGACGAGTTTGACCAGTGGCTGCCCATCTCCTCCGGCCAGATCTATCAGCGGGTCCGCGCGCTGGCCGGGGCATTCCTTGCCTGGGGCGCGCAAAAGGGCGAGCGCATTGCGCTCATCAGCGAAAACCGCTGGGAGTGGGCCGTCACCGACTTCGCCACGCTGGCCATCGGCGCCGTGAATGTGCCCCTTTTCCCCACGCTGACCGACGAGCAGACGGCCGTGCTGGTGGCCGACGCCGGCTGCCGCATTGCCGTGGTCTCCAGCCGCCAGCAGTTCGACAAGCTGAACGCGGTGCGCGGCCAGACCCGGCTGGAGCGGATCGTGATGATGGACTCGGCCGCGGTTCCCGAGGGGGCGATTGCCTTCAGCGAGGCGCTGGCCGGTGCCAATGAGCGCGGCAACGAATCCGACCCGGTCTTCGACGCGCTGGCCCGCTCGATTGGGCCCGATGACCCGGCCACGCTGATTTACACCTCCGGGACCACCGGCGAGCCCAAGGGCGTGGTGCTCACCCACGGCAATGTGGCCGCCAATCAGAATGTCGTCGCCGCCGATTTCAGCCTCGACTCGACCGACGCCTGCATCTCCTTCCTGCCCCTGTCGCACGTGACGGCCAGGGCGCTGGATTACGTGATGTACGACTGCGGGGCGCAGGTGGCCTACTGCTCGAAGTTCGACAAGCTGCCCGAGGCCATGCGCGAGATCTGCCCCACGGTTTTTGTGGGCGTGCCGCGGGTCTTCGAGAAGATTCGCCAGGAGGTGGAGCGGCGCGCCGGGCTTTCACCGGTGAAAAAACGGCTGCTCGCCTGGGCCGTCGCTCTGGGCGCGGGCCACGCGGAGACGGTCTACGACGGCCGGAGGCCCTCTTCGCCGCTGTGGAAGCTGGCCGACAGGCTGGTCTACGCGAAGGTGCGCGAGGCCTTCGGCGGCCGGGTGAGAATCTTCGTCTCCGGCGGCGCTCCGTTGGGGCTGGAGACGGCAAAATGGTTCGCTTCGGTGGGAATCGCTCTCTGGGAGGGCTATGGGCTGACCGAGACCTCGCCGGTGATCGCTCTCAACACGCCCCTCAGCCACCGCATGGGAGCAGCGGGAATGCCCCTGCCTAATCTCGAGCTGAAGCTGGCCGAAGATGGCGAGTTGCTGGTCCGCGGGCCGTCGGTTTTTGCCGGTTACTGGCAGAAGCCGTCGATGACCGCCGAGGCCTTCGACCCCGAGGGCTGGTTTCGCACCGGCGACATCGCCCGCCTGGACGCCGATGGCTTCCTGTTCATCACCGACCGCAAGAAGGAGCTGCTGAAGACCTCGGGCGGCAAGATGGTGGCGCCGCAACCGATTGAAAACAAGCTCATGAACAGCTCGCTGGTGGCCCAGGCCGCGCTGGTTGGCGACCGGCACAAGTTCATCGCGGCGCTGATCTCGCCCCGCTTCACCGCGCTCGAGGAGTGGGCCCGCCAGCATGGCATCGCCGCCGGCTCCCACGCCGAACTGGTGGCCGACAGCCGCGTGGTGGCGCGCTACGCAGAGATTGTGCGCGAGGTGAACGGCAGCCTGGCCAACTTCGAGACGCTGAAGCGCTTTCGTGTGGTGGCCGAGGAGTGGACGCAGGAGTCGGGCGAGTTGACCCCCTCGATGAAGCTCAAGCGGCGCGTGATCACGGAGCGATATGCGGCGGCAATCGACGCACTTTACGACGGCGAAGCAACCGCACACGGCGAATAGGGAAGCTCAGCCCCCGGCCCAGCTCCTTGCGGTAAAGGCCGCGGTTATTCCACAGGCGATGCAGTCCGCGGAAGAAAGGCGCGCCCCAGGCGCCCACCGCCAGCAGGCTGCCGAAGAGGATGATGGCGTCGATTGAAAGCCGGCCGGAGCTGGACCAGTAGGCGTCCGGCTCCAGATCCAGCCAGATCGAAAACTCGTCCAGGGTCAGCGCCGCGCCCACTCCGTAGCAGACCGACATCAGCCGGCCGAGGAAGACGGAAAGCGGCGAATGGGAGCGTCCCAGGTCCATCAGCCAGCCGTAACCGACAAACAGCAGGATCAGAATCCCCCAGACCAGGTGATGAATGTGCCGCCCGTGCACCACCACCCACTGGAAGGGCCCCTCATGGTGCATGATCAGCCGGACCAGGACCCGGACCCCCACAAAAGTGAACAGGAAGGAGACCGAGGCCACGAACATGCGCTGCCGCGGGCGGTCGGGGATGGTGGAGCGGACCAGGAATCCCAGCCGGGTCAACTGCAGCAGCACCAGCAGCGTGGCGACCACCAGGCTGGCGAAGGCCAGCAATAAGAGAGCTCCAGTTCCGGGCATACTCTATTGAACCACTTTGTGGCGTGTCCTTTCCAATCAGGGAATCATTGCCGGCAATGGGCGGCAGAATCACGCCCCTTCCGCGCGGCGCCGGAGTACACTGATTGAGGTTTCGAGGCCAGCGATTTTCACCATTTTCATTTCCGCCATTCTCGACGTATAGTTCAGGGAGAGATTCCCGGCCCGGCTCGAATGGCCGCGCCTTCGATCAGGAGATTTTCACGATGCGAGTTGCTTTGTTGACCGGTGGCGGCGACTGCCCCGGACTGAATGCGGTGATCTACGCGGCGGTGCGCAAGGGCATCAACCACTATGGCGATGAGTTCATCGGCTTTCTCAACGGCTGGCGCGGCGTACTGGACAATAACTTCATCCCCCTCACCCTGGAGACCGTGGACGGCATCCAATTGACGGGCGGCACCATTCTGCACTCCTCGCGCACCAATCTGAAGAAGATTCCCGGCGGCGTCGAGAAGGTGCAGGAGGTCCTGAAAGCCAACAAAATCGACGCGTTGATCGCCCTGGGCGGCGACGACACGCAGTCGGTAACGCTCTTTTTGAGCGAGCATGGCGTTCCCTCGGTGGGTGTTCCCAAGACCATCGACAACGACCTCAACGGCACCGACCAGACCTTCGGCTTCGACACCGCCGTGATGAACGCCACCGAGGCCGTCGGCCGCATCCATACCACCGCCGACTCGCACAACCGCGTGATCGTCGTCGAGGTGATGGGCCGCGACGCCGGCTGGATCGCCTACGCCTCGGGCGTGGCCGGCGGGGCGCACGTGATTCTGGTTCCTGAGAAGGACGTCGACATCGACCACGTCTGCGCGCTGCTCAAGTACAATTACGACCACGGCAAGCACTATGGCGTGGTGGTGGTGGCCGAGGGCTGCCGCCTGCCCGAGGTCGGCCAGGTGATCGACGAAGCGGCCAATCTGGACTCTTTTGGGCATGCCCGCCTGGCTGGCGTCGGCGAGGAGCTGGCCAACATGATCGAGAAGAAGACCGGCTACGAAACCCGTTCGGTCAACCTGGGCCACACTCAGCGCGGCGGCGTTCCCACGGCCTGCGACCGCCTGCTCGGCCAGCGCTACGGATTGCACGCCATCGACATGGTCCACGAGAAGAAGTGGGGCCGCATCGCCGTGCTCCGGGGCCTCGACATCACCGACATCACCATCAAGGAGGCCATCGCCACCAACCGCCGCCTCGACCAGCGCTTTTTCGACGTGATCGCCGACCTGGAGGCGAAGGTCTAGAGCCTTCCTCCTAAAGCTATAGAGTCTGGGTGCCCCACCCTCGCCGCTGTCATCCTGAGCGGAGCCGAAGGACCTGCTTCTTGCAACTTTTGCGGCCAGGGTGGGATACAAGAAACCCACTCTACAGCAATAGGAGAAATGCTCTATAGCGTTCCAACACCCGGAGAGATCTTCTTGCCCCCACTGGAATCCGGCCTCTGGTCCTTTTCGCGGCTCCATCGCGAAAAAGGCCGGAGGCCACCGGCGGATTCAAGTCGCACAAAAGCCATCCTGCCGGCGGGGATGGCTTTTCGCTTTGCGCCTGCCGTAGAGTTGGAGTGTGCTCTGCCGCCTTTACACCCCCCAGGACTTCGCCGCGCTTTATGCGATCGAGGAGCGCTGCTTCGAGCCGCTCTTTCGCTTTGGCCGCCGGACCATGCGGCAGTTTGTCAGCCGTTCCAACGCCGCCACCTGGCTCGCGGAGGAAGATGGGGAACTGAAGGGCTTTGCCATGGTCGAATGGACGGAACACAAGCTGAGACTCTGCGGCGGCGGGCCTTCGCCACAAGGGTATAAAAGTGGGGTTCCCGGCAGTGAGCCTTTGCCGCAGGGGTTTAAGGGCGGGGTTCCCGGCGACGGGTCTTCGTTGCCGGGGTGTAAAAGCAGGGTCACGGCCTACATTCAGACCATCGAGGTGGCCCCGGAGGCGCGCGGCCGGGGCGTTGGCCGCGCACTGCTCGGCCACATCGAAAATTCCGCTCTGGCCGCTGGGGCTGTGCGGATCCGGCTTCATGTGGACGCGGAGAACGCGGGCGCGATCCGGCTTTACGAGGCGCAGGGCTACCGCTGCCAGGGCCGGCAGGAGAACTACTACCCCTTGAGCCGCGCGGCGCTGATTTACCTGAAACGGCTGGATTGCGGAAGGGAAAGTTAGTCCTCAATTCACCGGCGCGCCCCGGCAGTTTTGCCCCTGAAAACGGAACGGGGCAAAGCGGCCAATCCCATCAGTACCGCCAACTGGTCAGGTCCGCTCCCCTGGGCGCGGTCTTCTGGATGCGGTCGAGAATTTTGGGCAGGTACTGGGTGTTGTAGTGCAGCCGCGATAAGGCATTGGGCAGCGTGGGATCGCCGTTCCAGCAGTGCTCGGCGCGCGGCCCGTAGGCCACTTCGCCGCCGTAGGGCGGATTCTTCGTGGCGTTGAGAAAATCCTCCATGCGGTAGACGGCGTCGTTCAAAAAATAGGTGTCTTCGGAGCCGACATAAATGTGAATCTTGCCCTCGAGCTTGGGGCCTGATTCCGCCCAATTCCGCTCCAGAATCGCCTCCAGGTCGTAGTGTTCGCGCCAGTACCCGGCCACCTTGTGGTCGATTTCGCCGGTAACCTTGTCGAAGATCGGCTGCGGATAGCCGTCCGCGCCCACCGGCCCGTAGACGGCCTGCCAGATGTCGTACTGTTCGCCCGAGCGGCCATGGTCGCCCAGCGCCAGCTCGTAGCCGTTGATCTCCTGGGTGCTGATGAAGGTGTGGCCCAGGTAGTCGCGCATTGCCGGCTGCGCCTCGCGCTTGTGCGCGCCTTCCTGGAAGTAGGCGTTCTGGTCGTCGTAGACGTCGATGTTGGTGAAGGCGTGGAAGTCAATGGGGTCGGGGCAGGCGGCAAAGGCGCCGTTATAGTGCTCGGGATAGAAGATCTGCGCGGCCAGCGCCTCCCATCCGCCGGTCGAGCCGCCGTAGAGAAACCGCGCCCAGCCCTGGCCCAGGCCGCGAAACTGCTTTTCGATGGCTGGAATCAACTCCGTTTCAATGGCGTCTCCGTAGGGGCCCGCGTTGGCCGAGTTCACGGCGTAGGAGTCGTCGTAGTAAGGGTTGGCATGCTGAATTTTGACGATCAGAAGGCGCGGAAAGCCGGGCGCGATCCACTGCTGATAGAACTTGTACGCCTCCTCTTGCTGAATGCGGTTGTAACCGGCCAAGTGGAAGCGCTCGCTGTAGTCGGGTTTCAGGTTGGGGTCGGGCGGCGTGGTGCGGAAGTCCGTGAAATCGCTCACGAAGTGGTCGTGAAAGACGATCAGCGGGAAGCGCGCCTCGGGGTGCTCGTCGAAGCCCTCGGGCACCAGCACGATGGCGCTCAAGAACATCGGCCGACCCCAGAATTTGGTCAGCAGCGCGCTTTGCACGCGAATATGGCGAATGTATTTGGTGTCGGCCGGGGTAGGAGTGGGCGGAATCACCTCGCTCAGCGAGAGCT
Source organism: Acidobacteriaceae bacterium (assembly GCA_003161045.1). Classification (GTDB taxonomy): domain Bacteria; phylum Acidobacteriota; class Terriglobia; order Terriglobales; family Acidobacteriaceae; genus Telmatobacter. The sequence goes on from PMPH01000101.1 coordinate 7,195, forward strand.
TGATGGCCGCGCCGCCGGGCTTGACGGTGACCTGCATGGGCTCCGAAATCAGGTTGCCGGGCGAGATGTTCCAGTGCTGGCCCTCGCCCTGGTCCATGTGCAGCTTCACCGTTTTTCCGTCGGCGCGGTGGAAGGTTTCGTAGCGGTTGAGCACGGCCTGGACCGTGTACTGGCCAGCGGGAACCTGCCGGAGGCTGCGGATGGGGTAGCCCCAGGCGCTCGCGTCCACCACGGCAGGCTCACCCGGCCGCCAGCCGTCCACCGTCAGGCCGAAGACGATTTGCGAGCGCATCGAGTCGTCGATCTGGTTGCGCGGCTCGTCCGTGGGGTCAGTCGAGAGCAGCAGCAGCAGCCGTCCGTCCAGCGGCTGGGCGCTGACCTGCCTGGGAAAGCTGACGGAGAACGATTGGGAGCGGGTGGCGACGGGAAACAAAGCCATGGGAAGCGAGGCAACCGCAAATAACAGAGCCAGCAGCAAAGTAATGCGCTTCATGCCGGAAACTATACAGCGCCGTGCGGCTGGAGGTCGAGATTTGCGGCCTTCAGCCGCCGAAAGAAAATCGCAAATTCTCCGTTTCATTCAAACGCCCGTAACATTGGCCATGGACAATCGTAGACGGCAGGTAATCTGCAAAGGAGCACTTCAGTGAAAAAATTGTTGGTGGCAGTTGGTTTGTTGGTGATGGCCTTGAGTTCCGCTCAGGCGCAGAAGTTGACCGCCGCGGGTGCAACCTTCCCCTATCCGATCTACTCGAAGTGGTTCAGCGAGTACAGCGCGGCGCATCCCGGCGTCGAGATCAACTACCAGTCGATCGGCTCCGGCGGCGGCATTCGTCAGGTCACGGCCGGTCTGGTCGACTTTGGCGCCTCCGACATGCCGATGACCGACGAGATGCTGGCCAGCTCCAAGGTCAAGCTGGTGCACATCCCCACTGTTTTGGGCGCCGTGGTGCCCATCTTCAACGTCCCCGGCGTCGGCGACATCAAATTCAGCGGCGACGTGCTGGCCGACATCTACCTGGGAAGAATCTCCATGTGGAATGACAGCCGCATCGCCAGAGACAATCCCGGCGTCAAGCTGCCTGAGCAGAAGATCATCGTGGTTCACCGCTCCGATGGCAGCGGAACCAGCTTCATCTTCACCGACTTTCTCAGCAAGGTCAGCAAGGACTGGTCCGGAGGCCCCGGCAAGGGCACCTCGCCCAGTTGGCCGGTGGGCGTCGGCGGCAAGGGCAATGAGGGCGT
>PMPH01000101.1:8452-24533 GCA_003161045.1 Acidobacteriaceae bacterium
TCTCCATCACCAACGCGCCCGGCGCCAACGCCTATCCCATTTCCAGCTTTACCTATCTGTTGATTCCCGCCCGCTCCGCCGATCCGGCCAAGGGCAAGATCATCAAGGATATGCTCAGCTGGATCGTCAAGTACGGCGAGGGCGAGGTCACCGCGCTCTCTTATGCGCCCCTGCCCAAGAGCCTCGCGGAGAAGGAACTCAAGACCATCTACGCGCTACAGTAAAAACCGCGGCCAAGGAAGCTCTGCACAAGTGATTCCGGCAATGTCTTGAAAGGGACCTGTGCAGAGCTTCCCTGAAGAAACTGACGGCGTAGAAGTTGCAGCGGTACAAACTGGGGGGCGGTCCGGATTTTGCGCCGGGGCGTCCCCTTCATTTTGTGCCGGGCTTCCCTCTTATTTGCTCAGGGCCGGCCCAATTTCAGATCCGGCCTTCGGCTTGTACCGCTGGGCGAAGGCCGTGTTAGATGTGGAGGCCCGCTCTAGCCTTCCAACTGCTTTCCGATCAGCCTGTCAACGAGCGGCGCGAGCAACTCGCCGGTGCGCGGCAGAATGAAGGCCGAGGCCGCCTGATCCCATTCCAGCTTGAAGCTGGTCGAGAGCGCCGAGATCCAGATCTGGCGCACCGGAGCGTTCGAGGTAATCACAAACTTGGCGGCCGGCTCCTCGAAGATCACGTTCAGCACACCACCCTCTTCCTCGACCTCGAAGCCGGCCCCCGCCTCCGCCTCGCGCGCCATCAAATGCCGCATCAGCGCGTCGAGAGCGGCTTCGGCCACGCGGCGAAACTCCTGTTCGTTCAGCATTTTTTCAGTCTAACAACAACGGCCACAGCAGGCCGGGGGCGGTAAGCCCGTCGCCGCGGCAAAGGGCTAGAAATTAGAGGCGGAAAATGCCGAAGGTCAGCTCAACCTTGCCGGCGCTCTGTCGATCATCGCCCGCGAGGGTGAAGGTTGAGCAGCGAGGAGGCCAACTGTCCTGAATCAGACAAAAACCGCGAGAAAGATTAAAGTTTGCTCCTTGAAGACCGATAAAGGCGGCAAGAGGATTGCCTGAGCGGCAGACAAAGACCGGCACAGGGGCAAGCGGCCTCGATGATCGCGGGAGTTTCTGAGCAGGAGTAAACGAAGATGGAGATCGGTCCAGTTAGCGGCGTTCGCATCGCACCGGCGGCCAGGCCCAAAGAGAGCCTTCTTGGGCTGACGGACGTGTACGAGGTCGAGCGCTCCTCCCGGACTGGCGACGAAACCTACTCTCCCGGCGGCGCCAAGGCCGCCACCGGCTTCGAGGACGACGAGAACAAAGCAGAGGACAAGGAAGAGTACAAGGAAGAATACGACGAGCCGGAAGACGCGCCCTGCGAGGAGCTTGAAGACATCGAGTTGGAAGACGCTCCCGATGCAACGCCCAAAGCGCAGGCTGACCGCGACAGCCAGGTCGATTACTTCGCCTGACTGCTGCGGCTTCCGCTCTTCCGGCAGCAGCCAGCCCGCGCCAGGACGTGGCGCTCTTTGCCCGAGCCTCCCTTTCGCACGAGTTCCCGCCTGCTCTTCACCCTTGAACGAATACTGGGGCGCGAATACTGGCCCCGGAAAAGCTGGCTTCTGCCGGACCCAAAAGCAACTGATTCAAAAATTTCATAGGTTTTTCACCCCGGGGGGAAGAAAAAATTCTGCCGATGTGCTAATTTACTAACCAGTTAGTAAATTATGACCAATTCCGCTCCAGCCCGCATCCCCACCGCAGCCCGCAGCCAGGCTGAACGCGCCGACCAGACCCGCGCCCGCATTCTCGAAGCCGCCGTACGGCAGTTCAGCGCCAACGGACTGGCGGGGGCGCGCACGGAGCAGATTGCCGAGGAGGCTGGCGTCAATAAGGCCTTGCTCTACTACTACTTCCGCGGCAAGAACGATCTGTACGCGGCCGCGCTGGAGTCGGTGGCCGAGGGGGTGCGGCTCTCCAGCCTGGCGGCGCTCGAGGGCGGCGGGACGGCCGGAGAGCGCTTTCTCCAATCGGTGCTCAACCACTTCGACCGCATTCACGCCAATCGCGGATTCCAGAGCCTGATGCAGCAGGAGATGGTCCGCCTGCACCGCGGCGAGGTCCACGCCCTTACGCCGCTGGTGGAGACGGTCTTCCGGCCGCTGATGAGCCGGATGCGGGAGGTGCTCGATGATGGCATCGCCTCGGGCGAGTTGATCGCGGCAGAGCAATCACAAATTCGCTACGCGGCGCTGGGAGCCAATGTGCTCTACTTTCTGGCCGCGCCGATGATGCGGCTCGTTGAGGGAACCGACCCCCTGGAGCCCGAGGCGCTGGAGCTTCGCCGCCAGGCGGCGATTGAGTTTCTCGGCCAGGCGCTCTTCGCCGACCGGGAGCACGGGGCGCGAGTAGCCGCGCGGGTGCTGGCGTCCGCGCCCATGCCGCAGGCAGACGAGCGCCTCATACATTTTCACCGTTCCTCTGATGAGAGCATCGTGCGATCCCACCCTGGCCGCAAAAAGTCAAAAGCAGCTTCTTCGACATCGCTGCGCTTCGCTCAAAATGACAAGCGAGAGCCTTCCCTGAGCGCAGTCGAAGGGGTGGGGCACCCAGGCAACGACGGAGTGGGGCACACGGGCAATAAAAGAACCGGGAGCGGCAAAGAAACTGAGAGCAACGCCGGAACCAGGCGCAACAACGGAAACGCGAGCAAAGGTGGAAACGCGAGCAAAGGTGGAAACGCGAGCGACGACAGAATCCTGACCGGCGTTGCAGCCCGCGGCAACGGCCGGGCCGCGGCCGGCAAAGTGAGGCGCAAGTGAATGCACGCAATCAAGTTTTCCTGGTTCTGGGCCTGCTGACCGTGGGTTCGCTCATCTGGTACCTGGCGACGGTGCGGCCGGCGGCCGACCTGCAATTGATCGGCACGGTGGACGCCAATGAGGTGCTGGTGAGCAGCAAGATTTCAGGACGCATCCAGAGGCTGACGGTCGATGAAGGCCAGGACGTGAAGGCCGGCCAACTGATCGCCATCATCGAGAGCGCCGACTTGCAGGCCGCGCGCCAGGCCGCCGAGGCCACCGCGTCCAGTCAGAGTTGGAAGCTGGGCGAGACGGTTGTGACCGAGCGCCAGGACCGCGGCGAGACCGGCAGCGCCACCGTCAACGCCGAGGCGCAGGTGCGGGCCACGCGGGCCGCGCTGGCCCAGGCCAAGGCCAACTACGAACACCAGCAGGCCGACACCAGCCGGACCGTGGCGCTGGCAAATCAGGGCATCATGAGCCTGCAGGCCAAGGATGACGCGGTCACCAGCCTGCAAGCGGCCAAAGCGGCCGTCGATACGGCCAGGGAGAACGTCTCCGCCGCCGAGGCCTCGCTGCGCCAGGCCCACGCCCATGAGCTGCTGACCACCGTCGCGGGCCGCACCGTGGACGAAACCCGTTACGAAGCTAAAAACGCCCGCGCCCTGGCCGAACAGGCCAACGTCGTGCTGGGTTACGCGCAGGTTTTTGCCCCGGTCACGGGCAAGGTCAACGTCCGCGCCGCCCGCCAGGGCGAGGTGGTGGCCGCCGGCGCTCCAATTGTGACCATCATGGACCTGAGCCAGACCTGGATTTACGCCCCGCTGCCGGAGACCCAGGCCGACGCCGTGCAGCTCGGCGACTGGCTGCGCGTGGTGATGCCCTCGGGCGCAACCCTGCGGGGCCAGGTCATCAACAAATCCGCCCAGGCCGACTTCGCCACCCAGCGCGACGTGAGCGCCCGCAAGCGCGACATCAAAACCGTCCAGTTGAAGCTGCTCATCGACAACCCGGCCGAGCGTTTTGTCCCCGGCATGACGGTCGAGGTCTACATTCCGAAGAACAAGCTGGTGAAGCAATGACGGCTACCGTCGCAAACCCGGCCGAAACGCCCGTGGATTCACAGCCCGCGGCCATTGAGGTCGTCAACATTGTCAAGCGTTACGGCGACTTCGAGGCCGTGAGTGACGTCAGCTTTGCGGTCGCCGAAGGCGAAATCTTCGGCCTTCTCGGCCCCAATGGCGCCGGCAAAAGCACTCTGATTCGCATGATGACCACGCTGATTCCGCTCACGGGAGGAAAGGCCATCGTCGGCGGCCACGATGTGACCAGGGAGCCCGACGCCGTGCGCCGCATGATCGGCGTCATCCCCCAGGCCCTGACCAGCGACCCCGACCTGACCGTCGAAGAGAACCTCAGCATCTACGCCAAGCTCTACTCGGTCCCCAAGGCCCAGCGCCTGAAGAACATCGCCACGGTCCTGGAAGCCGTCGATCTGACCAAGTGGCGCGGCGCGCAAACCAAGACCCTCTCCGGCGGAATGCGCCGCCGGCTGGAGATTGCCCGTGGCCTGGTCCACAATCCGCGCATCTTCTTCCTCGACGAGCCCACCACCGGCCTCGACCCGGTCTCGCGCATCGCCGTCTGGGAGATGCTCGACCACCTGAGGAAGACCCGCAACCTCACCATGCTCATCACCACCCATTACATGGAAGAGGCCGACAAGCTCTGCGACCGCATCGCCATTGTCGATCATGGCAAGCTGGTCGCCCTGGGAACGCCCATCGTGCTGAAGCACAGCGTCCCCGGCGCCAACGTCGTCGAGGTGCACTTCGACCGCGAAACCGCCCAGTGGCAGCAGCGCTTGGAAGGCCTTGACGGCGTCACCAGCGTGCAGGCCGAGAGCGCGGGCTACTACCGCGTCCTGACTTCCTCGGGCTCCAGAACCACCATGCAGTTAGTCGAGCTGGCCGCGCAACTCGGCGAGACTCTTACCTCTCTGAGCGTCCAGAACACCACCCTCGACGACGTATTCGTCCACTACACCGGCCGCCAGTTGCGCGACGAACAGGTCAAGGCCGTCTTCACGATGCCGCCCAGGCCGGGGATGCAGCCATGAACCGAATGTTCGCCATCGTCGAGCGCGAAATGCGCAAGTTCTTTCGCTCCCCGGTCCTGATGGTCATGTCGCTGATGCTGCCCCTGGTGCAGTTGGTCATCCTGGGCAACGCCTTCGGCGGCAAGATTGTGAACGCCCGCGTCGCCGTGGTGGACCACGATCACGGTCCGCAGGCCGTCAGGGTCCGCGAGGCCTTCGACGCGATAGCCGTCAACATCAAGACCTTCACCACCGTCAACTACACCGACGAGGTCCAGGCCCGCGAAGACGTTCGCACCGGCAAAATCGACGCCGCCGTTGTCATTCCCGCCCAGTTTTCCCGCCGCGTCTACGCCCAGGACGCGCCCCGGCTGGGCCTGGTCGTCGATAACTCCGACCAGTTCACCTCCGGCTCGCTCGAATCCGAGATGCAATCGCTCGTGGACGCCCTCAACGCCCCGCTCATCCAGCCCAGCATCGTCAATAACATTGCGCTGGAGACCGTCGAGCTCTACCCCTACGTCGCCTACATGAAGTTCCTGCTCGCCGGCTCGATCGCCCTGGCCATGTATATCTNNCGCGGCGTCCACGAGGGCTACCTTGTAACTCCCATCACCAAGCTCGAACTGGTCTTCGGCCTCAACATCGCCGGCGCCATCAAGGCGGTTCTCGCCGGCATCTCGCTCACCGTCATCGGCTCGCTGATGGCCGGCCTGGGCGTCATCTTCCACCCGGTGGCCGATCTGGAACTGCTGGCCATGATCCTGGTCACCTCCATCGCCTTCAACGGCATGATGTTCCTGATGATGGTCCGCGTCGACGATCCGCTGGTGCCCCGCGCCATCTTCGGCGTGCTCAACACGCTGCTGTTTTTCCCCTCGGGCGCCATCTACCCCATCGCCGCTTTTCCGCCTTGGCTGCGCGCCATCGCCATCGTCGACCCGTTCACCTACTGCATTCACGGATTCAAGGCCATTCTGCTGAAGGACGGAGGCTTTGTCGCCATCCAGTATGACCTGCTCTTCCTCTTTGTCTTCGGCATCGGCACACTGCTGATTGCCACGCCGCTCTTCAAACGCACGTTGTAAGAACCAGTCCTAAAATTGTGGACTTGAAGGGGACGGGCTAAAGCCCGTACCCTTCATCACAGAGTTTTAAGCCGCTTCTCAGATGCGGTCAGCGGGAAAACTGCCAACCAGTTCTCCGGCGGCGACATTCTGGCCGGAGAGCACGATGGCGTGGCTGGCAATGCGCGCCGCGGCGCCGATGACGGTGGGCGCCAGCTTGATGGTGCCGAAGTCGTTGGCGGCGTGGCTGTGCGAGTAGATGCGGGCGAATGAGCCAATCACTGCGCCCTTGCCGATGGTGATGCCGCCGCGGTCGTTCAACTGGACGCGCTGGCGGATGGTGGCGCCCTCTTCGATGGTCAGGTTGTAGCCGAAGGTCAGGTCCACGCCGTGGTGAATCTTGACGCCTGCGCCGAGGCGGGCAAAAATGTGGCGGCCCAGCATCGAGCGGAAGCGCAGGCCCAGCCAGTGGTTGGTGCCCACCGGCGAGCGGTCGAACATCTGCCAGAACCAGAGCAGCGGCTTGCGCGGAGGGAAGCGTTCCGGGTCGGCGTCGGGAAAGTGCTCGGCTTCGAGGGTCACATTCTCCGGGTCCAGCGAGAGGCTGACGACGTTGCCGGGCAGCTCGGAGGTGAGCGTCAGGTTGAGCTTGCCGCCGTGCGGACGGCCCAGATAGAGCTGGTAAAGCTGGTCGCGCACGATCTCGGCGCGGCGCTCCGGGGCCTGGTGGCGGGTGAACTCCTCATCCAGAAACTGAATCCAGCGGCGGTAAACCTCTTCGGCCTCGGGCGCGGGGTGCGGGCATTTCTGCGTCTCTTCCATACGGATTGCACAATACACCACCAGGGTGGGTTGCAGCGAGTAGGTGAGCAGCTAAACAGAAAATGAGGAATCGACGGCAGAGCCCGCGCTCTCCCTGAGCAGCGCTGTGCAGGCAGGCGGAATCGGCGCATCCGCCGCTTCCCGGAGCCGTTTTCGCTCATTTTTGAAGCCGCTTTCCTCAAAGAAGGGCTCCAAGGACAAAAAAACGCTTTATGATGTTCGCATGGAAGCGACCACCATTGCGGGCATGAAGGTTTCTCGCATCGGGCTGGGAACATGGGCCATCGGCGGCCTCGATTGGGGAGCGGTTCCGGATGATGTGGCCCTCTCGACCTGCCTCGGCGCCCTCGCACGCGGCATCAACCTGATCGACACCGCGCCCATCTACGGCCATGGCCGCGCCGAGGAGATTGTGGGCCGCGCCATCCGCGCCCACGGCCGCCGCGAAGATTTTTTCATCGCCACCAAGACCGGCCTGGAGTGGAATGAGCGCGGGGTGTTCTCGAACTCGACCGCTGCCCGGCTGCGCCAAGAGCTGGAAGACAGCCTGCGCCGCCTGGGCACGGATTTCATCGACCTCTACCAGGTCCACTGGCCGGACCCGCTGGTTCCCATCAATGAGACCGCCGCTCTCTTGGACGGATTTCGCCGCGAGGGCAAGGTGCGCGCCCTGGGAGTGAGCAACTTCTCGGTCGCCCAGATGGAGGAGTTCAGCGCCGCCGCGCCGCTCGCCTCCAACCAGCCCCCCTACAACCTCTTCGAGCGCCAGATCGAGTGCGGCGCGTGCGGCGAAAATCTGCTTTTCTGGTGCGCGGCGCACGAGGTCGCCGTCCTCACCTGGAGCACCCTCTGCCGCAGCCTGCTGGGCGGCCGCGTGACGCGCGAGACGAAATTCGACGCGGGCGACATCCGCTCGGCCGACCCCAAATTCCAGCCGCCGCGCTTCAGCCAGTACCTCGCCGCCCTGGAACGGCTGACGGCCTTCGCCCGCGAGCGCTACGGCAAAACCCTGCCGCAGTTGGCCGTCCGCTGGGTTCTGGACCGGATCGGCGTCTCGGTAGCCCTGTGGGGAGCGCGCCGCCCCGATCAGCTCGACGCCGTCGCGGGCGCCGTCGGCTGGGAGCTGGACACCGCCGCCATGGCCGAGATCAACCGCATCGTGAATGAGGCCATCCCGGACCCCATCGGCCCCGAGTACCTGGCGCCGAAGGTGCGGGAAGGCTGAAAGCGATCTGGCCGGCAATTCCCGGCCGAATCCCCTCCCGCCCGGCGGCTCATTCTGCGATACTGATTTGTTATGCCCATCGACAACCTGCAAGAAGCTGCCCAGAAGATCGCCGGATTCCTCGCCTCCCTGAACAAACTGGGCGGCATGCGCCTCAAGTACCGCATCAGCGCCCCTGACGTCGGGCCCGCCGCCCACGACTCCAGCGACTCCCGCGACCCCGAAGAGCCGGCGCCCGCCCTCTGCGTCGAGCTCGCCGGGCCCGACGCGCCCCTGCTCGTCCAGCACAACGGCGAACTGCTGCTGGCCCTGGAGACCATCGCCACGCAGATTCTGCGCCTCGACCAGCGCGAAGGTGGCCTGGTCAGCTTCGACGCGGCCAACTTCAAGGCGCTGCGCGCGGCCGAACTGCGCCTGACGGCCGAGACCACCGCGGAAAAGGTCCGCCAGTCCGGCATTCCCTACGCCTTCCCGCCCATGAACAGCCGCGAACGCCGCCAAATGCACATGGCCTTCCGCGGCATCGAAGGCGTGGAGACGGCCAGCTCCGGCGAAGGCCACGACCGCTTCCTCGCCGTCTACCCCGAGGGCAAAACCGACCTGCCCGTCACGCCGCCAGCCAAGCCGCGCAGCTTCGGCGATCGCGGACGCCCACGGCGTTAGAACGGATTGAGTTGTTGAGTCCCAGGCCGAGAATCCGGATCTGGGGCACCCGGCGATACGGCAGGTCAGTGAGCCGGCGAATAAACGAGCAGCATCAGCCAAAGCAAAAGCCCACATCTCGAAGAAGATGTGGGCTTTTTTGAGTTTCCGCGGGTTCGCTGACTTGCTGACTAGGCGGCGGGTGGCGCAGATCCCTATAAGTCAGTCTCGGTGCCCCAGGTCCGGATTTTCGGACCTGGGATGGTTTCACGTTTTTCTTGCGCGGGCTGGCCGAAGGTAGTTGGCCCCACCGCAGGTGGTTACCCGTTCAACTGCTCCTGCAGCTTGTTCAGGGTGCGGTGCAAATCCTTGTCGGCGCGGCGCAGATCGTCGATTTTGGCGATCGAGTGCATCACCGTGGTGTGGTGCTTGTTGCCGAACTGGCGGCCGATCTCCGGCAAGCTGGCCTCGGTCATCTGCTTGGCCAGGTACATGGCGATCTGGCGCGGCACCACCACGTTGCGCGAGTTGTTCTTCTGCTTCAGGTCGGCGACCCTCATGCCGAAGTTCTCGGCCACGGCTCTCTGAATGGCCTCGATGGTGATCTTGCGCACCTGCATATCGATGAACTGCTTGAGGCACTGCTGGGTCGAGGCCAGCGTGATCTCCATGTGGTTCATCTGGCACCAGGCGATCAGCCGCGTCATGGCGCCCTCGAGCTCGCGCACGTTGGTGCGCACATTCGAGGCCACGAACAGCGCCACATCGGTGGGCAGCTGCACTTGCTCGCTCTCGGCCTTTTTTTGCAGGATGGCGACCTTGGTCTCCAGGTCGGGCGGCTGAATGTCGGCGATCAGGCCCCACTCGAAGCGCGAACGCAGCCGGTCCTCGATCTCGGTCAGCTCCTTGGGCGGGCGGTCCGAGGCGATGACGACCTGCTTCATGCTCTCGTGCAGCGCATTGAAGGTGTGGAAGAACTCCTCTTGCGTCCGCTCCTTCTGGGCGATGAACTGAATGTCGTCGATCAGCAGCACGTCCACCGTACGGAAACGGTCGCGGAAGCTGGTCATGCGATCGTTGCGCAACGAGGTGATCATCTCGTTGGTGAACTTTTCCGCCGAGACGTAGCAGATCGAGGCCGCCGGCTGACGGCGCTTCACTTCGTGGCCGATGGCGTGCATCAGGTGGGTCTTGCCCATGCCCACGCCGCCATAGAGGAACAGGGGGTTATAGGCCTTAGAGGGCCGCTCGGCCACGGCCAGCGAGGCGGCGCGGGCAAACTGGTTGCCGTTGCCGATCACGAAGGCGTCAAAGGTGTAACGCGGGTTGAGCTGCGCTGCCGTGGACCAGTCGAAGCGCGCCTGCTCGGGCGTGCGCAAGGGCGCGGCCGGAGCCGTGGGGGCATGGGCGGGAACCGGCCCGAAGCCGCCATCGGCGCGCTGCGGCGGAATCGAGGGATCCTGCTCGGCGGTGACGAAACAGACCTCGTCCAGTTCCAGATCCAGCTGCTCGATGGCCTCCTGAATCAGGTCACTGTACTTGTCGCCAAGGTGCTGAAACTCCGGCGAGGGGACGCGCACGTATAGCGTGCGCCCAACTATGTGGCTGTATCGAGTGGGTTTGAGCCAGGTCTCGAAAGACTGGCGGATTACCTTCTTCTCTAGAGCTGCGAGAATCTGAAGCCAAGAGTTTATAGCCGTCGCTGGTGAAATCGCAAATGCCATCGCGCAATCCTTCCTGCGTCTCCTGTTGACTGCCGTTCCGGTTCATCCGCCTATGTTGGGCGAGGGCTTCCCGTGGCGTAAAGCTCAGGGCTTTACGTCTGAATGAGTGCTTGCCGACTGCCTGGTCGCTGCTGGTCGGCCCCTGATTATGACTTCGGGGCCCGGTATGAAACTGGTTCCTTGGGACGCTAGGAAACTTTCTTGAACGGTCCCAAGATTAGCACATTTGGAGAGCGTTGCAATCACTCTTTCACATAACTTTCAGGCCATCCTTATGAGTTGCACCAAGGATGGTGAAACTCGTGCACCAAGGATGGTGAAACTCGTTGCAGGGGACCGCGAAACCCATCCCATAAGGTTACTCCAGTAACCTGGAGAGCGCGCAATGTTCGCCTCTTCGGCGGACTTTCAGGCCCCCACCCCTGTTTCAGGCCCCCACCCCTGACCGTTCAGCCTCTCGCCGCGGCTGTTCAGACCCTGGACGTGGCTGCCGCGCGCCTGTTCGCGCGCCTGTTAGTGAAGAGCCAATTCGCCCCCGGCGCACTTCAGGCTGGATTCCTGGCCCAACCTGCGATACACTTAGAACTTGCCGTCTAGGCACAGACTTTATTCAGGGAACAGGAGCGCATTTTTATGCCCAAGCGCACATTTCAACCGAATCGCCGCAAGCGCGTGAAGACTCACGGCTTTCGCGCGCGCATGAAGACCAAGGCCGGCGCAGCCGTGCTGAACCGCCGCCGCGCCGTCGGCCGCAAACGCGTGGCTGTCAGCGCCGGCTTCCGCGACTAATCCTCGCCCGCCGGTCAACGCCGCCGTTTGCACCGCTTTTAGCCGTTGGCCGCGTTCTTGGGCCTTCACACCGCTTTTTGTTGGAGCCGGAACTGGTTTATGCCGTCGCTGTTCCGGCCAACGCCTTCCGCAGCATTGTCATGACCGGCCTTTCTCAGCATGACCAGCCTTTCTCACTCTGACCAGCGCCAGCCTCTGCGGCAATCGCTGACGGGCGCGCGCCTGTGCAAGCACGCCGACTATCAGCGCGCCTANNGGCCAGCCGCAAGCGCCAGTCCTCGTCGATGAGCTGGTTTCTGGCTCCGCAGCCCATCGCCGGTTTTGCCGCCGAGTCTCTGGCCGGGCCGCGCGTCGGCCTGACAGTCGGCAAGGTGCTGGGCAAGGCCCATGAGCGCAACCGCATCAAGCGGCGTATGCGCGCGGCTCTCGCTCTCCACATTGATCTCCTGCCAGCAGGCTGCGATCTGATCCTCCATCCCCGCCGCACGGTGCTGACCCTGGAATTCAAGAAACTTGAGGCGGAGATTATGCGTATTCTTCAGCAGGCGAAGGCTGAAACCGCGCGCAAGGCGCCGCCAGTTTCACCACAGAGGCCGGCCCCAACGCAGCAGGTGGCTTCATGACGCGCATTCCATCCGATGCAGTGCAACAGAACGCCAGCGCACACGACCAAACGCCGGTCCCAACGCAGGTGGTGACCCGTATCCTGCTCGCCTCACTCGACTTCTATCGCAAATGGCTCTCCCCGGCAATTCATTCGCTGAGTCCCGGTGGCTGCCGTTACCTGCCCACCTGCTCGGAGTACGCCTCGATCGCCATCGCCACCCACGGGCCCTTGCGGGGCGTGTCCCTGGCCCTCTGGAGGCTCCTGCGCTGCCACCCCTTCGCTCGCGGCGGCCTGGATCCCGTGCCCCCGGCTTCAACTTCACGCCATTTTCTTCACAAACCATTACCATAGGCAGAGCGGCGGCCTGACGGCGCGCCCCAAAGGCCTGCGAACAGGCCCCAACGAATAGGAAGTTTACCTTGTCAGAATTTCGCAATCCCAATCTTCAGGCGCAGGGGGGCAACGGCGGCAGCAGCGGCGGCGATATGCGCGGCACAATCGCCTTCACCGTTCTGGCCCTCGTCGCTTTCTTCGCCTTTCAGTATTTTGCCAAGCCCAAGCAGCCGGTTGCGCCGGCGCCCGCCGCCCAAAGCCAGCAGCAACAGTCCGGACAGGCCGCCATTTCAGGCCAGCCAGGCCAGCCACGGTTGGCCGCCGGCCAGGCGCAGGCTTCCGCGCCCACCCCGTCGATCGCCGCCTCCATGGTGACGCAGACCACGGTGGAGAACGAGAACCTGAAGGTCGTTTTCACCAACCAGGGCGCGCAGGTGGAGCACTGGATCCTGCTGGGCAAGCAATACAAGGATCACCCCGACCCCGGCGGCCAGCAGCTTGACCTGGTCAACTCCCGGACCTCCGCCTTTGGCCTGCCGCTCAGCCTGTTCACCTACGAACCGGATCTGACCAAGGAGCTGAACTCGGCCCTTTACCAGGTCTCCGTCTCCGGCGCCACTCCGTCGACCGGCATTCTTCAGGCTCCCTGCTCGGTGACCTTCCGTTACGCCGCCAACGGCCTCGACGTGGTGAAGACCTTCCGCTTTGACGCGAGCTACGTGATGACGGCCGAGGTCGCTGTGAAGCGCAACGGCCTTCCGGTGCGCGCCCTGCTGACCTGGCCCGGCGGACTCGGCGACCAGACCGAGGCGATGCACTTTTCCTACGGCAAGTTTGCCTGGTCGCTGGACGGCAAGGACGACTCGGTCGACGCCAAGAAGATCAGCGACGGCGCCTCGCTCATCCAGCCCTACGACTACGCGGCGGTCACCGACCTCTACTTTGCCGCGGCCTTTCTGCCCGATGCGCCCGAGCGCACGACCGTGGTCACGCTGCACCACTCCATTGAGCTGCCCAGCGACCCCGCCGACCCCAACAGCCAGAAGAAGCCCGCCAATGTGGTCGGCCTGGCCATGGGCGACACCAGCGGCATTACCCGCCTGCGCCTCTTTGCCGGACCCAAGCAGACGGCCGTGCTCCAGGCCATCCACTCGACCGGAGCCGGCGGCAAGCCCACCGGGCCCACGCTCGAGCCGCTCATCCAGTTCGGCTGGTGGACCGTGATCGCCAAGCCGCTCTACCTGGCCCTGCGCTTCCTGCACGGCCAGCTTGGTTCCGGCATCAACAACTGGGGCTGGGCCATCATCATCGCCACCGCCATCTTCAACCTGCTGATGCTGCCCACGCGCTTCATGGCGATGAAGTCCTCGCTAAAGATGATGCGCATTCAGCCCAAGGTCGAGGCCCTCAAGAAGCGCTACGCCCATCTCAAGACGACCGACCCCAAGCGGGCCGAGATGAACACCGAGATGATGGCCCTCTACAAGACCGAAGGGGTGAATATGTACGGCAGCTGCCTGCCCATGCTGCCGCAGATTCCGCTGTTTTTCGCCTACTTCCGCGTCTTGCAGAATGCCGTCGAACTGCGCCAGGCCCACTGGCTCTGGCTCACCGACCTCTCCGCGCCGGACCCCCGCTACATTCTGCCCATTCTCATCATCCTCACCATGTTCCTGACGCAGTACATCACGCCCTCGCCGGGCATGGACCCGGCCCAGCGCCGCATGATGGCCTTCATGATGCCGGTATTCTTCGGCTTCATGCTGCTGCACTACGCCTCGGGACTGGCCCTTTACTGGGGCACCAGCAACCTGATCCAGTTGTCCATGCAGCTCGGCATCAACCAATCCAGCATGGGCAAGGAGATGCACGCCATCGCCGCCAAACGAGCCGCCAAAAAGGCCGGCGGCAAGCCCAAGACCATCCAGGGCCGGCGGTAAAAAACCAGGGCCGGCGGCAGAAAACCTCGCGGCGCAACCGAAACCCCGTTCAGGCCTGGCCTAGGCGGGGTTTTTCTTTGTCTGGCGGAGCGGGAGGGGCCACGCGCAGCCGGGCAGTTTCGCTCGCACAGAAATGCGGGTGGTCAGGCCTCGATTTTGGGACCTGGCCAACCTCCAAAACGCTAGGGGCTCCCAAAACACCAGGGCACCCCATCCTCGCCACGTTCTTGTTTTTGTGGCTAGGGTGGGAAACCTCAATCCTCGAACGATTTCGTCCATCGAAGCCAGCCAATGGCAGAATAGACCTATGCCGCCAACCGATTCGATTCCGACCGATCCAGTCCCGACTGAGCCGATGGTTCTTACCGCCGCCGAGGCCCGCGTTCTGGGCGCGCTGGTGGAAAAGGAAGTGACCACCCCGGAGTACTACCCGCTCTCGCTCAACGCGCTCGTCAACGCCTGCAATCAGCGCTCGAACCGCGAGCCGGTGATGAACCTGGACGAGGAGGCGGTGCGCCAGGCGCTGCATGGCCTGGAAGAGCTGCGGCTGGCGGGGCGCGCGCGCGCAACCGATGGGCGCGTGGCCAAGTACGAACACTGGCTGGGCGAGGTTTTCAACTTCAGCCGCGCGGAGACGGCGCTGGTCTGTGTGCTGCTGTTGCGCGGGCCGCAGACGCCGGGCGAGTTGCGCGGCCGCACCGAGCGGCTGCACCGCTTCGACGAGATTGGCGAGGTGCTCTCCGGGCTGCAAAAGCTGATGGAGCGTGAGCCGCCGCTGGTGGCTGTACTCCCACGCCAGCCGGGGACCAAGGAGTCGCGCTACGCGCACCTGCTCTCGGGGCCGGTGGAGGCGCTGGCGGCGGCTTCAACTGAGCCAGCCTTCACGCGCCGCGAGGCCGGGCAGAGTGCAGGGCCGATCCCGGGCTCGGATGCGGGCCACGAGGAGCGGATTGCGCAGTTGGAGGAGACGGTCGTCGAGTTGCGCCAGCAGATGGCCGCGCTGCGCGAGAAGATCGACGATCTCTTTGGGGGTTAAGGAGTTAAATTTTGCTTTCCGAGAGCCAATCCCGCCTTCAGTCCTCAGGGTGTTGTACTGCCCGTTGCGGGAAGATCAAAATGCAGGCAATTACAAGCGCAACCAGCGTGGCAGAGGCAGTATAGCGGCTCAAGTCGAATCCCCCGTGTGCCAAGGGCTTATCGAGAAGATCGCCCACCACGGCGCCCAGAGGCCGCGTCAGGATAAAGGCCGCCCAAAAGAGCACGGTTTTGGAAATCCTGGCCCAGAAATAGCAGGCCGCCACGATGAAAAGAAGCAGCAGGAAGATGGCCACCCCGCCAGCGTACCCCAGCCCCGCGCTATCGGCAGTCCAATCGCCAAGCGCCGTTCCCAGGGTCTGCGAAAACATGATCGTCACCCAATAAAAAATCTCCGCCTTGGGAGTGCTGACCGTATCGACCGCAACCGACCCCGACGACCAATACCATAAGCCAAGCGAGGCCAGCAACAGCGCAAGCAACGACAGGCTTCCACCGGCATAGCCAACGCCCAGGGAGCGATCGGCGAAATCCGCCATGGTGGTTCCAACGGTGGTGGTGGCGATAATGGTCGTCCAGTAAAGCCACGCATGAAACCGCCTTGCTTTTAACTGAGCGGCGACGGCGGCAAAAAAAATAGCGGCGAAGATGGCGGTACCCACCAGATAGCCGAGATGCATCGACATGGTCACCGCATCGCCGCCGGTTTCGCCGAGGGTGGTGCAAAAAATCTTGATGATCCAGAAGATTAAAGTGACTTCTGGAACCTTGCTCACCAGGATTTCGCCCGTCGTGCCGGTCTCTTTGGCCGCCAATTGCATTCAAGCTCTCCAGATAGATGAGGGGGGGCTTTAACCACTGCGAGGATTATTTCAATCACTTACTTGCCCTCAGCGGCTAAAGCCGAAATCTTCTTTGGCATTCATTGGCACGACTAAAGTCGTGCCCTGACACTTCTACCTGGCACTTTGGTCCATTGGAGCCGCTAGATCAGTTCGTAGCCGGCGAACCAGTAGC
>PMPH01000101.1:24550-27638 GCA_003161045.1 Acidobacteriaceae bacterium
ATGAAGGCGCAGAGGTCGTTGAAGAAGGGACGCTCCTTGTGGACATAGTAGAAGCCCTTGGCCTGTTCCAGGGAAATCGATTGCTTTTTGACGGCCACGATCTGAAAACCGGCCTTGTCGATCTCGGCCAGAATGGCCCCGGTGAAACCCTTGCGGACCGCGTCCGGCTTGACGATGCTGAAGGTGCGTTGCGCCACGAAAGTGTGCTCCTCGATGGGGAATTTTTTTGTCTGCCCTTCCATTGTAATGGCTGCCGTCTTCGGCGGTTGCGAAAGGAAGGACAAATCTTCAGGGCAAAAGCGGACGAATCTTTCAAGAAAGGCGGGCAAATCCGCAGGGCGAATCTGCTAAAGTTTCCGCATGTTCCGCTTTGCCGTTGCACCTGATCGCCGTTCGATCCTGCCGATTGCAATCCTCATTGCCGCTCTGCTGGCTGCTCCCGCGCGCGCTCAGACCGCCGCGACGGCTGGCACTTCTGCCGCGACGCCTCCCAAGTCCGCCGCCGGGTCTGCACTGCGGGTCTTCGACCCCTCGCTGATCGACAAGACGGTCGACCCCTGCGAGAACTTTTACCGATTCAGTTGCAACGGCTGGTTCAAGCGCAACCCGCTGCCCGCCGACGAAACGCGGTATGGCCGCTTTACTGAGCTTTTGGAGCTGAACCGGCTGCACCTGCGGCAGATTTTGGAAGAAGCCGCCGCGCCTGCGGCTGCGCGCTCGGCCAACGAGCAGAAGATCGGCGACGAGTACTCGAGTTGCATGGACACAGCCACGGTGAACCGGCTGGGCCTCAAGCCGCTGAAGCCGGAGCTGGACCGCATTGCCGCGCTGCAGTCGGCCGAGGATTTGCCCGCGCTTGTGGCGCACCTGCACACCATCGGCGTGAATGCCTTCTTCGGGATGGGATCGGGCCAGGACTTTGCCGATTCGAGCGCGGTCATCAGCTTCTATGGCTCGAGTGGCCTGGGATTGCCGGAGCGCGACTACTACACGCGCACCGACGCCCAATCCGAGCTGACCCGGCGGCAGTACGTGGCCCACGTGCGCCGTATCTTCGTGCTGGCCGGCGAACCGGACCGGCAGGCCGCAAAAGACGCCGAGACGGTGCTGGCCATTGAAACCCGGCTAGCCAAGGCCTCGCTGACCATCACCGAGCAGCGCGACCCGCAGAACCTGAACCACCCCACCGACGTGGCGGCTTTTTCGCGGGAGTTGACGCACTTTTCGCTGGCCGAGTATCTTGCCGCCGCGCACGCTCCCGCCGCCGGCAAAGCCAACGACATGGAACCGAGGTTTTTCGCCGAGTTCAACCGGCTGCTGGCCGATACGCCTATTGAACAGATCAGAACCTACCTGCGCTGGCACCTGCTGCACGCCTACGCCGGAACCAGCCTGCCGGAGAGCTTCGACCAGGAGAACTGGAACTTCTACTCGCACACGCTGAACGGCGCCGGGAAGCAGCAGGAGCGCTGGAAGCGCTGCACCAGCCGCGTGGATGAGGAGATGGGCGAGGCTTTGGGCCAGGTCTACGTGGCGCGCTACTTCCCGCCCGAAGAGAAGCAGCGGACCCTCGAAATGACCGAGGCCATCGAGCAGGCCATGGACCGGGAGATCGGCGGGCTGGATTGGATGAGCGCCGCGACCAAACTCCGCGCCAAAGAAAAGCTGCGCGCGGTGATGAACAAGATCGGCTACCCGGAGAAGTGGCGCGACTACTCAACGCTCCGGATTGTGCATGGTGACGCCGCGGGCAACCAGATGCGCGCCCATGAGTTCGAGTTTGCGCGCGACCTGGCCAAGATCGGCCGGCCGGTGGACAAGGGCGAGTGGCAGATGACGCCGCCCACCGTGAACGCCTACTACGATCCGCAGATGAACAACGTAAACTTTCCCGCCGGCTACCTGCAGCCGCCCTTTTTCAGCGGCGCGGAGGACGACGCGGCCAACTACGGCGACATGGGCTCGACCATCGGCCACGAACTGACGCACGGCTTCGACGACCAGGGCCGGCAATTCGACAAGGACGGCAACCTGCGCAACTGGTGGAGCCAGGAGGACGAAGAGAAATTCAACCAGCGGGCCGATTGCATGGTCCGGCAGTACGACACCATCGAGGCGGTCCCGGGCGTTCACCTGAACGGCAAGCTCACGCTGGGCGAAAACCTGGCCGACCTGGGCGGGCTGTGGCTGGCCTGGCTGGCCTGGCTCGACAAGGCCCAGGCCGCGCACGTCGAGATGACGGCCGCCACCGGCGGCTACACGCCGGATCAACGCTTCTGGATCGCCTACGCGCAGCAGTGGTGCACCCAGACGCGCCCCGAGCAACTGCGGACCCAGGCACAGTCCGACCCGCACGCGCCCGACGAGTACCGCACTAACTCGGTTTTGCAGGATTTGCCGGAGTTTGCTCGCAGTTTCAGTTGTAAAAAGACGGCGGCGATGGTGAGCCCCAAGCCCTGCCGGGTGTGGTAACCACCTCCGGTGGGGGTAACCGCCTTCGGCTGGTCCGAGCCAGAGTGAAGGCACGGGGGCTGGTTCGAAGGCTGAACAACGCTTGTGCGCTGAGGATTTCGGTAAGGGAAGGCTATGCGGGCCTGGATGGGTAGTACTGCAGGGTTCCGAAGATGCAACTGCCGGGCTCCCGTTTTGCCCGCTCGATCTGCTTGGCGTGTTCTTCGATCGGGGCCACGCAATCGGCAGCGCGCTGGCATTGCTGCACGCTGAGAATCGACCAGTGGCGACGGGCGAAGATCGCGGCGACAGTGGCGCGGAAGTCTTCAGCGTCCTCGGCCCAGGCGACGACGTTGGTGCAGCATTTTGTATCGCCGAACTCCGCCGGCGGGGTGAGCAGATGCACTTGCGCGGTCCACAGTTCTTTCATAAATGCAGCTTTCCGCTTTTAGCTCTTAGCTTATTCAGCTTGTGCTCACAACATAGGGAAGCCGGCAAAGCATATTCCAGCATGAACAAGCTAACAGCTAAGAGCTAATAGCTAATAGCTAGCTTTTCCCGATCACGCGGGCCAGCGTGGCGCCGATCTCGGCCGGGGAGACGACGACGTGGATTCCGGCCGCGGTCATGGCCTTCA
>PMPH01000071.1 GCA_003161045.1 Acidobacteriaceae bacterium
GCGCCAGGTTGAAGCTGACCACCGTGGACGGAAACTGGCCCTGGTGGCCGATGGAAAGTTGAGCCTTCGATTGCTCCCAGTGAGCCAATTGGCTGAGCGGGACTTGAGAGCCGTTGCCCGATTTGACGTAGAGGCTGTTCAGCGTGGCCGGATCGGTCTGGAAGTTCGGGCCCACCTCCATCACCACGTGGNNACGTCGGCCATGGCGATGCCCAGCCGGGCCGCGGTGTCGCGGTCGATCACCAGGCTGGCGCCGAGGCCCTGGTCCTGCAGGTCGCTGGCCACGTCAGTGACCATCTTTTCCTTGCCCAGCTCTCTGACCATCAGTCGCGTGTACTTGGCCAGCTCGACCGGATCGGGGTCTTCGAGCGAGTACTGAAACTGCGTCCGGCTGACGCGGTCTTCAACGGTCAGATCCTGGAGCGGCTGGAGGAAGAGCTGAATGCCCTCGACGCCGGCGACCGTGCGCTGCATGCGGCCGATGACCTCCGAGGCGGAGAGCTTGCGCTGGTCGAGGGGCTTGAGGGTGATCTGGATACGGCCGGAGTTCAGCGTGGTGTTGGTGCCGTCCACGCCAATAAACGAAGAGATGTTATCGACGGCCGGGTCTTGCAACAGGAGATCGACAAGTTTTTGCTGGCGCTGGGCCATCGAAGTGAAGCTGACCGATTGCGGCGCCTCGCTGATGCCCAGAATCACGCCCGTATCCTGCACCGGGAAGAAGCCTTTGGGGACGACCACATAGAGCAGCAGGGTTCCCACCAGCGTGCCGATGGTGACCATCAGGGTGGTGAAACGGTAGCGCAATACAACCTGCAGGGTCCGCCCGTAGAAGGCGATGACCGAGTTGAAGACGTCTTCCGACCAATGGTAGAAGCGGGTCTGTTTTGCGCCTTTGGGCTTGAGAATCCGCGAGCACATCATCGGCGTCAGCGTCAGTGAGACCACGGCCGAGACCAGAATCGTCACGGCGAGCGTCACGGCGAACTCGCGGAAGAGCCGGCCCACCACGTCGCCCATGAACAGCAGCGGAATCAGCACGGCGATCAGCGAGACGGTCAGCGAAATGATGGTGAAGCCGATCTGCTCCGAGCCCTTGAGGGCGGCGCGCATGGGGCTCATTCCCTCTTCAATGAAGCGCGAGATATTCTCGATCATCACGATGGCGTCGTCCACCACGAAGCCAGTCGAGATGGTGAGCGCCATCAGCGTCAGGTTGTTCAGCGAGTAGCCCAGGAGGTACATCACGCCGAAGGTGCCCACAATCGAAAGCGGCACGGCGACCGAGGGGATGATGGTGGCGGCCAGATTGCGCAGGAAGAGGAAGATGACCATCACCACCAGCGCGACGGTGAGCATCAACTCGTATTCCACGTCCCTGACCGAGGCGCGGATGGTCGTGGTGCGGTCGGTCAGAATCTTCACCTGCACGGTGGCCGGCAGAGCGGTCTGCAACTGCGGCAGCAGCTTCTTGATGCGGTCGACCACCGCGATGATGTTGGCGCCCGGCTGGCGCTGAATGTTGACGATGACCGCGGGCTGGCGGTCCATCCAGGCGGCCTGCTGGGAGTTTTCCGCGGCGTCGACGATGGTGGCCACGTCGGAGGCGCGCACCGCGGCCCCGTTGCGGTAGGCCACGATCACCGGCTTGTAATCGCCGCTGGCCAGCAACTGATCGTTGGCTCCGATGGTGTACGACTGGCGCGAACCGTTCAGTGTGCCCTTGGCCTGGTCCACGTTGGCCGCCGCCAGGGCGGTGCGCAGGTCTTCCAGGCTCAGGTTGTAGGCGGCCAGTTGCGCCGGATTGGCCTGAATGCGCACCGAGGGCTTCTGGCCGCCGGCAATCGAGACCATGCCCACGCCGCTGACCTGAGATATCTTCTGCGCCAGGTTAGTGTCGGCCGCGTCTTCAATCTTGTCCAGGGGCAGCGAGTTGGAGGTCAACGCCAGCGTCATGATGGGCGCATCGGCGGGGTTCACCTTGCTGTAGATCGGCGGATTAGGCAGATCGCTGGGCAAAAAGCTGTTGGCCGCGTTGATGGCCGCCTGCACCTCCTGCTCGGCCACGTCGATGTTCTCGTCGAGGTTGAATTCGAGGGTGATGACCGAGCCGCCGCCCGAGCTGACCGAGGTCATCTGCTTCAGGCCCGGCATCTGCCCGAATTGCCGCTCCAGAGGCGAGGTCACCGACGAGGCCATCACCTCCGGCCCGGCGCCGGGGTAGAAGGTGAGCACCTCGATGATCGGGTAGTCCACCTCGGGCAGGGCGGAGACCGGCAACTGCTGGTAGCCCACAAAGCCCGCCAGCAGAATCGCCGCCATCAGCAGCGAAGTGGCCACCGGGCGCAGAATGAATGGCCGGGAAGGGCTCACGGCTTCTCCCTTTTATCGCGTTTGCCGCTCCCAGATCCACTGCCTTTGCTGCTATCGGAACCGGAGCCTGCCCCTGCCGTCGAGCCGGGCTGGCTGGCCGCGCCGGAGCCCGTACCGGAGCCCGTGCCGGAACCCGCGAAGAGCTTGCTGCCGCTCTGGCCGGCGCCCTGCCCCGCTGCGCCCTGGGCCGTGGTTTTTCCGCCCTGCTGTTTGGCCACGCTCGTGGTCACCGTCTGTCCCGGACGCAGCCGGTCGGCGCCATCCACCACCACCTGCTGGCCGGCTGCGGGGCCGCTGTCCAGGATGGTCGCCTGCCCCTCGGCCAGAGCAATCTTTACCGGCTGCATTCTGGTCGTCGAACTCTGTTTGGTCTTGTCGGTATCGACGACCCACACATACGAGCCCTGGTTCCCGGTCTGGATGGCCGCCGAGGGCACCACCAGCGCATTGGGCCGGTTTTCCATCACCAAATGAATGTTGACGAACTGGTTGGGAAACAGCAGTTGGTTCTGGTTGTCGAAGACCGCCTTCAACTTGCCGGTTCCGGTGGTGGTGTCGATCTGGTTGTCGGCGGTGAGCAGATAGCCAGTGGCCAGCTTCTGCGTGTTGCCCTGGTCGTAGGCGTCCACGGCCAGGCGCTTGTCCGCGGCCAGCTTGCGCAGCACTTGGGGAAGCTGGTCCTCGGGCAGCGTAAAGTAGACGGCGATGGGCTGGAACTGATTGATGATAATCAGGTTGGTGGTGTTGGCCGTGATGATGTTGCCGGGGTCCACCAGGCGCAAGCCGATTTTGCCGTTGATGGGCGACTGGATAGTGCACCAATTCAGTTGCAACTGGGCGGTCTCGACGGCCGCCTTGTCGGATTCGATAGCGCCCTCGTACTGGCCCTGCGCAGCCTCATCGGCTTGCATGACCTCCTTGGAGACCACACCTGCGTCATAGAGCGCCTTGTAGCGGGCAAACTCCGCCTTGGCGTTCTTTAAAAGCGCTTCGTCGTGAGCCAGAGTGCCCTTGGCCTGATCCAGCGCGGCCCTGTAAGGCCGGGGGTCGATCACCAGGATCGTCTGGCCCTGCTTCACCTGCTGGCCCTCGGTGAACTTGACCGGCTCCAGTTGGCCGCTGACCCGCGCCTTCACGGTAACGCTCATGTAGGGCGTCACCGTGCCCAGCGCGGTCAGGAAGATGGGCATTGGCTTTTGTTCAACGGCCGTCACCTGCACCGGAACCGGCCGGTTCTGCAAGGCCGCCGCCTGGCTGGCGCTCGCGGCCGCGTTCAGTTTCTGGTTCTGGTAGATTCGCCAGACAATCAGGCCCAAAGCGGCCACCAGCACCACGTACACGATCATGCGCACCCTGGAACTCTTGCGGGCGGGGGGTGGTGGCTCGATGCCGCCTGTGGCCGGATGGGACTCTGGAGCGCCTTCAATGGACATGATGTCGATTCCCGTCGTTTTCTCGTGAGTGAGTGCCCGCGCCTTGGGGTCCCGCGTCTGGAACTCCGCGCAAGAGCCCCCGCGCACTAGCATTGTGTGACCGAACGCGGGCAGAAAACAAACTGGCCGCTCTCGTTTCTACGGACGATTGAGTTTCAGCAAAGGTTTCCTCCGCCCAATCCGCACTCATGGCGCGGCCGCGCGTCCTGTTCAGCCTGGAAATCCATTCCCCATATTGATCCGGTCATGAACGAATAAAACAAATTTGGGTGCCCCCCTCGCTTGTCATTCTGAGCGAAGCGCAGCGAAGTCGAAGAACCTGCTTCTTGCAACTTTTGCGGCTAGGGTGGGAACCGGTCTCGCATTCCAATGGAGCCGTATCCATAAAGGCAAGACGAGACCATTGTAAGTGAATCGAGCCTTCTCTGTGCCTTGCGCTCCGCGCCCGCCGCAAGGCCGACGCCCCAATTCCCGGCTGCAATTCATTTACTGCCGCAAAGGAATGCATTCGCCCGTCATCCCTTCCAGACGGCCTTGGACGTTATACTTGACCCTGAGTTTAGAGCGATTCTCCCATTCGCGCGCCCTTGGCAAAGCCGTTCTGGTTGGATTCTCTTGAGAAAAGCCCACGCAGCGGCCATAGTTTTGGTGTACGACAATAGGAAAACCGTTTTACTCTCCGCCGCGTTTAACATTGAACCGCCGCGCCGCTGTGCTGTCTCCAATTCGGCACGCACTACCGCGGCTGGCTGGGCTTCGCCGGCTCCATGAGGACCAATTTTGCTGTCTGACTCCACCACTGCCGGACCCGCCGATCGAATAAGGCCGCTATGTGTCGACCTGGACGGCGCACTGATCAAATCCGACTCGCTCTTCGATGCGATCTGCCTGTTTGTGCGCCGCTATCCCGCCCGTTTCTGGCAATTGCCGATGTGGCTGGCCAGCGGCCGCGCCCGCCTGAAGGCCGAGGTGGCGCGCCACGCCCCGCTCGACGCCGCCCGGCTGCCCTACAACACCGAGCTGCTCCGCTACCTGCAAACCGAACGGCGCGAGGGCCGGCAACTCTACCTGACGACCGGCGCGGATGGTTCGCTGGCGGGGCGGGTGGCCGCGCATCTGGGAATTTTTTCCGAGGTGCTGGCCTCCGACGGCGTGACCAACCTGACCAGCACGAAAAAACTGGCCTGCCTGAAGGCCCGCTTCAGTGAGTTCGACTACATCGGCAACTCCCGCGCCGACCTGCCCCTGTTGGCCAGTGCGCGCCAGGCGATGGTGGCCAATCCCACCCTCGGCCTGCGCCTGGCGATGCGTCTGCGGAAGATTCCCGTGGCCCGGAGCTTCGAAGACCGGCGGCCCTTGCCGCAAACTCTGGTGAAGGCGGCCCGCGTCCACCAGTGGGCCAAGAATGTTCTGCTGGTGGTCCCGCTGCTGCTTTCGCACAAGCTGGGCCCCGGCTCCATCGGCGCGGTCATCGCGGCCTTCTTCTGTTTCAGCTTCATGGCCTCGGCCAACTACCTGGTCAACGATATGCTGGACATCGGCAGCGACCGCCGTCATCCGGCCAAGCGCTTCCGCCCCTTTGCCGCCGGCGACCTGCAGGTCTCCACTGGCCTGGTCCTGGTGCTCGTGCTGGTTGCGGCCTCGGTGGCGATTCTGCCCTGGCTGCCCCGCGCATTCGTGATGTGGCTGGCGATTTATATCGTCTCCACGACGGCCTATTCCTTCTACCTCAAGCGGATTGCGCTGGTGGACGTGCTGATGCTCTCCGGCCTCTACACGCTCCGCCTGCTGGCCGGAGGCGCGGCCACCGGAACCGAAATCTCCCACTGGCTGGCCGGCTTCTCCATCTTCCTGTTTCTCTCGCTGGCCATGGTCAAGCGCTTCTCGGAGCTCGAGAACCTGCGCGAGCGGGGCATCACCGCGACCCACGGACGAGGCTATCTGGTCGACGACCTCGAGCAGGTTCGCTGCTTCGGCACCTCCTGCGCCACGGCCTCCGTGGTGGTTTTTTCGCTTTACATCTCCCGTTCCGACGTTGAGGCTCTCTACCGGCACTCAGGCCGGCTCTGGCTCATCGTGCCGCTGATGCTCTTCTGGCTCTATCGCGTCTGGCTGCTCGGTTCGCGCGGCGAGATGGACGACGATCCGGTCGTCTTTGCCCTCCGCGACCGGGTCAGCCTGGCGGTGGGAGTGGGTGTGCTGGCCGTGGCCATCTTCGCCCTGTAAAAATGTGGCCAGGCCGCAGAATTTCCTCAATGCACTTTTCCGGCTTCTGGGACGCCGTATTGAGGGAAAGCAGCGGTCCTCTGGAGATCTTGTGGCCGTTTCCCCGAAGCCTTGGTCTACTATTGTCTTTTCAACTGTCATGCTGCGGGGGTTCGGGCGGAGAGCGACTTCCGTTGCGGAACCCGTTGAAATGGGCATGACCGGCTCCGCGCTCCAGTCGGCCTCCCGGTGGAGGCCGGAGGCGGACGCGGCCCGGCTCGGGAGCGAGTACCTGCCTTATGATGTGGATTGTCCGGCTGGCGCTGCGGCGGCCTTATACTTTTGCCGTTTTTGCGCTTTTGATTCTGATCCTCGGCGTCTTCAGCATTCTCACCATGCCGACGGACATCTTTCCGAACATCGACATTCCCGTCGTTACAGTAGTGTGGAACTACACCGGCCTGTCGGCACAGGAGATGTCCAACCGCATCGTCTTCAACAGCGAGCGCGGCCTGACCATTGCGGTCAACGACATCGACCACATCGAGTCGCAATCGCTCAACGGCATCGGGCTCATCAAGATATTCTTCAAGCCGCACGTCAACATCGGCAGCGCGGTGGCCCAGGTGAACGCCATCTGCCAGGTGCAGTTGCGCTCGCTGCCGCCCGGCACCACGCCGCCGTTCATCATCCAGTACAACGCCTCCAGCGTGCCGATTTTGATGCTGGGCCTCTCCGGCCAGGGGCTGAACGAGCAGCAGGTCTTCGATCTGGGAACGAACACCATTCGCACCCAGTTGGCCACCATCGAGGGCGCGCAGACCCCCTATCCCTACGGCGGCAAGCAGCGCCAGATTCAGGTGGACCTCGACCTGCACGCCCTGCAGGCCAAGGGGCTCTCGCCCACCGACGTGGTCAACGCCATCTCCGCGCAGAATCTGATTGCGCCCTCCGGCACGATGAAGATCGACCGCTTCGAGTACGCAGTGGAAACCAACTCCGCGCCTCTGCTAGTCGATGACCTGAACAACCTGCCCATCAAAACGGCGAACGGCGCGGTCATCTACATTCGCGACGTGGCCCACGTGCGCGACGGCAGTCCGCCGCAGACCAACATCGTGCGCGTGGACGGCAAGCGCGCCATCCTGATGAGCGTGATGAAGACCGGATCGTCCTCCACGCTGGAGATCATCAAGGAGGTTCACGAAAAACTCGACAGCATGCAGGGCCAACTGCCGCCGCAGTTGCGCATCAAAGCTCTCTCCGACCAGTCGATCTTCGTGCGCGGCGCCATCAGCGGCGTGGTCCGCGAGGCCGTCATCGCTGCCTGCCTGACCGCCACCATGATCCTGGTCTTCTTGGGCAGCTGGCGCTCGACGCTGATCATCGCCGTCTCCATTCCGCTCTCCATCCTCTGCTCGCTCGCCGCGCTTTCCGCGCTGCACGAGACCATCAACATCATGACCCTGGGCGGGCTGGCGCTGGCCGTCGGCATTCTGGTCGATGACGCCACCGTCGAGATCGAGAACATCAACCGCAACATCGAATCCGGCAAGGAGGTCGAACAGGCCATCCTCGACGGCGCCGCGCAGATTGCCACTCCGGCCCTGGTCTCGACCCTGGCCATCTGCATCGTCTTCGTCCCCATGTTCCTGCTGAGCGGCGTGGCGCGCTACCTCTTTGTCCCCATGGCCGAGGCGGTAGTCTTCGCCATGCTGGCCAGCTACCTGCTCTCCCGCACCGTTGTGCCCACCATGGCCAAGTACCTGCTCAAAGAGCGCGACGAGGCCGAGCTTGCGCAAAAGCGATGTAGCCGCAACCCCTTCATCCGCTTTCAACTGGCCTTTGAATCCGGTTTCGAGAACTTTCGCCACGGCTACCTGCGCCTGCTCACCCTTTGCGTGGACCACGCCGTGGTTTTTCTCCTTCTTTTTACAGTTTTTGCGCTGGGTTCGATTGCGCTGCTCGAGCCCTGGCTGGGCCAGGACTTCTTCCCCGCCGTCGATGCCGGCCAGTTCAAGATTCACGTCCGCGCCCATACCGGCACGCGCATCGAAGGGACGGCCGCGCTCTGCGATCACATCGACTCGACCATCCGTCGGCAGATTCCCGCCAAAGAGCTGGTCACCATCGTCGATAACATCGGCCTGCCCTACTCGGGACTGAATCTCTCCTACTCGACCTCGGCGCCCATCGGCCCGGCCGACGCCGACATCCAGGTCCAGTTGAGCCCCCATCACCATCCCACCGCGGCTTACGTCGAGCAGTTGCGCACCGTGCTGGCCAGCCAGTACCCCGGCGTCACATTTTATGTGCTGCCGGTAGACATCGTGACCCAGATTCTCAACTTCGGCCTCTCGGCGCCCATCGACCTGCAGATCGTCGGCCCCAATCTCTATGGCAATCGCGCCCTCGCCGAGAGGATGCTCGATGAAATCCGCTATCTTCCCGGCGCCGCCGATGCGCGCATTCAGCAGCCCTTCGACTATCCCAGGATGACGGTGAATGTGGACCGCACTCGCGCCCAGGAGATCGGCCTGACGCAGCAGAATGTGGCGCAGAGCCTGCTGGTGGCTCTCAGCGGCAGCTTCCAGACCACCCCCAGCTTCTATCTCGATCCCAAAAGCGGAGTCACCTACAACGTCGCCATCCAAGCCCCGCAGTATAAGCTCGACTCGCTGGCCGCGCTCGAAAGCCTGCCCGTCACGAGCGCCGGCGCGGCGCAACAGGCTGGCGACGCAGCGCAAACCGGCGGCTCTGCCGCCACCGGCGTTCCCGGCACTCCGCCGCCGGTCAATGTGCTGGGAAACCTGGCCTCCATCGCACCCGGAACCGAGATGGGCGCCGTCAGCCATTACGACGTTCAGCCGGTCCTCGACATCTACGCCAACGTGGACGGAACCGATCTGGGCAGCGTGACGCGCAAGGTCGAAAAGGTCATCGGCGAGCACCAGGCCGAGTTGCCGCGCGGCTCGCATTTCATCCTGCGCGGCCAGAGCGAGACGATGAAGGCCTCTTACCTGGGCCTGCTGGCCGGCCTGGCCTTTTCCATCCTGCTGGTTTACCTGCTGATCGTCGTCAACTTCCAGTCCTGGCTCGATCCATTTCTCATCATCGCGGCGCTGCCGGCGGCCCTGGCCGGCATCGTCTGGTTCCTCTTTCTCACCGGCACGCGGCTCAGCGTTCCGGCGCTCACCGGGGCCATCATGTGCATGGGCGTAGCCACCTCCAACTCCATTCTGGTGGTCAGCTTTGCCCGCGAGCAGTTGGAGGTCCTGGTAGGCGATGCGCGCCGGGCCGCGCTGAATGCCGGCTTTGTCCGCCTGCGCCCGGTGCTGATGACCGCCCTGGCGATGATCCTCGGCATGGCGCCCATGGCGCTGGGACTGGGCGAGGGCGGCGAACAGAACGCCCCGCTGGGCCGCGCCGTCATCGGCGGCCTGCTGCTGGCCACCGTGGCTACGCTGTTTTTTGTTCCCGCATTCTTCTCCGTCGTCCACGGCTGGCTGGAAGGCCGCCGCAAGACGGCTCACGGCGCGCCACCGGCCGGAACCTTCGACGAGTTTGACGAGAACTTGGAGTAGTTTTGAACCTGGAGTAGTTTTTTATGACCAACGAACCCCGTCCAGACCTGCAACCGTCCTCCCCGCCTGCCCACGGCCACGAGTCCGCGCCCGAACAAAAGCCCATTCCGCCGCGCAAGGCTCTGGTGGGAGTGGCCATCGTTGTGGTCGTCGCGGGCCTCCTGGCCGGCTTCGGCATTCTCCTCCGCATTCACGCCGGCACGGTGCTCGCCCAGCGCACTAACGAGCTGGCCGCTCCCACGGTGATCGTCGCCGCGCCTAAATCTGGTGCTCCCGTGGACAGCTTCGTGCTGCCCGGCAACGTGACCGCCTTCACCGACGCGCCCATCTACGCCCGCACCGCCGGCTACCTCACGCGCTGGTACTACGACATCGGCGCCAAGGTGAAGAAGGGCGCTCTTCTGGCCGAGATCGCCACCCCCGAAGTGGACCAGCAACTGGCCCAGACCCAGGCCGATTTAGCCACCGCCCAGGCCAACGCCAACAATGCCCGCATCCAGGCCGCCCGCTACTCCGGCCTCGTCCAATCCAACGCCGTCTCCCGCCAGGACACCGACACATTCGTGAACCAGGCCGCGGCCACCGCGGCCACCGTCAGATCCGCGCAGGCCAACGTCGCGCGGCTGCGCGACCTCAAATCCTTTGAAAAGGTCTACGCGCCCTTTGACGGCGTGGTCACCGCCCGCACCATCGACACCGGCCAGTTGATCGACCCCGGCGCGGGCAAGGAGCTCTTTCACCTCCAGGCCATCCAGACCTTGCGCGTCTACGCCAACCTGCCCCAACTCTACTCGGCAAAGGTCAAGCGCGGCTCCAAAATCGACCTCACCTTCGCCGAGCACGTCGGAAAAATCTACCAGGGCACGCTCGTCCGCACCGCCGACGCCATCGATCCGGCCAGCCGGACACTGCTCGTGGAGGTGGACGTGGACAACCGCGACGGCGAGTTGCTGCCTGGCTCGCTCGCCCAGGTGCACTTCAAGACGCCCTCCGCCGCTCCCGCCCTCATCGTTCCCGCCTCGGCGCTCATCTTCCGCCGGGAGGGGATGCGCGTCGGCGTCCTGGTCAATGGCAACCTCGCCCACCTCGCCCCGGTGGTCATCAGCGAAGACGACGGCGCCAATGTGCAAATCGTCGCCGGCCTCGGGTCTGGCGACCAGGTGATCCAGGACCCGCCCGACTCGCTCATCGAAGGCGAAAAGCTCCGTGTCGAGAGCCCCGCCAGCCAAACCGATGCGGGAGGCAAGTGACCATGCCGGCGCCCCAGACTGCTGAGCAAGTCGTGGCTTTGAAAGGGCACGGCTTTAGCTGTGCCGTTGGAGAGCCAGATGCGAACGCGGCTTTAGCCGCCGAGGGAATGCCGGGTGCCCCATCCTTGCGACGTTCTGAGCGAAGCGTAGCGGAGTCGAAGAATCTGCGTTTTGTAGATTGTCGCAAGGGCGGGAAACCACGGCTCTCAACCATCAACGCCGGGTGCCCCACCCTCGCTGCGTCTTTGTTTTTGCGGCTAGGGTGGGTTTTCGTAGCTGCATCACTGCTCACCGGCTGCAAGCCCGTCGGCCCCAACTACAACCGCCCCGGCTACCACTCCCCCGCGGCCTACAAGGAAACCGGCGCGACCACGGTCCTCGCGCCGCCGCCCAACCCCGCCGGGGGCGGTTGGCGGCCAGCAAATCCCTCTGACGGCATGATCCGCGGCAAATGGTGGGAGATCTACCAGGACCCCCAGCTCAACCGGCTCGAAGACCGCATCAGACCCAACAACCAGACCCTCCGCCAGGCTCTGGAAACCTACCTTGCCGCGCGCGACCAGATCAGCGTGGCCCGCGCCAGCCTTTTTCCCAAGCTTTCGGCCGGAGTTTCCGCCCAGCGCGAGAGAATCTCGGCCAACGGACCCGACTATACGTCTACCAAATCCTCCACCTACAACGATTTTTTGCTGAACGGCCAGGCCAGCTGGGAGCCGGATTTCTGGGGCCGCATCCGCCGCACCGTCGAAGCCGCCCGCTCGAACGCCCAGGCCAGCGCCGCCGACCAGGCGAACATTGACCTGAGCCTTCATGCCGAAATGGCCGCCGACTACTTTCAGTTGCGTGGCCTCGACGCCGAAACCGCGCTGCTGAAGGCCACCGTCGCCGACCTCGAAGGCCAGCTCGGCCTGACTCAGCGCCTCTTTGCCGGCGGCATTGGCACCGACGTGGACGTGGCCCAGGCCAAAACCCAGCTTGAAACCGCACGCGCCCAACTGATCGACGTGGGCGTGGCCCGCGCCCAGTACGAGCACGCCATCGGAACCATCGCCAACGCCAATCTCTCCGAATTCAGCATTCCGTTTTCACCGCTTGCCGAGTTTCCTGTCCAGCCCCCTGCCCAGTCTTCCGGCCAGCCGCTTTCCCACTCTCTCGATCAGCCGCAGAATCTCGCACCGCCTCGGAACCTCGAGTTGCCCCGGATTCCCGTCGGTCTGCCCTCGCAACTGCTCGAACGCCGTCCCGACATCGCCGCCTCCGAGCGCCGCGTGGCCGCCGCCAACGCCCAGATCGGCATTGCGGTCAGCGCCTTCTATCCCACCATTAGCCTGAATGGCATAGGCGGCTTTGAAAGCGAGCACGGCGTAAGCTGGATTCAGGGCCCAAGTGCGCTTTGGAGCCTGGGGGCGCAAGCAACGGAGCTGATCTTTGACGCCGGCAAGCGCCATGCCCTCACCGATCAGGCCCGCCACGCCTACGAGGCCCAGGTCGCCGCCTACCGAAGCCAGGTCTTGCTGGCCTTCAACGACGTGGAAGACCAGCTCTCCGGCCTGCGAATCCTCGAGCAGGAGTCGGCCGCCGAACAAAAGGCCGTCGCCTCGGCCCAGCACTCCTACGAGATTTCCAATCTGCGTTACAGGGGCGGCGTCACCAGCTACCTCGAAGTCCTGACCGCCGAAGCCGCGCTGCTCCAGAACCAGCACACCGCCATCGACCTCAAAACCCGCCAGTTTGCCGCGAGCGTCGGCCTCGTCCGCTCACTGGGCGGCGGATGGGATGCGAGCCAGTTGCCAAAGTAGCGAAATGCAGGGAACAGAGCGGTTCTCCAGTTGTAAATCGAAGATTCTGGAGGGAGCAGGGGGCTTCAGCCCCCTGAAAGAGAGCAAATTCGCCGGGCCTTCAGGCCCGGGCTTTTGCCGCTTTTCCAGGACTTGAAGGAAATACAACTGTAGTACTAAAAGGCAGGGGCAACGGTGAACACTCCCGGACCCGAGCGTCCTACAATAAAACCATGATCCTGGAGACCTTTCCCGTCGGCCCTTTGCAAAGCAACTGCATCATCCTCGGCGACGAGGAGAGTGGCGAGGCCATTGTCATCGATCCCGGCGACGAGGCAGATCGCATTCACCGCCGGCTCACCGAACTCGGCCTCAAGCTCAAGCAGATTCTTCTCACCCACGCCCACATCGACCACGTGGGCGGCGCGCTACCGCTCCAGCGGCTCACCGGCGCGCCCATTCTGCTGAACGAAGCCGACCTGCCACTGCTCCAGATGATGGAGACGCAAGCCGACTGGATCGGCGCCGCCGCGCCCGAAACCGCTCTCCCCGACCAGAACCTGGCCGATGGCCTCAGCGTGGGTTTGGAACGCTTCCCCGCCCAAGTGCTGCATACCCCCGGCCACAGCCAAGGCTCGGTCTGCCTTTACTTCGCCCCACTCAAGCTACTGATTGCCGGCGACACGCTCTTTGCCGGCGGCATCGGCCGCACCGACCTGCCCGGCGGCGACTACAACCAGATCATCGACTCCATCCAGAACCGCCTGCTGGTCTTGCCTGACGAAACCCGCGTCCTCCCCGGCCACGGGCCTGAGACCACCATCGGCCAGGAGCGCAGGAGCAACCCGTTTCTGCGCGGAGAGTGACCACAAACCGCCCTCCACTCTTCCGGAAACTCCAATTGAACGGAAGAAACGCTCCCGCGCCTGACGGTTACCTCTGATTCGTTCTTCGAAAATCGCAGGCGCTTGTCCTACACTGAAGGTGCATCTAACGCGGTAAGGTCAATACAGAGCTTTATTTGCTCTGTAATTGGGGTATGGTTCTTTATTAGGGACTACAACTGGCCGGCACTTTGCGGTACGGCGAAGAATTTGATACGCTCAGGCAGTCTTGAAGCTGAGCGGAAGGAGAGTGTTCATCATGGCAGAAGAAAGCAAGATCAACGGTCTGGCGTGGTTTGTGGCTGGATTGGGTGTCGGCGCGCTGGTGGGAATACTTTACGCTCCCAAGAGCGGCCGCGAAACCCGGGAAGACCTGATCAGCGGAGCCCGGGAAGGAACCGAGTGCCTGCGCGCCCGCGCCCGGCAAGCCGCTGAGCAGGTGAGCGGCCTGGTGGACAAAGGCAAGGAGCAGGTGGGCGAATACGTTGAGCGTGGCCGTGAGGCGGTGGATCGCGGACGGGCGCAGTGGGAAGAGTTTGTGGAACATGGCAAGAACCTGGTCTCCGAACAGACCGGCCGGGTAACTGCGGCCGTTGACGCCGGGCGTCAGGCTTACAAGACGCCCCCCGTTGCCGGCGAACCCACGGAACTTTAAGGTGCATTTTTTCCTGGGCCGGATTCCTTTTCGGCCTGACTGTATTCAATCCTCTGCCCGGAGCGGCGCTTGATCGGCGGCTTGCCGCCTAAGCGCTGACTCCTCGGGCAGCGCTCTGGACTGGGCTGGGAAGCCCGGATGACGAGCTACTGAACCCGAGCCCGCAGCTCGACTGCGCGAGGCCACTTTAATGCCAAATCTGGACAATCAAACCATTCTGCTCGCCTTTGTTGCTGTGACGGGGCTGGCTGTGTTGCTGCAGGCGATCGTCCTGCTGGCAATCTTCATCACCTTGCGCAAAGCCATCCGTTCCGCGCGCGAAGAGAGCGAAAAACTGCGTTCCTCGCTCATGCCCATTATCTACGAGACGCGGGATATTCTGGTCGGCACGCAGGGATTTCTTAGCCGCGTCACGCCACGGCTTGAGACGGCCGCCACCGACCTCGCGGTGATCATGCACGGAGTGCGCGCGCAGAGCGAGGAACTGCAATCCTCGGCCCAGGAGCTTCTGGAACGTGTGCGGAAACAAAGCGAACGGCTGGATCAGATGTTCTCCGGCCTTCTGGACTCCGTTGATCACGCCGGAGAGTTCGTTGTCGAGACGGTCAGTGCGCCGGTACGGCAGATTTCTAGAGTGTTGAGAGCCGCAAAGGCGATCGTCGAGTCGCTGCGCACCCCTCCGGCGCGACGCCGTCCGCTCCCGGCCTCCGCCAACGAAGACAAGTCCGTCTAAATTCAGCCGGTTCCCGGTTTTACGCTTGGAATGGATTGGTCCGGGACGGGGAAGGAACCTCGCTACACAATCCATCCCCCGCCGACGACCTCGTCGCCGTCATAGAAGACCGCCGACTGGCCGGGAGTGACGGCGCGCTGCGGCTCGTCGAAGGTGGCGGCGAC
Source organism: Acidobacteriaceae bacterium (assembly GCA_003161045.1). Lineage (GTDB taxonomy): Bacteria > Acidobacteriota > Terriglobia > Terriglobales > Acidobacteriaceae > Telmatobacter. The sequence goes on from PMPH01000071.1 coordinate 15,060, forward strand.
TTCGTCCGGGCCCGTCGGCTCGATTGTGGCCCAGGCCGGCTCGTGACGGTGGCGAATCTTGATTTTGACGCGCATCGGGCCGGTCAGCTCTGGAATGGAAATCCAGTTCAGGTCACGGGCGCGCAGGGTGCGGGTGGCCAGCTCCGCGTCCGCGCCCACGGTGACGCGGTGGCTTGCCGGTTCGATCCGCAGCACGTAAAGCGGCACCGCCGAGCTGAGGCCCAGCCCCTTGCGCTGGCCCACGGTGAAATTGAAGATGCCCTCGTGGCGGCCCAGAACCTCGCCGCTCGTGCTGACCAATTCCCCGGCCGTCTCCGGCAGACTTTCACCCTGCTCTTCAAGATAAGCCGCCAAAAACTGCTTGTAATCGCCGCTGGGAATGAAGCAGATCTCCTGCGAATCGGGCTTTTCCGAGAGCGCCAGGCCGTAGCGCCGCGCCGCCGCGCGCACCTCGGGCTTGGTCAGATGGCCCAGCGGGAAGAGCGTGTGCGCCAACTGCTCCTGGGTGAGGCCGAAGAGAAAATAGGTCTGGTCCTTGGCTAAATCCCTGGCCCGCTTGAGAATCCAGCGGCCGCGCCCAGCGTCGCGCGCCGGATCGAACTCGTTGATCGCGTAGTGCCCCGTGGCGATGCGCTCCGCGCCGATCGAGCGCGCGGTTTGCAGCAACTGGTCGAATTTGAGGTGGTTGTTGCAGAGCGAACAGGGGATGGGCGTGCGCCCGGCCAGGTACTCCTGGACAAAGGGTCGCACCACATCCCGCTCGAAGCGCTCCTGCTGGTTGACCACGTAAAACGGAATGCCCAGTTGCTCGGCCACGCGGCGGGCGTCGTACACATCATCCAAAGAGCAGCAGCGGCCGGCCTTCGGGGCGTCGGGAATGCCATGCCGCCCCGCCAGCCGCCTCTGGTCCCAAAGCTGAAGCGTCAACCCCATCACCGCGTAACCCTCGTGGGCGAGAAGCGCCGCCACCGTCGAGGAGTCCACCCCTCCGGACATGGCCACGGCAATGGTTGCGCGCTCGGTCATAGGGTTCCCTGAAAAAGCAGAGTTGGCAGAGGCAGCGAAGCAAGCTCCGTTAACTCCGCGAACGCCGCTAGCACCGCTCCAGAAAGACTCATCCCAGCGTCCCTGCCGCCACCGGGGAAATCGCCCGCAGGCGCTCGACGGCCTCGGGAACCACCTGCAAAACGTAGTCTACATCGGCCTCGGTCGCGGTCTTGAGCAGGCTGAAGCGCAGGCTGGCGCGGGCGCGGTTCTTGTCCAGCCCCATGGCCAGCAGCACGTGGCTGGGATCGGTGGCCCCGGAGTGGCAGGCCGAGCCGCCACTGACGGCCACGCCTTTCAGGTCGAGGGCGATCACCAGCGCCTCGCCCTCCAGATTGTCGAACCAGATGTTGGTGGTGTTGGCCACGCGAGGAACCGGTCTGGTGGATTCCCAGGTCCCAAAAGCGGGACCTGGGGCACCCGGAGTTTGTGGAATGTATGTCCCGTTGACGCCCGTGCCGGGAATCCGCAAAATCTCCGCCTCCAGACGGTCGCGCAACCGGGCCAGCCGGACGAGTTCTCCATCTTCGAGAGCGCTATCATCGAGCGAGTGCATGGCCAACTCCGCGGCCTTAGCCAGGCCCACGATGCCGGGCACATTTTCGGTTCCGGCGCGGCGGCGGCGTTCATGGCCTCCGCCCACCAGCAGCGATTCAACTGGAGTTCCGCGACGCACGAAGTTCGCGCCGACGCCCTTGGGGCCGTACATTTTGTGGGCGCTGATGGTCAGCAGGTGACAGCCGAAGCGGCGCACGTCGATGGGAACCTTGCCCGCGCCCTGCACTGCGTCGATGTGGAAGAAGGCGCCTCCGCCGCGGGTGATCTTGCATATTTCTTCTACCGGCTGCAGCACACCGGTCTCGTTATTGGCCAGCATTACGCTGACCAGCCTCGTCTCGGGCCGCAGGGCGCGCTGAATCTCCGCGGGGTCGATGAGGCCGCTCGCGGCCGGTGCGACGTAGGTCACTTCGACTCCGCGCTGTGCCATGCGCTCGGCCGCCTCCAGAATCGCCGAGTGCTCGATGGCGGTGGTAATCAGGTGATCGCCGGGGCGCAGCAGGCCGAAAATGGCGGTGTTGTCGCCCTCGGTGCCGCCGGAATTGAAGACCACCTCGGCGTCGTGGCAGTTGAAGAACTCGGCCAGCGTGGCGCGGCTGCCATCGACAGCCATGCGGGCCTGCTGCCCGTCGAGGTAAATCGAGCTGGCGTTGCCGAAGCGCTCCATCCAGTACGGGCGCATCGCCTCGACCACCTCCGGCAGCAAGGGGGTGGTGGCATTGGCGTCCATATAAACCCGTTTCACTGGCCAGCCTCCTACTACCGATTGTATGAGCAAAGGCATTTTCACTTCATGGTTGGCGCCCAAGCGGCACTTAAGGCGGCCTTTTCTTCCATCCGGCGGGTTTTAGTGAAGGGTACGGGCTTTAGTCCCTGAGGGAAGTTTTCGCGGCAATTCGCATTTCCTCAGCGGCTAAAGCCAATCAATCAATCTGGCTCTCAACGGACGGGCTAAAGCCCGTCCCCTTCGCAGCCCCGTTTTTAGAGAGGTTCTTAGCTCGCGCCGCGCTCCACATAGTTTTGCCGGATCCAATCAAGGTAGGCCCCGGTGCGCACGCTTTCCGCCCAAGCCGGATGGTCGAGATACCAGCGCACCGCCTTGCGCAGCCCGCTGTCAAAATCCTCGCTCGGGCGCCATCCCAGCTCCCGCGCCATCTTCGCGGCGTCAAGGGCGTAGCGGCGGTCATGCCCAGGGCGATCCTCGACGAAGGTGACGAGCTTTCGGCGCGGGCCGATGGCCGGATCGGGGCGCATCTCGTCCACCAGGTCGCAAATTGCGGTGACCACATCGAGATTCCGGCGTTCGCTATTGCCGCCAATGTGATAGGTTTCGCCGATGCGGCCGTTTTCGAGCACCGTGCGAATGGCTGCGCAGTGATCCTCCACAAAGAGCCAGTCGCGGCTCTGCAGGCCGTCGCCGTAGACCGGCAGCGGCTGGCCTTCGAGAGCGTTGAGCGTCATCAGCGGAATCAGCTTTTCGGGAAACTGATAGGGACCGAAGTTATTCGAGCTGTTGGTGATAAGGACAGGCAGCCCCCAGGTGCAATGGTAGGCCCTCACCAGGTGGTCGGCGGCGGCTTTCGAAGCCGCATAGGGGTTCGTCGGGGCATAGGCCGCGCCTTCCGTGAAGGGCCGGTCGCCGGGCCCAAGCGAGCCGTAGACCTCGTCGGTGGAGACGTGCAGAAAACGGAAAGCTTGCCGGTCCTCGTCCCACAGTTCCGCCCAGTAGCGCCTAGTCTCTTCAAGCAGAATCTGAGTTCCCAGCACATTGGTGCGAATGAACGGCTCGGGCGAAGCAATGGAGCGGTCCACGTGGCTCTCCGCCGCAAAGTGGACGATGGCCCTGGGCTGATGCTCGCGCAGCAAATTGGCCACGAACTGGGCGTCCCCGATGTCGCCAACCGCCAGCCGATAGCGCCGGTTATCCTCGAGCGAGGCCAGGTTGGCGGGATTGCCCGCATAGGTCAGCAGGTCGAGATTGATCACCGGCGAGCGTCTCTCGCGAATCCAGCTCAGAATAAAATTCGAGCCGATAAATCCCGCCCCGCCGGTAACCAGAATGGTGTCGCGCATCAGCGCCCTCTATGCCGCGATTTTAGAGCATTTTCAGGGTTAACGTGCGGTAGTGTAGATCGAGCAGGGTGGCTTTTACTTCCACCCCACGGACGAAGACCTGTCCGCAGGGGCCCCGTTGAGGAAAAAGCCACTTGAGTTCATGCTCCCCCATTACAGCAACCCTGAAATTGCTATAACCCGCGGCGTTCAGAATCACATCGCACACGGCCGGTTGCCACCGGTGAAGTCTTCCTCCCTGAACAGCTTTGCGCTCTCCCGCATCCGCGCCAGGAGCTGCTGGAAGAGTTTCCGGACGCAAATTTGCCTGGATCGCGGCCGCGCCGGTCACGAAGCGTCCGCGCCGCCCCGAAAAGCTCTCACAGATTTTCTGCAAATGGTTGAATTCAGACAAAATAATCCCGTCAATTGGGGCTATTTTGCCCCGCTGGCTGCTTTTCCCTGTTTCCTTCGCGCCACCCTCTCTGTCATACTTGATCGTGTCCACCTCGTTCGGCCAATCCTTAAAACCCAGTCAAGAGGTTGCATCCATGTCGGCAAAGTACGTCTTTGTGACGGGCGGAGTTGTGTCCAGTTTAGGCAAAGGCCTGGCGGCGGCCTCCATCGGCTGCCTGCTGGAAAGCCGCGGCCTGCGCGTCAACATGATGAAGTTCGACCCCTACCTCAACGTCGATCCAGGCACCATGTCGCCCTTTCAGCACGGCGAGGTCTTCGTCACCGACGACGGCGCCGAAACCGACCTTGACCTGGGCCACTACGAGCGCTTTACCCATGCGCCCCTCTCGCGCGACAACAACCTGACCACCGGCCGCATCTACGAGCAGATCATTTTGAAGGAGCGGCGCGGCGACTACCTCGGTAAAACCGTCCAGGTCATCCCCCACGTGACCAACGAGATCAAAAACGCCATGCGCAAGGTCTCGGCCAACGGCGCCGACGTGACCATTGTCGAGATCGGCGGCACGGTGGGCGACATCGAGTCGCTGCCCTTTCTGGAGGCTATCCGACAGATGCGCCAGGAGTTGGGCCGCGAGAACACCGTCTTCGTCCACCTCACGCTGGTCCCGTGGATTGCCGCCGCCCAGGAGCTGAAGACCAAGCCCACACAGCACTCGGTCAAGGAGTTGCTCTCCATCGGCATCCAGGCCGACATCCTCATGTGCCGCTCGGAGCGCGAACTGAGCAGCGAGATCAAGCAGAAAATCGCCGCCTTCTGCAACGTCGAGGAGCTGGCCGTGATCGGCGCTCAGACCTTGCCCTCCATCTACGAGGTGCCGCTCGGCTTTGCCAAGCAGGGTGTGGACTCTCTCATTCTAAAGTACTTGCACATCGAAGCCCCGGCGGCCGACCTGACCCGGTGGCAAGACCTGGTCTACCGCTGCTACCACCCTAAGGACGAGGTCTCGATCGCCATCGTGGGCAAGTACGTCGAGTACGAGGACAGCTACAAGTCGCTCAAGGAGGCGCTGACCCACGGCGCAGTCTCGCAAGAACTCAAGCTCAAGGTCACCTGGATTGAGGCCGAGAATCTCGAATCGAAGACTCCCGAGGATCGCGATTACGAGTTGCAGTTAGAGGGGTTCGACGGCATTCTCGTCCCCGGCGGCTTCGGAAAGCGCGGCATCGAGGGCATGTTGAACGCCATCCGCTACGCCCGCGAGAAAAAAGTGCCTTTCTTCGGAATCTGCCTGGGAATGCAGACCGCCTGCATCGAGTTTGCCCGCAACGTCTGCGGCTTGCGGGACGCCAACTCCAGCGAATTCGACCCCGCCAGCCCCCACCGCATCATTTACAAACTGCGTGAATTGCTGGGCGTCGAGGAGATGGGCGGGACGATGCGCCTGGGCGCCTGGGCCTGCATTCTGCAAAAGGATTCGCTGGCCTACCGCGCTTACGGCGTAACGGAGATCAGCGAGCGCCACCGCCACCGTTACGAGTTCAACCGCGAGTACGAAGCCCAGTTGACCGCGGGCGGCTTGCGCCTCAGCGGCACCACCCCTGATGCGACCTACGTCGAGATCGTCGAGATTCCCGGCCATCCGTACTTCTTGGGCTGCCAGTTTCACCCCGAGTTCAAATCCAAGCCCCTGGAGCCGCACCCGCTCTTCCGCGAGTTCATCGTCGCCAGCTACAAAAACCGGCAGGCAAGAATGCCGGCTGGATCGAGAACCGAAGCGGTCGCCGCACAGGAATCGGTAGCCGCCCAGGATTGACAGGCGCGTCTGGGCTTCATTCCCGGAGAGAAGATTCTGGCAAATTCAGCCCATTCCGCATCTGGCGTCCACCTGCTGCGCCCGGCCGCAACCGGCGTCACCCTCGCCGTTCGCGCCCAGCCGGGCGCCAAAAAGACCGCCGTCACCGGCCTCTACGGCGAGGGCCCGGCGGCGCAACTGAAGATCGCCGTGCACGCGCCTCCCATCGAAGGCCGCGCCAATCAGGCCCTCATCGCATTTCTCGCCGAGGCCTTCTCCATCCCCAAAAGCGCCGTCGAGCTAGCCTCCGGCGAGTTGTCGCGCAGCAAGGTCTTCTGTTTGCGCGGCGTCACGCTGGCGAAGGCTGAAGCGGTGCTCTCCGAGTGGATGCCAAGAACCTGAATTACCCCTACACGCTGTCATCCTGAGCGAAGCGCAGCGGAGTCGAAGGACCTGCGGTTGCTTTTCGTTCGCCAGGGTGGGAAACCTCCGGCTAAATGGCGGCGACCAGCGCGTCCAGCGCCTCTTCCGGCTCGGGGCGGACGCGAAAGTCGGCGTGGGCCTCGGCAAGGACTACGCGTCCAGCGGGACTGATTACATAGGTGGCGGGAAGGGGCAGCCGCCAGCTTTCGTCACCGTTGATGTACGGCACGTTGACCATCATCGAGAGGTAGTGCTCGCGCAGCGGCCCGGGCACGGTATAGACCAGGCCGAATTTTTCCGCCAGCGCACAGCCGGGGTCCGCGAGCACCGGGAAGGGCAGCTCATGCTGGGCGGCCAGGAATTCGTTCTGCCGCCCGGTCTGCGGGCTGATGGCCACCATCAGGCCACCGCACTCGCGCAGCGGCCCGTAGAGCTCGCGCCAGGCCTCCAGCTCGGTGATGCAGTACGGGCACCACCGCCCGCGAAAGAACTTCACCACCAAGGGACCGAGGGCGAGCAGATCTTCGCTGCGCACCACGGGCCCCGTTACGTCCTGCAAAGCAAACTCCGGCGCCACGGCGCCCACCGGCAGAATCCGCTCCTCGATGCCGGTTGAGAATAACTCCTCGACCGCCCGCTCGCTGACCGCCAGCCGCTCAGCCTGCACCAGCTCCCGCGTGTTGGCCGTAATCTCGTCGAGTTGGTCCTGAAGGATGGTCATGGGCGCTTGCCTTATTATTTGTAGAGAGCTACAAATGCGTTCAATGCCTGAACAGCAGCAAATAATACCAGTCCGCATGTTGCAATAGTCAACCATTTGGTCGAGTTTGCTAATTATTTCGTTGCTTTGTTCATCGACTCAGCATTCAATTTATTATCTTTGCTGGCTTGTTCGTCGCTCTCCAATTGCTTTACGGCAAGTTCGCGTGTTGCTTTGTAGCTGTCGAGAAGCCTTCCACTAAGATCGTTTGCACGGATCGCAATCTTGATCTCCGCAACGCGCAGGGACTGAATGGCGTCATCACTGTTGGGCATTCCTGTATCTGCATTATTGAGCAGTTCTTCCGGTGTCATCTTTGCATAGTCTGTCATTCAGGTAGACTCCTTGCGATTGCACCCTACCGCCCAAACTTCTGTTTCCCGCCCAGCCCCATGGCGCCCATGCCGCCGCGCATCATTTTAGCGCCGAGGCCGCCTTTGCCCATCTGCTTGAAGACCTTGGCCATCTGCGCGTACTGGCGCAGAAGCTGGTTCACATCCTGCACGGTGGTTCCGGAGCCCTTGGCGATGCGCTTGCGGCGCGTGCCGGAGATGATCTCGTGGTTGCGGCGCTCCTTGGGGGTCATCGAGTTGATGATCGCCTCCAGCCGCGTGAACTGCTTCTCGTCCACGTTCTTGGCCGCCTCCTGCATCCCGGCAAAGGGGCCGACCGAGGGCAGCATCTTCAAAATCGACTCCATCGAGCCGAGTTTCTTGATCTGGAGCAACTGGTCGCGGAAGTCTTCGAGCGAAAAACCGTCGCCCAAGAGGGCTTTTTTGGCGAAATCTTCCGATTTTTTGCGGTCGAGAGTCGATTCGGCCTTCTCGATCAAGGACATCATGTCGCCCATGCCGAGGATGCGGCCCACGATGCGGTCGGGATGAAAAGGCTCGAAGGCGTCCGGCTTTTCACCCACGCCGAGGAACTTGATCGGCTGGCCGGTGACGTGGCGAATCGACAGCGCCGCGCCGCCGCGGGCGTCGCCGTCCATCTTCGTCAGGATGACGCCGGTCAGGCCGAGGCGGGTATGGAAATCCTGGGCCGAGCGGACCGCGTCCTGGCCGGTCATGGCNNCGTCGGCGATGAAGAGGATTTCCGACGGGTTGAGCAGCTTCTTCAACTGCTCCATCTCCGTCATCAACTCTTCGTCGATGTGCAGGCGTCCGGCGGTGTCCACAATCAGCGTGTCGCAGCCCATGTTGCGCGCCTCGCGGCGGGCCTCCTGAGCCAGGCGAAGAACCAGGGCCGGACCGGCGGGTTCCCCCTTCTGGTCGCCCTCGTAGAGCTTGGCCGCGATGGATTTGGCCACTACCCTGAGCTGCTCGCGGGCGGCGGGGCGGTAAACGTCGACCGAAACCAGCATGGGCCGGTGGCCGCCCTTTTTGAGCCAGGCGGCCAGCTTGCCCGATGTGGTGGTCTTGCCGGAGCCCTGCAAACCGGCCATCAGAATGACCGAGGGTGGCTGCGAGGCGAATTTGAAGCGGGCCGTGTCCTTGCCGAGCAGCGTGATCATCTCGTCGCGGACGATCTTGATGACCTGCTCGGAGGGCGAAAGAGCCGTAAGAACTTCCGTCCCGACGGCTTTCACGCGGATGTGCTCGATGAGGTCGCCGACCACGTTGAGGTTGACGTCGGCCTCGAGCAGCGCCACGCGAATCTCGCGCAGAGCCTCGGCGATGTTCTCTTCGGTGAGCGTCCCCTGGCCGCGGAGGGATTTGAAGGCACGCTGGAGTTTGTCTGTCAGATTTTCAAACATAGGCATTTTAAGTGTATCGCGGAGAGGTTCCATAGAGGGCGCGGGCTCAGCTTAAGCCCATCTCCAATCTGGCAGTAAGATAGAGAGTATGCCAGCCTATCGGTCACGAACCTCGACGCATGGACGGAATATGGCCGGAGCGCGCAGCCTGTGGCGCGCCACCGGGATGCAGGACGGCGATTTTGGCAAGCCCATTATCGCCGTCGTCAACTCCTTTACGCAGTTTGTTCCCGGCCATGTGCACTTGAAGGACCTGGGGCAACTGGTCGCCGCCGAGATTGCCCGGGCCGGCGGCGTGGCCAAGGAGTTCAACACCATCGCCATCGACGACGGCATCGCCATGGGCCACGACGGAATGCTGTACAGTCTGCCCTCGCGCGACCTGATCGCCGACTCGGTCGAGTACATGACCAACGCTCACTGCGCCGACGCCCTGGTCTGCATCTCCAACTGCGACAAGATCACGCCGGGCATGATGATGGCCGCCTTGCGGTTGAATATTCCGGCTATTTTTGTTTCCGGCGGGCCGATGGAGGCGGGCAAGCTGCCCCAGGCGGGCGGGGTCAAGGCTCTGGACCTGATCGACGCCATGATCGTGGCGGGCGACCCCACGGTGAGCGACGCCGAGGTCGAGGAGTATGAGCGCTCGGCCTGCCCCACCTGCGGTTCCTGCTCGGGAATGTTCACCGCCAACTCGATGAACTGCCTGGCCGAGGCGCTGGGCCTCGCGCTGCCCGGCAACGGCACCCTGGTGGCGACGCACGCCGACCGCAAGCTGCTCTTCCTGCAAGCGGGCCGCACCATTGTCCAGCTGGCAAAGCGCTACTACGAGCAGGACGACGCCTCGGTTCTGCCCCGCACTATCGCCACCTTCGAGGCCTTTGAGAACGCCATGACGCTGGACATCGCCATGGGCGGCTCGACCAATACTGTGCTGCACCTGCTGGCCATGGCGCAGGAGGCCGAGGTGCCCTTCACCATGGCCGACATCGACCGGCTCTCGCGCCGCGTGCCGCAACTGTGCAAGGTGGCGCCCTCCACGCCCTACGTCCACGTCGAGGACGTGCACCGCGCCGGTGGCATCTTCGGCATTTTGGGCGAGCTGGATCGCGCCGGCCGCCTTCATCGCTCCACCCGCACCGTGCACAGCGCCACACTGGGCGAGGCTATCGACAAGATGGACGTAACGCGCCCGGTTTCGCCCGCCGTCGATGCTTTTTACCGCGCCGCGCCGGGAGGCGTGCGCACGCTGGAGGCCTTCAGCCAGAGTGCCCGCTATCCGGAGCTGGACCGCAACCGCGAAGGCGGCGTGATCCGCGACCTGGCCCATGCCTTCAGCACCGACGGCGGCCTGGCGGTGCTCTTCGGCAACATCGCCGCCGACGGCTGCATTGTGAAAACCGCTGGCGTCGATGCCGCCCACCTTGTGTTTGAGGGGCCGGCGCGCATCTTCGAGAGCCAGGACGAGGCCGTCGAGGCTATTTTGGGCGACAAAATCCTTCCCGGCGACGTGGTGCTGATCCGCTACGAAGGCCCCAGGGGCGGTCCCGGAATGCAGGAGATGCTCTACCCCACGAGCTACCTCAAATCCAAGGGACTGGGCAAGGCCTGCGCGCTCATCACCGACGGCCGCTTCTCTGGTGGCTCCTCCGGACTCTCTATCGGCCACATTTCTCCAGAGGCTGCTGAAGGCGGCGCGCTGGCGCTGGTCGAAGAGGGCGACCGCATCGAGATCGACATTCCCCGGCGTATTCTGCGGGTCAGCCTCTCGGAAGAGGAGCTTTTAAAACGGCGTAAGGCAATGGAAGCAAAAGGCTTATCTGCTTGGAAGCCGGTTTCGCGCCAGCGCAAGATTTCAAAGGCCCTCCAGGCCTATGCCGCCCTGACGACCAGCGCCGCGCGGGGCGCCGTGCGCGACGTCTCACAGATTCAGAAGTAGTGGGGTGGTCGGTTTTGATCAAGCAGCTTCCTCGCCTGGGGAGGCTGCTTGTTTTTGTGGGCCGGACTTCACTCCGCCGGGGCGATCAGGTACTGTTCCAGCTTGCCGTCGGGGTAGGTGTAGGTGGTGAGCCTGAGCCGCTTGCCGGGGTAGACAATCTCGAAGCTGCGGAAGCTCATGCCGCCGCGCAGCTCGGTACTGATCTGGCGGAAGCTGAGCGGCTCGCCCAGCGGCGCGAGGCTCGACTGGAAGTCGGCCATGGCCTCGGCGGTGAAGTAGTCGCTGAGGTTAGGGGCTAAAAGGCTCCGGTCAATGCGGCCCTGTTGCAGACCGTGGTAAATGGCCAGCGCCTGCTTTTCCGGGCCGGTCGGCGGGTAGCCAGCCACCACCGGGGCGGCCAGGTGGACAATCTGCGAGGCCGCACCCACCGCGTCCTGGTTGGTGAGCGCGATAACGGCCACGCCGTCGTCCACCAGCACCTCGTTGTCCGCGACGAAGCCGGAGACCTCGCCCGAGTGCTCAATCGAGCGGTGGCCGTCGCGGCTCATCACCTCGACGCCCAGGCCGTAGTGCGTTCCCTTGCCATTCTTCAGCTTCACTTCAGTGAACATCTGCTTGTAGCTCTCAGGGTTGAGGAGCTTTTGCGCGATCAGGCTCTGGTCCCACAGGGCCAGGTCGTGCGCGGTCATGGCCAACTCGCCGGCAGCGAACATCCAGCCGCGGCCCTCCTGGGGCGCCACGCGCAGGGGACCAAGGGCATGGCGATAGTAAGCCGTGGCATCGGCCTGGGTCAGGCTGGTTTCGTCCGAGTTCCGCACCGACTGCATCCCCAGCGGCCGGAAGATGCGCCGGGTGAGGAACTCCATCAGCGGCTCGCCTGAGGCCTGCTCGACGATGCGGCCAGCAATGACGTAGTTGGTGTTCGAGTACTGCCACTGTGTGCCGGGCTCGAAGTCCAGCGGCTTTTTGGCCCATGTGTCGAGAATCTGCCGAGCGCTCACGGGCTTCAGCATCGGGGTCATCACGTAATCCTCGGGCCAATAGTCCTGGTAGCCGGAGGTGTGCGAGAGAATCTGCCGGATGGTGACCTCATGGCCGCGCGTCAGACCGGGGATGTACTTGCCCACCGGGTCGTCCAGCGTAAGCTTGCCCTCTTCCTGGAGCAGCAGAATCGCCGCGGCTGTGAACTGCTTCGAGATCGACCCGATCGAGTAACGCATTTGCGGCGTGGCGGCGAGGGCTGGCGCGATTTTAGTCTCCAGCCGCGCCTGGCCGTAGGCGTTTGTGTAGACCAGCTTGCCGCCCTTGACCACGGCTACCGAGGCCGAGGGTACACCAGTCTCTTCGAGCACCTGCCGCGCGATGCGATCAATGCTGCTTTGGAGGACTGGGGTCCCCGCGGACAGGTCTTCGTCCGTAGGGTGCAGCGCCGGATCGAGCATGTCAATCGTCTGCGCCTGCGCGGCGACGCCAGCCAACCATAGAACGGACAGCATTGTGCAGCCCAAGAGCCTCCCAGGCTGTTTCATCGGCACAAATCTCCCTTCGCGCTTTACTCCCCGGCCAACTGCCCAGCCAACTGCTCCAGCAGCGTATCGAACTCTTCCAGGCGCGCGTACTCGATGATGACCTTGCCGCGGCCCTTGCGGTCTTCAATGCGGACCTTCAGGCCCAGGGCGCGCTGCAACCGCTCCTCGACCTCGCGGACATTGGGATCGACGGGGGGATCGGGTTTGGGCTCTTTCTTGGCGGTGCGCTCAGGATGCAGCAGGCTTTGCACGTAGGCCTCTGTCTGGCGAACAGAAAGCGAAAGATTGACCACCCGATGCGCCGCCTTTTCCACCTCTTCTGCGTGCTCGAAGGCCAGCAGCGCGCGCGCGTGGCCAAAACTCAAGTCGCCCAACTCGACGCGGGCCTGCACAGGGGTCGGCAACTTCAATAAACGCATGAAGTTGGCCACCGTGGCGCGGTCCTTGCCGGTGCGCACCGCGATCTGCTCCTGGGTCATATGGAACTCGCGAGAGAGCCGCTCGAAGGCGCGCGCCTGCTCCATCGGGTTCAGGTCGGCGCGTTGCAAATTCTCGACGATGGTGATCTCCATCGCCTGCTCGTCGGAGACCTGGCGCAGAATCGCCGGGACCGTCTCCTTGCCGGCCAGCTTCGAGGCCCGCCAGCGCCGCTCGCCGGCGATAAGCTGGAAGCGGCCATTGGCCTGGGGGCGGACAAGAATCGGCTGCACCACGCCATTGGCGACGATCGACGCAGCCAGCTCGGCCAACTGCTCTTCATTCACCTGGGAGCGGGTTTGAAAGGGATTCCTGTCGATCTGATCGACAGGAATCTCGCGCGGCTTGCCCCCTTCGGTCTCGGCGGCAGAGGGCTTGGGGGCGGCGGAAACGCGTGGCAGCAGAGAATCCAGGCCCTTGCCCAGGGCGCGGCGTTTCGGTTCGATGGCGGCGATGGTCATGATAAAAATCCTCTATTTCGGCCTGTTCTGCCGACCGTTCGTGAACTTTGCTTGTAAAAAATCCGGGGCGACTGGCCTCTTTGGCATGGACGGGCTGCGTTGAGTCGCGCCGCCGTCAGGAGTAAGGCCTGAACCGGACCTCGGCCTTCGCCTGGGCGGCGCTGGCGGGCTTTCGACACTCGGGCCGCCTGGGGCTCTCGATGCCGTTGCGCGCCATGAACTCGCCAGCCAGCTCGAAGTAGGCCTCGGCTCCGCGCGAACGCAGATCATAGAGGGCCACGGGCTTGCCATGGCTGGGCGCCTCGGCCAGCCGCACGTTGCGCGGGATCACAGTGCGGAAGAGCCGCTCCTTGAAGTACTCGCGCAGCGTCTCGGCCACCTGCTGGGCCAGGTTGGTGCGGTCGTCGTACATGGTCAGCAGCACGCCCTCAATGGTCAGCGAGGGGTTGAAGGCGGCGCGCACCCGTTCCAGAGTCGAAATCAGCTCCGAGATGCCCTCCAGGGCAAAGTACTCGGCCTGCATGGGCACAATCAGCGTCTCGGCGGCGGCCAGCACATTCAGCGTGAGCAGGTCGAGGGCTGGCGGGCAATCCAAAACCACCAGATCGTAGCTTCCCTGCACGGGTTCGAGGGCCTGGCGCAGGCGCAGGGCGCGATCCTCGGCCGCGGCCAGCTCGACATTGGCGCCGGTCAGGTTCTTCGAGCCGGGCAAAAGCGACAAAAGCTCGATCTGGGTGGGCAAAATCACCTGCTCGGCCGGAGCCTCGCCCATCAGCACGTCATAAATGGAGTGCCGGTTGTCGTCGCGCTGAAAACCGAGGCCGGAGGAGCAGTTGGCCTGGGGGTCGCAGTCCACCAGAAGGACTTTGAGGCCTTCGAGAGCGAGGCAGGCGGCCAGGTTGATGGCTGTGGTGGTTTTGCCGACTCCGCCCTTTTGATTGACTACGCCGAGTATCTTGCCCATGGCTTTCAAGAGTAAAGAAGTGTGCCGTTTGAGGATAGCGACTTGCGTTGTGGAGAACCGCGCAAAACTGTGGAAAGCGCCTGCGGTGCGGCCAGCGTAAGATGCGCCAAACACTTGCAGCAGAATGGTTTAGCGGCGGGGAGCGTGGCAGCGACTGGAGAGGTGACAAAAGAGTGGATCGGTGGAAAACTTCCGGGATTTGGGGGGCGAAAATCGACTATTTTTGGGGACGATTCAATTCGCGCCCAATCTGGAATTGCGCCCATTTTGGGATGTTTTTGGGTTGTTCCACGTGGAACGATTGAACGCAGCGCTAGCCAAAACGGGAACTGTTCCACGTGAAACAATTGGCTGATTCGGCAGGATTTCGCTTCTGTGTTCCACGTGGAACAGACTGCCAGACTGCCGCAATCCCTCACCTATCTCAATCGGCCGTTTTCATAGCCTCGCCTGTCATCGAAGATGCGGAACTCCCAGGTCCGAGAATCCGGACCTGGGGCACCCGGCTGGGGTTCCACGTGGGACATAGGCTTGCGGTCCGTCAATGATTTGACGCAATCTCCCCTTCATCATTGACTGCCACTTTCGATGAGTAAACCGGCGATTTATCGACAACTACACAGACGGCTCACACTACCTGTGCGGCTGTGCCAGAATGAAACCATGATAATGATCCGTCCTGCGGCACCCAGCGATTCCGAAGCCATTTGGTCGATCCTTGAGCCTGTAATACGGGCTGGCGAGACCTACGCCCTGCCAAGCGACCTCAGCAAGGAGGCCGGACTCGCTTATTGGTTTTCTGATGGGCATGAAGTCTTTGTCGCCAATGAAGATGGTACGGTTGTTGGCACCTACTATCTGAGGACGAACCAGCGAGGTGGCGGCTCGCATGTGGCGAACTGTGGATACATGACCTTTCCGCCAGCAACAGGCCGTGGGGTAGCACGAGCGATGTGCAGCCACTCTCTCCAGCTTGCTCGCAGTCGAGGATTTAGGGCGATACAGTTCAACTTTGTCGCCAGCACCAATGAGCGTGCTGTTCGGTTATGGGAAAGTGAGGGGTTCAAGATTGTGGGCACCCTGCCAAAAGCCTTCCGGCATCCGAAGTTGGGCTACACCGATGCCTACGTCATGTACCGGGAACTCTAATAGAGTTCGTCCGTTCTGTTGGCGATAACAGCCCATTGCGCTCGGCGACTCCGAGCGCAGCCAGTTTGCCGCTCAGGTTGGTTGAGGATGAGACTTTTTTATCACTCGACAGCACGGATGACACTTTTTTATCACTCGACATCAGGAGTCGGCAAGTGTCAGGGAATGTGCATGGGGCTGCGTTTCTCAAACTTATGCCATGCCATATCGCGTTTCCAGGCCTGATTTCGACCCGACGATCTTTTTATTGAAAAGCAAATCCGTACCGCGGGAGTATCGGCTCGCATTCGACCTGGCTTTCAGTCATAGTTTATGTTGACGTGACGTCGCATGGGTTCGTCCTGCTTATGTGTTGGCCAAGCGCGGCGATGTTGGTACCACCAGCCCCACAGTCCTAGTCCGCCAAGAAGCACCGCCAAAGCAATCCAAATATAGATTCGCATCACGACATCACCATCCCCTAATTATCGCTCAGCCCTTTCAAGGTCAATTCCGCGCAGTAATCGGCTCAGCTCGATGGCTGATTCCAAACAGCTTAAATGAAGACACTCTGGGAGTTCAGGCTGTCAACTGTTGACAACAGGCCAATGCGCTCACTGAGTGCGTCTTAGGGACGATCGCAACGATTAGTTCTCCAAAACGCCCTTGGCGCCAGGAATGATTCTGGATTGACGCAAAATCACCTGGTCACTCAGGGAGCGCTGCAGCACCCAGCGAAGGATACCCTCGCATGATTTCACTTGCGCACAGCCAACCCGGCAGGCGGAAGAGTAATCTATCTGTATATGAGAACAAAATGGCAGCTATCGGCGTTATTTCTTGGAGCCTCTCTGGTGTGTGGACCGGCTCTTGGATGGAGTCAACAGTCCGCCCCGAGCCAGGACAGCGGCGCAAAACAGGATATGAAGGACGCGGGGCACGAATCGAAGAGCGCGGCCAAAGAAACAGGGCACGGCGTGAAAAAGGGAACCAAGGAGGCCTACCACTCGACGAAACACGGCACAAAGAAGGCCTACCACGCGACGAAACACGGCACAAAGAAGGCCTGGCATAAGACGAAGGACACGACGAAGGGCGCCGTGAATGGGGGCAAGGAAGGCGCAAAGCAGCCGTAGAGCGGTTCTCCAGTTGCTGTAAAGGGAAACCACTGCTGCTGAGTGGCTTTTTTCTTCCGGGGTCCCCGGCGACAGGTCTTCGTCGCTGGGGTGGGAGTAAAAGCCACCTTGGCGGGTGCCCCATGTCTCAGCATGAAAATCTGGATGCCCCAGGTCCGGGGTCCCCACGGACAGGTCTTCGTCCGTGGGGTGGAGATCCGGATTCTCGGACCTGGGAAGGCAGTAGCCCCACCGCAGGCGGCCGACCAACGGGAGCAGTCAGCCCCACCGCAGGTGGTTGCAGAAAATAACCCTCCGTGGGCGCACACTTGTAGATGGAAGACAAGCGAACCAACCCCCTCATCGAACGGAGAATTCATGCGCAACATTACCGTAGCCATCCCCGACGACGTCCACCTCCGCGCGCGGGTCTGGGCCGCCCAGCGCGACACCTCGCTCTCCGCGGTCGTCCGTTATCTGCTCGAAACCCTGCCTGGAATCTCTCGCTCCGCCAGCGCCTTCCCTGTCTCGAAGCCCAACCCGGCCCCTCCCGCCCCCAACGCCGCCAGTTCCACCGATGTCCCCTCCGCCCCTTCGCAAACCCCGGTTTAGTTTTTTCATTTTTGCCTGTGAAACTGTGGAGCGCCACCTAAAATACTAAAAATAAACGATTTATTACCTCCTGCCGCACAGAAACACACAAACTGTGAAGCTGTAAGCCTGTGCCGGTGCTGAAGCCCCGCCTCTGGCTACTCCTGGCAAAATGTACTAGCCTCAAAGGCATGATCTGGACCAACCCAGCCGCGATGGCGTTGAACGAGTTGAGCCGTGCGCCCCTGGTGCGCTTCAGTCTGCTGGCGCTCTCCTCGATCTTCTTCCTGGTCGATCCCTTCGCCGCCATCCCCGCCTTTCTGGCCATTACCGAGGGCGCTGACCCGGCGCGACGCAAGCGGACGGCGCGCAAGGGCGCTCTGACCTGCTTCATCGTGCTGACCAGCTTTGCCCTGGCCGGCCAGCTCATCTTCCGCCTCTTCGGCATCACGCTGCCCGCCTTCGAGATTGCCGGCGGGCTGATTCTGCTCCTGATCGGCCTGGACATGCTCGAAGCCAAGCGCTCCCCGACCCAGGAGGCCACGGGAGACACCGAGGAGGCCTCGCACAAGGAAGACGCCGGCATTGTCCCCCTGGGGATTCCCATGCTGGCCGGGCCGGGCGCGATTTCCACTGTAATGGTGCTGGTGGGCCAGGCGCCTTCGCTCTTGCACTGGGAGATGGGGGCGATTCTGGGCTCGATCACGCTGACCAGCCTGATTAGCTACGGCGTGCTGGCCGGGGCCGGACGGGTGCGCCGGGTGATGGGTGAGACCGGCATCCGCGTCCTGGTGCGCGTCATGGGCCTCTTGCTGGTGGCCCTGGCCATGCAATTTTTTGTCAATGGACTCACCGACTTAGGCGTGATTGCGCGTTCTTAACAGGGAGTTTCCCACAGAAACGGCGGCTTTCCACAGGCAGGGCGCTTGCAATCCTGCTGGAGGGTTGATATTGTTGGGAAGTTGCAACGAGGTGAACACGGCTTGGCCGGACGCTTCGGAGGAACAAGACTTGCAATCGAGAGTGCGCTGTGCTACTCTTTGAAAGTCGCAGTTGAGCTGCGAGGCCGAGAGGCCGAGCTAAATAACTGAGAAGTAAAGCAATAAAAGCCTCCCGGTGGCCGAATGGCCTGCCCTAAGAGGGAAGTGGGAAGCAAGTTGTAATGCTGGTTCGTTGGGTCAGGTCAGGCGGTAGCCCCTGAATCCCCTGTTGGGAATCCTACAGAGAACAAGTCATTGCAAGACCCAGGAGTTTATCTCCTGTGAGCCGTGTCGGCTCAGGCGCTGTGTGCGCTGGTCGCTCATTGATATTTTGCGCTGCGTGAAACTTCTGAATGGGACTCATCCCGGCCAGGCTGATCGGAATTCGCAAGCGAGGAACAGACCGCCAACAGTGAGTTGGAACGGCCTCGGCGAAAAAAGATGAACAGAGCTTGACAGGGAGATGAAAGTTCGATAGATTTAGAAAGTTCGCGCAAAATACGCCGGCGATCGCGGTCAAACGCGGAAACGGCAAGCGCAACAAGTTCGAGGACAACCTGGTGTAAAAGCCGGGCCTCGATCCAAAAGGGTGCCGCTCAGGCGGATGTCTCTCAAGGATCTTTGACAATTAGGTTGAACATGCCAGTCGTGAGAAAAGATCAGGTTTGGCTTGATCATTCTCACTAAATTGCATCGCGCGTTTTCGAGCGTGCGATGCCGCTGAACCCATCCGGCCTCCGTCGGTTTGGGGGATGCAATCAGGTTTCAAACGAGAG
>PMPH01000109.1 GCA_003161045.1 Acidobacteriaceae bacterium
ATGTTTATGAGATAGGTTCTAGCCTTTCTTGGCGATTTCCAAGGCCACCGGGATCTGTTCCTGATATTGACCGCGATAACGGAATCCATTCGACCGCTTCTCGATCGGTTCGGCTTTCTGGATGATGGTTTCCAGCCGTTTCAGATAGGCGTCTTTCCCTTTCCGGAATTCCGCCCATTGGCTGTCGTTACCGTGGAACTCGGACTCGTTTACCATGGTGATGCAGTTCTTCACCGGGCAAACCTCGGCGCAAATGCCGCAACCGCAGCACGACTCGAGATTAGGATCGTAGGTTCCCTCCGGGGTGACGTCAAAAGCCGCATCCGGGCAATTGAGCCAGCACTGCGTGCACTTGATACAAGTCGCAAAGTTGACCGCCGGTCGCATGGTGCGCGTCGGGTACTTCTTGAACAGCTCATTGCGGACTGGCCGGAAGCCGCCGGCTTGCTTGGTCACCGGGTCCGCATACGGGCCGCCCTGCGGCTGGCCCTTGATGGAGACGCCGCCCCGCATGTCCTTCCAGTCGGGCAGGTCGAACTTGAATAATTCCTCGGGATTGCCCTGGCCCGCTTTTACATCGACGGTGGCGAAGCGCTCGAACTCGGTGCGAGCGGAAGCCGCTTTCAGTGAGCTCTTCAGCTTTTCGTTGATGAATTTCTCCGCCGACTCCAGGCTGAACAGTTCCGGCAGCACCTTGGCGATGGCGCCGAGGATGCGGACGTCGGTGTGGTCATCCTTATAAACCCACATGCCGGAAAAGCTGGCAGCGCCTTTCACGATTCCCAGCTTGTAAGGCTGTTCCCGGCGGTGAATGCTCTTCAGCAGGGTGGGTGCGTCCTGCAGAGAAACTACGATGAGGGTGTGCCCCGGTTTGAGAGTACTATGCACCGGCTGCAGGCCGTACCATGCCCATGACTCCACGCCCTTGCAGAGCGTGTCATCGAGAACCACGGTCAGGTCGACTTGCTTCGACGCGTATTCCGCCATTCCGGCTTCGAGCGTCTGCTCGTCGTTGGCGACGATCGAAAAACCCTTTGCTGGAATCCCATTGCGCTCCGGAGAATCTCCATAACGGCCAAAGGAAATGCCCAGTTTGCCTTCGTTGCGCGCAGCCAGAACAATGCCGCGCCTTATGTTCTTGGCCAGGGTCTTCTGAAAGACTCCCCGGTAGATGACTTCGACCGCGAATAGCTGGCCCATTTTGCTGCCTCCATTCCTTTAGATTTTCTCCCGTACGATTGTTTCCATTTCCTGCAGGTGCCGGCGCATGGCAGCCTCGGCGGCTGCGTCGTCGCCCTGCTTTAGAGCCGCAAGGATGCGGCGGTGTCCGGCGAGCGACTTCTTTTGCCGTCCCTCCGCCTGCAACGAGCGTTTCCGGGTCTCGCGCAACAAATCCGCCAACACGTTCACCACTTTCAAGATCGGGCTGTTGTTGGATGCCAGGGCGATGCTGCAGGGGAACTCGGAGTCCTCTTCGATTCCGGGTTCGCCCTCGCGCATCTTCGCCTCCTGGCGTACGAGCATGGCCCCATCTCAGAGATTTCATAGGGAGAGACGTTCAGAGCGGTGCGCCGAACCAGGGCTGGCTCGATCATCTGGCGCACCTCGATCAGTTCCGCAATCATCTTCCGCTTCTCCAGAAGCGCGTTAGCTAGGGAATCGGCTGGGGTAACACCAGGGTTACAAACTACCGTGCCGATACCCTGGCGTGGCTCGAGCAGACCCATCAGTTCCAAGCTGCGGATGGCATCGCGCACGGAACTGCGGCTCACGTCTAACATCCGAACCAGTTCGCGTTCGGGGGAAGAAGGTCACCAGGCTTCAGCTTTTCCGTGATGTGCTGCTCCAGTTGTTTGGCGACCGCCTGGTAGACCTTACTTTGGGGATTGCCTCGAACTCGACTCTCACTGGTGATTCAGTATCGATCATCAGAACTGTTCGGCGACTGAGTGTGTTACTATATCTATCGCGCGTCTGTGACCACGATCACAATTGTTTACACCAAGGCCGGCGGAAAAGGGGATCCAACCCAGCGGTGCGGGAATTGATTCTGTGCTGGTATGAAATTCTGCTGGCGGTTCGCGCGGGTGGAGAGTACCTCAAACGCTGGGGATTTACGCCGCAAAAGCCGTTGAAAAGGGCTTACGAACAATCGCCCGCGGCGGTTGGCAAGTGGCTTAACGAAGAGTATCCGGCGATCTCCAAACGCGCCAGGCAAGAGGGCGCGGAGATTCACTGGGGCGATGAAACCGGGCTGCGTTCCGATGACGTTCGCGGACGTGGCTATGCTCCGAAGGGGGAGACGCCCGTGCTGCGAGTGAAGCACAATCGCTCCAGCCTGAGCGTGATCTCCACGGTCACCAACAAGGGTAGAACGCTACTTCCACCACCCGGACGTAAGATATGCCGCTTAGCTCTCTCGACATAGCGCCGATGCAAAGTTTATCCGCGCTCTGTTCATTACGTCGGCATCGCGAGCAATACTTTAGTTATAATGTCACTGTCATGTAAAAAGTAATATTCGGATGCCGCTGCCCGGCAGTAGCATTTTCGGAATTGCTGCAGACAGAAACCTCACACTCAAGTGGATTATTCCTTAGAAAAAGCCACATTCAATGCACTCAAAAGGACTTGTGTTCAATCCGAAAATGCTCTAAACGTCAAGCAGAATCAGTCGGCAGTGCCTGTCAGAGCGGCTCTCAAGTTAATGCAGAGTTTCGTGTTCCGTGCCGGGTGGCTTTCCCCCTCTGGCTTTCCCCCGGCACAGGTCTTCGTCGCTGGGGTGGAAGTAAAAGCCACCTTCAGTGCCGTGGTGTCAGTAGGTGAAGTGAAAATGCTCTAATAATCCGCCTCATAGCAGCCCCGGCAAACTCAGTACGCAGAAGGCCGCCTGCAGCAGCACGATGGCTCCGGCGGCGCCCATCGCCAGCCGTCCCCGCGGCCCTTCGTAGGCGTCGGCGAAGACGCCGGCCACAAAGGTGAGCAGAAAGGGCAGCGCCCACAGCCAGGGGGCGCCCGGAGCGCCGGTCATCACCAGCAACATCAGGAGCAAAGCGCACAGCAGGGGAGCGGTATTGCCGAGGTAGCGTGACCGGCGACGCGCCGCGTACAGCATTAAAGCGGCTGCCACGGCCACCGTGACTCCAGCGTTCGACAGCGTGGAGAAGAACCGCTGCGCCGGGTCAAACGAGAACCACAGAAAGCCCGCCGCCGAGCGGAAGACGTAGCTGAAGGCCTCCGGCGAGAAGCCGTAGCAGGCGAAGACGACGGCCAGCGCCCCGGCCGCGGCTGCCAGCACCACCAGCAGCGCCTGGCTCTTGCGCCCCTCGGCCACCCACAGCATCAGCGCCAGACCGAAGAGCGCCACTACCGCCAGCGCGGCAATGTGCGCCGCGGCCGCCACCCCAAAAATCACGGTCAACAACACGATGCGCGGCCGCCACTTTCGCCTCGGTCCCTGCATGGCGTGAGCCACGCCGATCGAGGTATAGATGCCGCCATAGACCCCCAGCGCCGCCAGCACCTCGGGGGTGGGCGCGACGCAGGCCTTCAACATTGCCGGAGAAAAACAATAGAGCGCCAGTGCCGTGTACCCGCCCAGATTGCCATAGAGCCGCCGCGTCACCCACCAGAGGCCGCCGCCCAGCAGCAGTCCGGCGGCGAGAAAGGGCAGCCGCAACAGCAGAAGAGTGTACCGAAGCTGGTGGCGCAGTTCCCAGGTGCTCAAGTTCGGGGCGGACAGTCGCCCTCCAGCCTGTTGCACCACCCGGTCTTCGGGCTTGCGGAAGTGGTCCAGCCCTCGCTCGGCCAGCAGGTTCAACGTCAGCGGAAGCCCCGCCAGCCGGTAGGCCAGAACGCCGTCGTAAATGTTGCCGCAACTGGTGAAGTAGCCGTCCAACCGCGATGGCCGCTCCCACATCTCGCGCCCGCAGCGCGCGTACTGGTAATCGCGGTCAGTGAGAGTCTGGTGGCCGCTGATCCACAGTCCCTGCGCCAGAAACACCGCCAGCAGCCCCGCCGCAATGCGTTGCGGCAGATTGAAGCGAAAGCGGCGAAGACGGGAGAAACAGTGGGTCATCATGCTCAGTGGAACCTTACCAGTCTAAACGGTGGGCACAGGCGCACACCGGGCTGAGACTATGCACTTGGCCTGTACCACCCCGGACCGCTACACTTCTCCTCAGATGGCCATTGCGCACGACAACACTCCGGAACGGCTGGTCAGCGCCTCGCGCGCCGACGAGGAGCAGGGTTTTGAGCTGAAACTGCGCCCCCGCTGGCTGGGCGAGTTCATCGGCCAATCCAAAGCCAAGGAGCAGCTCGCCATTGCCCTGGAAGCCGCCAAATCCCGCGGCGAGGCCCTCGATCACGT
>PMPH01000015.1 GCA_003161045.1 Acidobacteriaceae bacterium
ACCGGCTGCTCTTCAAGGACGCCATGCTGCGCATCGGCCTCGAGGTTTCGAAGTCGGCGCTGGTGAACAACCTGCGCGACGGCCTGGAGTTTGCCGCGAAGCTCGGTTTCCCGGTGCTGATCCGGCCCAGCTTCACTCTGGGTGGCTCGGGCGGCGGCATTGCATACAACCGCGAAGAGCTGATGGAGATTCTGGCNNCAGAAGATGCGCGACGCGGCCATCGCCGTGATGCGCGAGATCGGCGTCGAGACCGGCGGCTCGAATGTGCAGTTTGCCGTCAACCCGGCCGATGGGCGCATGACGGTGATCGAGATGAACCCGCGCGTCTCGCGGTCTTCAGCTCTCGCGTCCAAGGCTACCGGCTTCCCGATTGCGAAGATCGCCGCCAAACTCGCGGTGGGCTACACGCTGGACGAGATTCCCAACGACATCACGCGCAAGACCCCGGCCTGCTTCGAGCCGACCATCGATTATGTGGTCGTCAAGATTCCCAAGTNNTGGCCATCGGCCGCACCTTCAAGGAAGCGCTGATGAAGGCCTGGAGGGCTCTGGAAACAGGCAAAAAAACCGGCACAGAGGTTCTGGAGCCGCAGCGTCTGACGCAGATGCTGGTGACGCCGCGGCCCGAGCGGCTGGGCTACATCCGCTTCGCCTTCGAGCGCGGCATGAGTGTGCGCGAAGTGGCGCGGCTGACCGGCATGGACCCCTGGTTCCTGCACCAGGTGCGCGAGATTACGCTGGCGCAGATGGCTATCGCACAAACGACTCCAAAAGATATAAGTGCGGAGCACCTGCGCCAGCTCAAGCGCCTCGGCCTGAGCGACGAGCGCATCGCCACCGAGTGGAATCTGCTGGGTCACGCGGGCACACAGCAGGTCCGCGAACTGCGCGAGGGGAAGGGAATCAAGCCGGTTTTCAAGCTGGTGGACACCTGCGCCGCCGAGTTCGAGTCGATGACCCCCTACCTCTACTCGACCTACGACGAAGAGGACGAAGCGCCGCCGACCCAGACGCCGAAGATCATCATTCTCGGCTCTGGACCAAACAGAATCGGCCAGGGCATCGNNACCGACTACGACACCAGCGACCGGCTCTACTTTGAGCCGCTGACGCTGGAAGATGTGCTGGCCGTTTACAACCACGAGGCGCAGTCGGGCGCTGAGATTGGCATGATCGTGCAATTCGGCGGGCAGACGCCGCTGAATCTGGCCAAGCGTTTGCTGGCGGCCGGCGTTCCGATCATCGGCACCTCGCCTGAGTCGATTGACCTGGCCGAGGACCGCAAGCGCTTCGGCAAACTGCTCGACGAGCTTGAAATTCCCCAGCCGGCCGGCGGCACGGCCACCAGCGTCGAGGAGGCGCTGGCCGTGGGTGAGCGCATCGGCTATCCGGTGCTGGTCAGGCCAAGTTATGTGCTCGGCGGACGCGCCATGGTCATCGCCTACGACGCCGAGGCCGTGGCGCAGTACATGAAGCAGGCCGTCGAATACTCTCAGGAGCGGCCGGTGCTGGTCGATCACTTCCTCGAGAACGCCATTGAAGTGGACGTGGACGCGCTCTGCGACTCTGAAGACGTGATCATCGCCGGCATCATGCAGCACATCGAGGAGGCCGGCATCCACTCCGGCGACTCCTCCTGTGTGCTGCCCGCCGTGGGCATTCGCGACAGCACGCTCGAAGTGCTCCGCGCCTACACGCGCAAGCTAGCCCTGGCGCTCAACGTCATCGGACTGGTCAATTTGCAGTTCGCCATTCAGTGCGACGTTGAAGGGCAGGACCACGTCTACGTGATCGAGGTGAACCCGCGCGCCTCGCGGACAGTCCCATACGTCTCCAAGGCGACCGGAATTCCGCTGGCCAAAGTGGCCGCGCGGCTGATGACCGGCCNNGCCGCAAGCTGCGCGAACTGCTCCCCAGCCAGCTTGCCTCGGGCCGGGATCTCGAAACCGGGACGCATTATTACGTGAAGTCGCCGGTCTTTCCCTGGAACAAATTCGCCGGCGTGGACACGGTGCTCGGGCCGGAAATGCGCTCCACCGGCGAGGTGATGGGTGTGGCGGCGACCTTTGGCGAAGCCTTCGCCAAGGCGCAGCTCTCGGCCGGGCAGGTGCTGCCCACCGGCGGCACGGTCTTCTTCAGCGTCAACGACCCCGACAAGCAGGCGGCCGTCGAGCTAGCCCGCCGCTACGTTCATCTGGGCTTCAAGATCGTCGCCACCGAGGGCACGGCCAATGTGCTGGAAAAGGACGGCCTCACGGTCGAACGGGTCTTCAAGGTCAAGGAGGGACGGCCCAACGTCGTGGACCTGATCAAGGGCGACCGTATTCAGCTCATCATCAACACGCCGCGCGGCCAGGACACCTTCTTCGACGAAAAGGCCATTCGCCGGGCCGCGGTCGTGGCGCGCATTCCCACCATCACCACCATCGCCGCCGCGCAAGCCGCCGCCGATGGCATCAGCGCCATGCAGCAGCGCCACACCACGGTCTACGCCCTGCAGCAACTGCACGCCGCGACCATGGCCTGAGGCAGTGGCGTTATAGCGGTTCTCCAGTTGCTATAGAGGGAAACCACAGCCGCTGAGTGGCTTTTTCCTTAAGAAAAAGCCACCTTACACGATTCTCGAAACTCCACATTAACTGGAGAACCGCTCTAGGAACTTGTTGAAATTTCCCTTAAGTAGGTTTGCTTGTTGGGGATTTGATCTTCCCGTGGGATGAAATTGGTTTGAATCGGGCG
>PMPH01000002.1 GCA_003161045.1 Acidobacteriaceae bacterium
CTTCAGGGCCGGATCAATAACAACGGATTGCCTGGATTCACATGGAATTCTTTTCCTTTCTACGGAGACTGTCAAGGAAGAGAAGCAAAACCGAAATGCGCGCCGCCCGTATTGAAACGGCGTGATGCAGCGCACATATTTCTCTTGATGCCAAGCATATCATTTTGGTTCTTCTGGGAGACGTTCAATATGAGACTGCCCTATAGGGCTTTTGCCCTCTTGTCCTGTGGAATCTCCGGCTCTGCTTCGACACGACGCCCAATAACATACCGACGCGTCCGGCCTGCCATGCTTGCAGTCCTGATCATCCTGGCTGGATTCCATGGCATGAATCGCGTGAGTGCGCAAAGCGCGTGCGCGCAGCTCGACGTAAATTGTGGGGCGGGTTCCGTCCCTCCAGCCTCGGCTCCGCAGTGTTACGACCCAGTCTCGTGCAGCTATCAGGCTCCCTCCAGCACACAAGGTTCCAGTACACCACGCAGCAGCACACCACGCACTCCCGCTCCCCAGAGCAGTGCGACCATTCTGAATAACGCGATTCAGCAGCAGGTGATGGGCAGCGTGATGCAGAGCTTCTTCCAGATGTTCTTAAGCAACGATTCGCAGGCGGACGCGCAGAAGCAGTTGATGATGCAGGAACTACAGTTGCGCCAGGCCGCGGCTGAAAAGCAGCACAACATTGAGGAGGCGCAGCGGCTGGCGGCTATCTGCAACCGGCTGCAAGCTTCGTTGAAGCTCGCCGGACTGCCGGCCCTGAAGATGAAGGGCGACGATGGCGGCGGCGGGCTGCAACTGAAGCTGAGCGACAGCGGAAGCGGCAGCAGACACCACGTCGGAGAAGCGGGATTGCCGGGCATCGCTCTGAACGACACCACGGGGAATGGAGGCACGACTGCGTACGGCATTCAAGGTCTGCCGGGCATTTACACCAATGGGCCCGGTTCCGGGTCGGACAGCGCGACCTCAGATGGCCCTAAGCTTCGCCTGAAGATGGACGATGGCAGCACACCACCGGCTCCGCCTTCGCCGGTCGAGGGGAATACTGCTGGAAGCAACCCGCCCGCCGAGGCCGCGCCGTCCACGGACACGGTTACGGATGTGCGCAAGATGTCGCCCCAGCAATTGGCGGACCTGGCCACCAAGGTCGACAATCTGCCGCCAGAGGAGAAGCAACGCCTGATGGATGCGGCGCGCAACTCGGCTGGGGGAAACCCGACGGGCGCCAATCCTGCTCCCGATGGCGGAGCGGCGAATCCCACACCGGCAGCAGCAGCGAATTCCTATCCCGCTGCAATCCAGCCTGCACAGTCGCAGTTGCAGCAGATTGCCGCCACATCGCAGTCGGCGGCGAGCGCCGCTACGCCAGAGGATGCGGCGGCTTTAGCGCGTTCCGGTTTTGATACGCCGGCCGGAGGATCTGTGCAGTCTCCGGTATCAATCTCAGGGTCCACTGTGGCTGCTATCCCAGCACCGGCCAACAGCCAGCCCACCGCGCGCAGCAACGCGCCGCAGCCACCGGCGAATTCTGCTGCCAGAGCTTCTGAGCCAGCGCACTCGATGGTGCCTCTGCTCAACATGGCTTCGTCTTCCAGCACAAGTGCACCAATCGACGGTACAACACCAACTCCAGATCAGCATGAGTCGGTGACTGCGCCCTGCCCCCCCGGCGTAGAGAAGCTGGTACCTACGCGCCAGCAACTGGTGATGGAGTTGGCTGTGCGGCGCGCGCAGGTGGAGAGCCTGCGCAATACTATTCTTCGTATGGACCGCAGCATTCAGCTCGATCAACAGCAGTTCGCGGTATGGCAGGATGAGGCAAGCGCTGCCATCGACCGCCTGAAGGGGCGAATCTGGGACGCAGGAACCAAGTATGCTTTCGACAACTTCATCGCTTCCGAGGAAGAGCATGTAAAGGAGATGCCGATCTCCGATGCAGAGCGCGCCGACAAATTGCGAAAGCTCAAACTCGTGGAGAATATCAAGGACTTCGACGATTTCCAGCAGTGGGCCCTGGAGGACAAGGACGACTGGGAGATGATCGACGGCGGCATCCGCAGCCTGATCGATTCTCTGCCACTGGCCGATGAGCCGCTCTACTATGTGCACTGTGCCGAAGACCTGATCGACAACGCATACGACCTGACGGACTTTATGGCCACCTGGAACAACGTGCAGCAACTGGACCATAACTCTGACCAGTTTCTACAGGCAGTGCGACTGAACGGGGAACGCATGACGGCGCTGGTGCAGCGAATCCAGACGATTCAGGCACAACTGAATGGGACGCGCGTGGGGCCGACAGGCACGCCAGCCTGCCATGCCGTAAAGGCCGGGATGAAGTAATAGTGGAGCGTGGTGCAACGAGCCGTGGTTGCGCCTCGGCCTTTTCTGCTTGCCGGATTACTTCTCTTTAGCTTTGGTCTGCCAGATCAGGATTTTGTCGCGCGCAGCCTGAGCGTCGGCGGCATCGGGAACCAGTTCCAGATAGGCCTGCATGTGCTCGATGGCGGCGTCGAAGTAGCCCAGGTCCCCCGCGATCAGCGCCGCGTTGAAATTCCCTTCCGGCCAGGTGGGATAGAGCTGCACCCCGGCCTCGTAGTAGTGCAGGGCCTCGTCGGGCTTGTTTGACTTGAACGCATCCTCGGCCATCATGCGCTTCACCCGCACCTCTTCAGGGATGGGCGGCTTGGTCGCCAGCGCCCGCCAGGCCGCTGCCCGCTGGGTGAAAGTGCGCAGGGGCGCATCGGGGTCCCTGGCAAAGGCACGCAATACGTTGAAGCCGGCGGCAAAGGTCTCTGACCGATAGCCGTCTAGAAAATTGAACATTTTGTTCTTCGGCAAAGACCCAGCGTCATAGGTCTGTTTCAGAGCACAGATTAGAGCTAAGAAGTGGTAACTGCATTTGTACTCCACTGCCGGGGCCATCGCCATATTGACTGTTACAGTTTCCTTGACCTTCTTCGAGTTCGCTATTGTATCGTACACGAAGCCGTCTGGACTGAAGCGAATGCCGGGGAACCTCAGTTCAGCGGCCACGGCGCGGCGGGCCTGCCAGAGGGTCATCTGGCTTGATGGCCGGGTAGGCTCTTGTGCAAAGCTTGTAATTCCCACCAGCGAGACAAACAACAACAATACTGGGAGAGCTGGCCTGAAAACTAGTCGTGCAATCCGGTTCATTTCGTCCCTTTCTGCTTTGTGCGTGCTTGAGGAGCCGATACCCAGCCCCTCGTTTTCCCACTGGGAATGCAGCGGCCAAGGCTCTTCATGTTTGCCGGGTTCCTACTTCTCCTTAGCTTTGGTCTGCCAGATCAGGATTTTGTCCCGCGCCGCCTGAGCGTCGGCGGCATCGGGAACCAGTTCCAGGTAGGCCTGCATGTGCTCGATGGCGGCGTCGAAGTAGCCCAGGTCCCCCGCGATGAGCGCCGCGTTGAAGTTCCCCTCCGGCCAGGTGGGGTAGAGCTGCACCCCGGCCTCGTAGTAGTGCAGGGCCTCGTCGGGCTTGTTTGACTTGAACGCATCCTCGGCCATCATGCGCTGCACTCTCACCTCTTCAGGGATGGGAGGCTTGGTCGCCAGCGCCCGCCAGGACGCAACTCGCTGGGTGAAGGTGCGCAGGGGCGCATTGGGGTCCCTGGCAAGGGCACGCAATACATTGAAGCTGGCGGCAAAGGTCTCTGAGTAACCGTAGCCGTCTAGAAAATTGAACATTTTGTTCTTCGGCAAAGACCCAGCGTCATAGGTCTGTTTCAGAGCACAGATTAGAGCTAAGAAGTGGTAACTGCATTTGTACTCCACTGCCGGGGCCATCGCC
>PMPH01000167.1 GCA_003161045.1 Acidobacteriaceae bacterium
GGAACAGGCCCGTAGAAATTCTTCATTGTATCTTGCGCGCTGAGAAACGGCACGCTGAGCGTAGGCATGGTGTAAGCGCCCGCCTGAACGTAGTACTGATACTTCCCGTCCGCTTTTTGAATGAAAATCTGTCCGTTGCTTAGTGTGGCTTGCGCGTTGTCGTCTCCTGGCACGTAATTGTTCTGGAACTGCGCGAAACCGGTCACGATGCCGTTGACGGACAGCTTGCCCAACGGTCCGGCATCGAAGGTCGCCGGCGGCAGCCATTGCAGTGGACCCGTGAGAACGAACGTGGGAAGCGGGGCTGGGGCTGTTGCAGGTGCCGGCGCCTGCGCGGCTTGCGCTGCGGGAGCACTAGCCGATGCCGGTGCCGGTTCGGATGGAGCTGGTGTCTGCGCGCCAGCCATCATGGCGACTGCCATGGCGGCTCCGGCCATCGATTGCAGAATGCGATTCGTGTTCATTTTCATCGGCACTGTTCTCCCAGAAAAAGATTTGTGTTGCAAGATGCAGTTTCAATTCGGCCCAAAATCAGGAGGCAAAAGGCCGCATCCTGTCCGGCTCAGTCTCCTCTCAGCCGAGCCCTGAAGGCCGCGCAGACTAGCGCTCCGTGGGGCTTCCCCGAGGGAGGATTCAAAGGCTCCCAGGGTTTCCGGCTGTTGCGGATTAAGAATATTAATACAGGAAGGGCATAAATAACCCATCAGGAAACCGCAAATAATCCCTTGTGTTTTGCGCCAGCAGCCCATTGTGCCGAAGTGGGCCTGGCCCGATTCTGAAATCCAAGCGAACAATTCAGCGATTTCACTCTTGCATTCCACGCGCCCCTGCCGGGGCCCGCTGGGCGGCTGGCACGCGTATCATGGCCGGTATGAATCCCGAAGAGAATCCCCAAGCGACTTCAGAACTGCATTCCGGGCCGAATCTCGCGGCGATGCAAGCGGCGCTCGGCGAGGCCGGGCTGGACGGCTGGCTGTTTTACGACCATCATCACCGCGACCCCATCGCCGCGCGCATTCTGCATCTCGACGAGAAGGCGCACATCACCCGGCGCTGGTACTACTTTGTGCCCGCCGCGGGCGAGCCGCGCAAGCTGGTGCATCGCATCGAGCAGGGGCGGTTGGACGCGCTGCCGGGCTCGAAGACGCTCTATTCGAGCTGGCAGGAGCTGGCCGCCGGGCTGGAATTGATGCTGGCCGAAGCGCGGACCGTGGCCATGCAGTACTCGCCCAATAACGCGATCATGTACGTGTCGATGGTGGACGCCGGAACGGTCGAGTTTCTGCGCGGGCTGGGCAAACGGATTGTCAGTTCGGCCGACCTGGTCAGCCGGTTTGAAGCGGTGCTGAGCGAGGAGCAGGTGGCCACGCACGGCGCGGCGCAGCGGGCCATCGACGCCATTCTGGCCGAGGGCTGGCGGGAGATTGGCCGCCGTCTGCGCCCTGCCGTTGGCAAGGCCGCCCTGTACACCGAGTTCGACCATATGCAGTGGCTCAGCGAGGCGATGCGCCGCGAGGGCCTGGTTTGGGAGGATGGACCCAACGTCAGCGTCAACGCGAACAGCTCGGACTCGCACTATGAGCCCACGGCCGAACGGAGCTCGCCCATCAGGGAAGGCGATTTTCTGCTCATCGACATCTGGGCGCGGCTGAACGAGCCCGGCAGCATTTTTTACGACATTACCTGGACCGGGGTGGTGGGACGCGAACCCACGGAGCGCGAGCAGCAGGTCTTCGCGACGGTCGTCGAGGCCCGCGACGCGGCTATCCGAGCCGTCGAAGAGGCCTTCGCCGCCGGACGGCCCATCCGCGGCTTCGAGGCCGACGACGCGGCCCGGGAGGTGATCCGCTCGGCGGGATTTGGCGAGTTCTTCACCCATCGCACCGGCCACAACATCGGCCGCGAGTTGCACGGCGCGGGCGCGCACCTGGACAACCTGGAAACCCACGATGAGCGCCTCCTGCTGCCGAACACCTGCTTCTCGGTCGAGCCGGGAATTTACCTGCCGGAGTTCGGCGTGCGCAGCGAGGTGGACATGCTGACCGCTCCCGGCAAGGCCTGGGTCACGGGCCGGATTCAGCGGGAGCTGGTCAGGATTTAGGGGTCTGGGGACAGGGAATAGGGGTCAGGAACGGCCGACCCTCTGAACTG
Source organism: Acidobacteriaceae bacterium (assembly GCA_003161045.1). GTDB lineage: Bacteria > Acidobacteriota > Terriglobia > Terriglobales > Acidobacteriaceae > Telmatobacter. Next base: position 2,152 of record PMPH01000167.1, read on the forward strand.
CGTGGATTCGCGCTCTTCAATCGCTGTTTCACGAAATGCCGTCGCACGGACGAGCGCTGAGCTTGTCTGATTTCTGCCCCTTGACCCCTGATCCCTGCCCCCTACTCGAATGCGGTATAGTCAAAGTGGAATGGCAACCGTAGAAAACAAGAACGCCGCGGCGAATTCCGGTTCGCAGCCAGGCTCGCAACCAGGAGCGCCATCCGGCGCGAAGACGGGCGCGAAGACGGGCGCAAAACCCGGCGCGCAAGAGGGTTTTGTCTACCTTCCGCTGATCGCCGGCTGGCTGGTGCCCGGAGCGGGGCACTTTTTGCTGCGCAAATGGGGCCGCGGGGCACTGCTATCGGGGTCAATTCTGGCCATGTTCGTGCTGGGGCTGACGATGCAGGGCAAGCTCTACTCGAACGCGCACGAGATTCTGGATATTCTGGGGCTGGCCGGCGACCTGGGCAACGGGCTGCTGTACATCGCCAGCCAGATTCTGGGCCTGGGCGCGGCACAGACGCAGACGACCATCGCCGACTATGGCACGCGCTTCATCGTGGTGGCCGGCCTGCTGAACGTGATTGCCGCCGTGGACGCGCACAATCTGCGCACCGGGAGAAAATCCTGATGGGCAATCCAGTTTTTCAACCCTCCCACTTTACGGCGGTGGTGCTGTTCGCCCTCTTCGCCTCGATCGTCTTCGGCATTACCCAGCGCGAGACGCCCCGGCGCATGATCCGCTACGGAATTTACTGCTTTGTGCTTTTTGTGGGCTCGACGGTTGCGATTAGCTGGCTGATGTTTTTGATCGCGCGGTAGGTTCCCGGCCAGAATTTGCGGCTTTTCGCTTTTGCGATGGAAGGGCGAACCGCAACTTCCCTTCGGCTTCCTTCAGGGCAGGCTTTCAGTTCCGCCCGGAGTGGCGGAGCACGGGCGGAATTCAGCAATCTTCCAATTCCCTCAGACGATTCCCTTCCGCCGCCAGACGGCGGCGTCGAAGCTGTGCATGCAGTCGTAGCCCTCGGAGCGGTAAAGTTCGACGGCCTCGGCGTTGGCTTCGGTGACGGTGAGCGAGATTTCGCTGACGCCCTGGCGCAGGAAGCAGGAGGCTGCCAAGGTGAGCAGCATCCGGGCCAGGCCGCGGCGGCGGAACTCGGGATGGACGCACAGTTGGGTGATGTGGCCGCTCTCCGGGCTGACCCGCGAGCCCAGCAGCAACGCCACCAGCCGGCGGCTGGAGCGCTCCACCACCACGTGCGAGACCTGCACGGAGAAGACGCCGCAGCCGGAGTGGCGGACGATGTTGTGGAGAAAGCGCAATGAGCCGTGAAGGGAGCGGTACTGGTCGTTGATCACGCTGTCGGGATGGTCGCGATAGGCCTCGGCGATCAGGCTCCCGGCGGCGGTTACATCTTCGTCGCGCCAGGGACGCAGTTCCAATCCAGCGGGCAGATTCACGCGCGGCGCTCTCCAGAAGCCGGCCAGCGGCCGCACCATGAAAAACCGGCGGTAAATCTGGAAGCCCGCCTCGCGGAAGATCTGGGCGTGGGAGCCCGAGGAGTGCAGCAGCAGTTGCGATTCCACACGATCGACCTGCGGCGAGTTCACCAGCAGTTCAAGAAGGTGGCGGAGCAGCGTCTCCTCAATTTCATGGGCGGAAAATTCATGAGATTGGATGGCATGAGCCGGGATCTCGCGGGCCGGAAGCCAGCCGGTTGCCCCCGCGTCGGGATGGGGGCACGGCAGCGCGAAGACGTCGCCGATGACCGCCTTGCTCTCCTCGTAGACGCAGAAGACATAGCCGGTGATCTGTCCCGCGTCCAGGGCCGCGTAGCCGGGCAGCACGTGGCTGTCAAGGTACTGCATCAGCAGTTTAGACGGGACGCGGTAATCCCAGTGCAGGCGCTGCCTCCAGAGCTCTCCCTCCGCCTCCAGCACAGGGCGCAATAACGGCGCCGCAAAGTGCCGCAGGTCGAGGATCTCGATGGAAATGCCAGATGCCATAGTTCTTCCCTTACGACAGTGGTCCGTGGTCAGTGAACAGCGGTCAGCCAGCGGCGATATGCAGCAAACTGCTCAGAGTTCCCTCGTCCCTAGTCCCTTCGTCTCTGATCGCGTGATTTCGTGCTTTGCGATAGAGTGCTTTGATATCCCACCCTAGGCGCAAAAACAAAGACGCGCCGAGGGTGGGGCACACACAGTTGGTACAACAACTGACCATTGGCAGTTTACCGGCTGCCCACCATGTAGACCACCAGGCCCTGCTCCGGCCAACTGAAAAGTTGCTCGTACTGGCGGCCCGCCAGGTACTCATCGAGCGCGGCCTGAGTGTGCAGATCCACTCCACCGCGCCCGGTCACCCGCGCCACCAGCAGGTGCTGCTCATCCGGCACGCCGCTCTCTTCGTAGTTCACCACCTCGCGATTGCGATAGAACGAGAGGCCGTACTCGACGTCGCGCCGGACGCGGAAGACCGCCACCGTCTCGTCACCCGGAGCCAGCGTAGCCAGTTGCCCGGCCAGCGGGCGCGCCGAGTAAGAGCGGTCCAGTAGGTGGATCACCCGCTTGGTCTGAGCGATGGCCGGAATGCCGAAGACCGGGCCGATTCCATAAAGAAACAGAACCATCACCATCAAAACTCCCGTGGTCACCAGCCGCAGCCGGGCCACGCCGAAACCCTTGACCACCACCAGAATCAGCAGGGCCGCGCCACAGGAGGCCGCCAGGGCCACCAGCAGCGCGCGCAGGGGCGGCATCTGGCGGCCGTGGGCCACAAACCAGGGCAGCAGCAGCGCAAAGAGGGTCATCACGGCGCAGAGCAGCGCGTGGCCAGCCAGCACCCAGCGGTTCAGTCCCGTCTGACGGCGCCGGAAAAGATAGTCGCCGGTGAGGATGGTGATGGGTGGAATGGAGGGCAGAATGTAGCCGGGCAGTTTGGACTGCGAAAAGGAGAAGAAAAGGATGGGAATCAGCGCCCACAGGACCAGAAACTCCGGGAAGGCGTCGCCGGGGCGGCCGGCGCAGGGTTTGCACCGGCTGGCGCGGCGCGCCCGCCACTCACAGACCGAGGTTTGAATGCCGTCAACGAGCGCCCGCACCGCAATCACCGTCCAGGGCATTACGGCCAGCAACACCACTACCAGGTAGTACCAGAAGGGCTGGTGGTGCTGGTAGCGATCGGTGGCGAAGCGCGCCAGGTTGTGTTCCAGGAAGAATTCGCGGAAAAAGGTGGGGTTCTGATGCTGCACAGCAATGAACCAGGGCAGCACCATGGCAAAATAGAGCGCCGCTCCCGGCCACCAGAAGGAGCGCCACAGAATCGACCAGTCGCGGCGCAGAAAGGCGAAGGCGGCCACGATCGCGAGGGCCAGAAAGGGCGCTACCGGTCCCTTGGCCAGGGTGGCCAGGCCGGTGAAAAAGTAGATGTCGTAGAGCCAGAACTTGGAATCGGTCTCGTACCAGGCATACCAGCCCAGCAGGCCAATGGCCAACGGCGCCGCCATCTGCATGTCGGTCGATGCGCCGCGGGCAAAGCCGATGATGCCGGCGCAGGCCACGGTAATCAGCGCCGCGTCCAGGTGGCCGCCAGGGCGGAATCTCCTCATGTGCAGATAGATCAGCGCCGCCATGATGAAGGCGAAGCTGGCCGAGGGCAGCCGGGCGCTCCAGTCGTGCACGCCGAAGTCCTGGAAGACGAACATCGCCCGCCAGTAGTAGAGCGCCGGTTTCTCCAGCCAGGGGTGGCCATAGAGGTAGGGCGTGACGCAGGCGCTCAGCCGGGCCTTCAGCGTCTGCGCCGAGTCGAAGCGGACCAGCATCTCGTGCGCAATCTGCGCATAGCGGGGCTCATCGGCTCCCACCAGGCCCAATCCGTCGCCACCCAGCAGCGGAATCTGCCCATAGAGAAGAAAAAAGAGGGTAAAGCCGAGAAAAACGGAGGCCTCGCAGACGGTGGCCCAACGAGGCAGCCTCATACGCCAGCCTGGGGGCGAGTCCGGAGCGGATGGTTCC
>PMPH01000159.1 GCA_003161045.1 Acidobacteriaceae bacterium
TGTCTCTCCAGCCCTGCTACAATCCCATCGAAATCCAATCCATGCCGCCGCGCCGTTTCCACACTGAAAATGCGGGAGCCGCGCCAGGTGAGCACTATTTTCAGGAGCCCTCCCCATGGCAATCGCCGATGACCGCGCCAAAGCCGTAGAACTGGCCCTTGCGCAGATTGAAAAACAGTTTGGCAAAGGGTCGATCGTCCGGCTCGGCTCCAAAGAGGCGCTGGTGCCCATTGCCGTGATCTCGACCGGCTCGATCAGCTTTGACGCCGCCTTGGGCGTGGGCGGCATTCCCCGCGGCCGCGTCACGGAAATCTACGGTCCGGAATCCTCGGGCAAGACGACCATCACATTGCAAATCATTGCCGAGGCGCAGAAGCTCGGCGGCCTGGCCGCCTTTGTCGACGTCGAGCACGCTCTGGACCCCAGCTACGCCAAGAAGCTGGGCGTGGACATCGACAACCTGCTGGTCTCGCAGCCCGACTCGGGCGAGCAGGCGCTGGAGATTACCGAAACCCTGGTTCGCTCCGGCGCCATCGACGTGCTGGTGGTCGATTCAGTGGCCGCGCTGGTGCCCAAGGCCGAGCTTGACGGCGAGATGGGCGACTCCCACATGGGCCTGCAAGCCCGCCTCATGTCCCAGGCCCTGCGCAAGCTGACCGGCACGGTCTCCAAATCCCGCACCGCGCTGATTTTCATCAACCAGATCCGCGAGAAGATCGGCGTGATGTTCGGCAACCCCGAAACCACCACCGGCGGCCGCGCGCTCAAGTTCTACTCCTCGGTGCGCGTCGACATTCGCCGCATCGCCGCCATCAAGGACGGCGACGCCGTTACCGGCAACCGCACCAAGGTCAAGATCGTCAAGAACANNAGCGCATCGGCCAGGGCCGCGAGAACACCCGCGCCTTTCTCAAGGAGAACAAGGAACTCTTCGCCAAGATGGATGCCGAACTGCGCCAGAGGCTGGGCATCAGCAGCATCAAGGCCGAGGTCCCCGAAGTCCCCGCCACCGGCCCCGCCGAAGCCAAGGAAGCCATCCGCGGCCGCAAGGGATAATTTTCTCCTGGTTCACGGTTGAATCCCAGGTCCGAAAATCCGGACCTGGGGCACCCGGCACCCGGCTCTGACGAGATAGCAGGGAGATTATGAAGAAGGTTATTTGGGCGCTTCTTACGTTTGCCTTGATTTCAGTTCCCGCACGCGCCGACAAATGGGCTGTTGGCACCTATCACACAAGCCAGCCTCTCGATCTGGTGTTCGAACGAACGGCGAAGTTGATTGAAAGCAAGGAGTGGTATATCGGAACAAGATGGCATATCCAATCAATAAACAGAAAGCAGGGAACAATTCATGCTGCCACAGTCTCATGGGGAGAGTACTGGGGAGATATCTATGTATCTATGGCTACTCAAGGGACGGGTACGTCCATAGAAGCTGTGATGACATTACATTCTGGCGCGATTTTGCACCCGGCAAGCTACGCGGAGCGGTTTGGAAAGGCACTGAAGAAGTTATTCCCCGACCTTACGTTTGAAATTAAACGTGACGTGATCCCTGAAAACTTTGCTTTTGGAGTTGGTCAGGTATCAATACCACTGGTTGCCGCCACTGCCCCTGTAGTCCAACCCATGCAGAACCCCACAGTCAACCAGGGAACCACCGTTACTCTGGAACCGATGCCACTGGTTATCGTCACCGCCCCTGCTGTGAAACCTATGCAGAGCTCCGTCGCCGACCAGGGAACCGTGCCCATCTCCCCCGCTCAGGTTAACTCAATCGACAACTCGTTACAGCAAATTTCCGCCAGCATTTCCCAGCAAACTACATCAATTGCCTCTACTCCTGCTCCCGCGGTAAGCCAATTGCAGAATCACGCTCCGACCGTCCCGGAGATATTCGCTCCAACCGTTGCTCAAGAGCCCATGCCGATGGTCCCCCTTATCGCCACTGTAGTCCAACCTATGCAGAACTACGCGCCAGCGCAGATGCAGCAGATGGGCGAGGCTACCCAGCAGTTGGGTAATTCACTTATGATGATGGGGGCGGAAATGGATATCCTCGCAGCGAGGAATAAGCAGCATGTAGATGAGGATACGACGAGGAACGCGGTAACGCAGTTTTTGAGCAATGCGAATCAGATGATGAACCGGTATCTGGCCACGAGCGACAGCGAGGCAGCCGGGCAGTTCGAGATTACGGCGGAGGCAATCACCAAAGCACGTGATGATGTCTACGTTACGCTGACTAACCCGAATCAGAGGTACATGTTCAATCGGGTTACCAATGGATACATGCTCGCCTTTGGAAAACAAATGGGCGATCACGTGCGCCAACAGGCTTCTGCTAATCGAGAAATAGACGAAGAACAGTACACGGTTAATCTTCACCGGGTTCTCGATTCCTGGTATGCCAACGACAAGGACTGGCGTAAGATTGCACCGGAAATGAGGAACAAACTCAGTGAAAGGGACAAGGGAAGATTAAAGGACGGAATCGATCCTGAGACGATAAACACTCGGACTCCTCATCCAGAGCATTCCCCGCAGCCGGAGGCGGGTGGCCAAGGACTGACCAGTAGAAAATGAGGGTGCCCCAGGTCCCGCTTTTGGGACCTGGGATCGGGAAGACCGTCACTTTCCCCCAGCCTTCTTACTCCTTCAATCTAGACCGCTGGGCGTCGATGAATGGAGCCAGCGCGTCGCGCCAGCGGGCGAGTTTTTCTTCCCGCGTGAGGCGCGCGCAGGCGGGGCTGGTGGAGTCGAGCACGCGGTGTGGGATGGGGCGAAGGCCGGCCAATAGCGGCGCTACCTGGCCGCGAAAGAGCTTTTCGGCTGGCTGGCCGTTGAAGCAGATCAGCTCAATTTGCCGGTGACGGGCGAAAAACGCGCGGAAATCATTCGGCTCGATGGTTTCGAGCCGGATATTCGCGTCGCTGCTGCCGGGGCGCTCGGCCGCGTGGCACACATCCCAGAGGGCGATGCCGCTCTTTTGAAGCCGCCGCAGCCGGTCTTCATAAGCCAGATCGGGCGACGCCCCGATGAGCTCTCCCATGATCCACCAGAAGCTGTTCCGCGCGTGGGCATAGTATTCGCCCTGCTCCAGCGACTTCACGCTGGGCAGCGTGCCCAGAATCAGCACGCGCGCGTCAGGGGCCTCAACCGCGCCGAAACCGGCAGATTTCATAGGGAAAACTCCAAGCCTCACCTCCAGCGCCGTCCGTGCCCGTGGACAAACGCCAGCAGCCGCAAGAGCAGCAGCAAAACGGCAAAGGCCACCGCGCAGACCACGATCAGCCGTTGGGAGCGCGGCTTGGTCTGGCGCGATTTTGTTTGGCGCGGCTTGGCTTGGCGGCTCATGCGGAGGGCAAAAAGCGGAGCAAGATCATTCTACCGTCAAATTTCGAGTCTTCCGGTTACCACCGGATGGAGGCGGCTTCATCCGTGCAAGCCTGCCTCTCTCCTCTGCTGGTAGAATGGAAGGTGCCGCGGTGTGCGGCGATTGTCCCCTCTAGAGCGGAATCAGAGTAACCGTGTTCTTGCAGAGAGTATTCCAGGTGGCTTTTCCTTGAGAAAAAGCCGCGCAGCAGGCTTGCCTTCGGGCTGCATCTACTCTGGTTTTGCTATTACGCTCCCAACCCCATGGCCTTTTTGGCCAAACCAAAAGAAGGAAAAGCCCCACTGTGACCCAGACGATCCGCAATATCGCCATCATCGCCCATGTTGACCACGGCAAGACCACTCTTGTGGACGCCATGCTGCGCCAATCCGGCACATTCCGCGCCAACGAGCAGGTGGCCGAACGCGTTATGGACTCCAACGAACTGGAGCGGGAGCGGGGCATCACCATCCTGGCCAAAAACACCGCCATCGTCTTTGAAGGCGGCAAAATCAACATCGTGGACACGCCGGGCCACGCCGNNCCAAGCTCAAGCCCATCGTGGTTATCAATAAAATTGACCGCCCCGACGCACGTCCGCAGGAAGTCCTGGACGAAATCTACGATCTCTTTATTGATCTCGATGCCGAGGAATCGCAACTGGATTTTC
>PMPH01000007.1 GCA_003161045.1 Acidobacteriaceae bacterium
ACTTCGAAGTTGAAACCGGCCACCTGCCAGAATCCATGCAAGAACGAACCGAACTCCGAGAGATTTCAGCAAAGCAACAGAAGTGTGAACGTGAGGAATCATCTCTAAGTGCAAGCGAATTGCAATTGGAACGACTCCAGTTTGAGGACTTTCTTCCTCCTGTTACCTCCCAGTCCATGCGAATCTCACATAAGGTGGTTAAGGATGCTTTGCCTGCAGTTCAGAAATCCTATTCAGAATACGAAATCCGCCCAATCAAGATGGTAAAGCCGAATCAACCAGACGTTCTCTGCATTCCGAAGGATGATAAAAGCGCACAATACCAACTCATTGGTGCTGGGGCGTGGTGGGCGTATTCGTTTGGACATTCCGATGAGATGCCGAAGAACGATGTCCCGAACATATCTATCAATGCACTCCCATGGGGTCTCGATTTCGCAATAAATGCCGAGTTGCGTACGTCCCAACAGGTAATGCGGGATAGAATCGCAACTGCCCCGAATCGCTTTGACCAACTTGTTACTGAGCACGGCAATCTGCAGTTGCAAACGTGGCTGAAATTTGAGTTTCAACCTCGTCTTTACTATTGGGTTTTACTCCCGAAGTTCCCGTCGAAAACATGGACAAGCCAAAGTCTTCTGACTATTTATGAACGGTCAACCATGAATTTCGATTCGCTCCGAATGCATTGGACCTCTTGGATAAAAGAGCATAGCGGAAACCTCACGGCGGCTCAGTTCAATCATCTTGACAGCAGGAGTAAACACCTAAACCTTGCTATGCGCTTAGTCTCCTCATTCGAACGGGAAAATGAAGTATGGCGCCTCCCGTATCCAGAACAGATATTGCGATTCGAAAGTGAATACGGAAAGCTAAAGCCATTAGTAGAGTTTTTTCAATAGGAGTGACGGACGTGTGCCTCAGATCCCGCTTTTGGAACTTGGGATGATTCTCCACTGTATGCCGAAGGCCGCTGGCCCCACCGCAGGTGGTGATATTCTAGATCAGTGGATAGAACGCAGATTCACAGTTCAAATCAAAGTCAGGTCATCTGAGCCAAGCCATGTCGATTACCGATCTCGAATTCGCTTACGCTCCCGTGCGCGACCAAGTCCGCGACCTGCGGGAGTNNCTCGCATCCGCCGGGAACTCGCTGAAATTGAAACGAAATTAGCCGATCCGGCGCTCTGGTCCAATCCCAACGCCACCAAACCTCTGATGCGCGACAAAAAGCGCCTGGAAACGCTCGTTGCCGACGACGAGGAACTGGTGCGCCGCACCGGCGACATCGAGGCCTACTTCGAGCTGGGGCGCGAGGGCGAGGACGTGCTCGGCGAAATCGAGAGCGAGATCAAGGCTCTGGCTGCATTCAATGAAGAACTGGAAGCCCGGACGATGCTCAATGGCGAGGCCGACGCGCTGAACGCCATCGTCACGGTGCACCCCGGCGCGGGCGGCACCGAGAGCCAGGATTGGGCCGAGATGCTGATGCGTATGTACCTGCGCTGGGCCGAGCAGCAGGGCTTCAAAACCGAGATCAACGACTACCAGGACGGCGACGAGGCGGGCATCAAGTCGGCCACCTTCACCATCATCGGCGAGTACGCCTTCGGACAGCTGGCTGGCGAGAGCGGCGTGCACCGGCTGGTGCGCATCTCGCCCTTCGACTCGGCCAAGCGGCGGCACACCAGCTTCGCCTCGGTCTACGTTTCGCCAGAAATTGACGAGACCATCCACGTGGACCTCAAGGTGGAAGACCTGCGCATCGACACCTACCGCTCGGGCGGCAAGGGCGGCCAGCACGTGAATACTACCGATTCAGCCGTGCGCATGACCCACCTGCCCACGAACATCGTGGTCTGCTGCCAGAATGAGCGCTCCCAGCATAAGAACCGTGACCGGGCCATGAAGATGCTGCGCTCGNNCGCACCAAGGTCGAGGTGGGCGATGTGGACAAGGTGCTGGACGGCTACCTGGAGCCCTTCTTGCGTGGCTACCTGCTGGCCAAGCGGCGCGGCACCGCGGTGGTGGCCGAGGCTGGCGACGACTTGGACGTATAAGGCAGGGAATAGGGTACAGGTAGAGCAGGGGATGGGTCGTCCGTGTTCTTTTCTCCATTCCGGCACACGAACTTTGTGAGCTGGGGTGGAGAAATGTGATGTTATTGCGGCTGTGTGAGTTCATCGTCTCCCAGGTCCCAGAAGCGGGACCTGGGGCACCCGCACCTACACAGTCTGTCGGGCGGCTGAATCCCGCCGGGCGGCCGGATCGTGGCGCAGCCGGTAGCCGGCCAGCTCGGCGATGCTCAGCACAACCATTTCATGGCGCTCGGCAAATTCGTCGATCTCGTCGCCTTTGGCCATGGTCCCGTCGGGGTTGGTAATCTCGCAGAGCACGGCGGCGGGCTTCAACCCAGCCAGCCGCGCCAGCTCGACGGCGCCTTCGGTGTGTCCCTGGCGGGCCAGCACGCCGCCCGCGGAGGCCCGGAGCGGGAAGACGTGGCCGGGACTGACCAGGTCGGAAGGCTGCGCGCCTTCCCGGATGGCCGCGCGGATGGTCGTCACGCGGTCCTGCGCCGAGACGCCGGTGGTGACGCCTTCGCGGGCTTCGATGCTCACCGTGAAGGCCGTCTGAAAGCGGCTCCCGTTAGTCTTCACCATCAGCGGCAGTTCGAGCCGGTCCAGCGTCTCCTGCGGAAGGCAGAGGCAGACGATCCCGCTGCACTCGCGAATGAGCACGGACATGGTGGCGGGGGTGAGCTTCTCGGCGGCGACGATCAGGTCGGCCTCGTTCTCGCGGTCGAAGTCGTCGACGAGAATCACGGGGTGGCCCTGGCGCATATCGGCCAGAGCCTGGGAGAATCTTTCTTCAAAGGGAATGGATGCAGAGCCGAGCAAGGTGCTGGCTACGGATGAAGATGGCATTTTGGAAACGCTCCTCGTACGCGAGATCGACGAAAAAACGTTTCAGGGCTGAACCAACCACCACGCGCGGCTCCGTGAATTGAACCGGGGGAAAACTGGCGGTACGGCACATCTTCTTTCGTCCGGACTGTAACCGTCGGCTCTGGAATCTCACCAGATCTGCTGACCCTGCACTGGATGCAGGCGCTTGCGGGCTTTCACCGCCGGTGGGGAGTCGCACCCCGCCCTGAAGACGTACGCCAAATTTCTTCCATTATGCGCGGGCGGGCCGGGATGGCGCAAGTGCGCGAGCCAGGCTACCCACTCTTTCCGCGATGAAGTCGGCGAAAAGAAAGTGGCATCCGTAGAGAAGGTTAAAATGCAGATTTCGTTTTGGGCTGACTCAGAGCAGTCGATTTTGCCGCGCGACGCAGTAAGTGAGGGAGGGGTGAAAGGTTTGGCATCAGGCGACAAAGGTCTTTTGGCTTTGGGTCAGGTCGCCTTCGCCAGCCAGCAGGCCGGCAATGGAGATGTCCTCGTCCAGCGCTTCCCAATGCAGGCCGCGGCTGCTGATGCGAAGCTGCTCCCGCTGCTCCGCGGTGGCGTGGAGAAGGCGGGGAAACCAGGCCAGCGGCACGGCGATGATTCTGCCGTCGCTCAGGTCGACCCACATGCTGTCCTGATCGAAATGCACGCGCGTTGCCTTAACGGAAGAATTCATTCCAAGCCCTTTCGATGAGGTCCTTGTTGAGTTCGACGATCCCCAGCAGTTCGCGGAGAGTACGGGCGTCGTACCCATCATTGTAGGACACCCGGAGTTCCGGTTCCAGCCAGAATTTTGCTTCCAGATTGTCTTTCTCAACGTGAATGTGGACCGGCTCACGCGGCATTCCTTCGTTGGAATAGAAGAAAAACTTGAAACCGCGCTGATGAAAGACGACCGGCATGGCTTTCACTTTAACAATTTTCGGGCCAACCTGCCCGATGTTGCTCTCCCACCCTGGCGACAAAGTAACAAGAAGCAGGTTCCCTTCGGCTTCGCTCAGGGCAGGCTTTCGGCTCCGCTGCGCTTCGCTCAGAATGACAGCTTGTTAGTAGTGCCAGGGCGCGGGACTTACTTCAGCCTCCGCCGCGCTTTCCGGCGCGGATGCGGCGAATCTCTTCCATGCGCTGGGCGAGGAGCTTTTCGCGGCCCTCCTGGGTGGGGTGATAGTAGCTGCGGCCCTTCAGCGAGTCGGGCAGGCAGTCCATGTCGGCGACGCGGCCCTCTTCGTTATGGGCGTAGCGGTAGCCCTTGCCGTAGTCGAGTTCCTTCATCAGTTTTGTCGGCGCATTGCGCAGATGCAGCGGCACCGGCTCCTGGCGGGTCTCTTCGACCTCGCGCTGGACGGCTCCGTAGGCGGTGTAGACCGAGTTCGACTTGGGGGCCAGCGAGAGATAGACGACCGCCTCGGCCAGCGCCAGGTCGCCCTCCGGCGAGCCCAGGAAATCGATGGCCTCCTTGGCCGAGAGAGTCAGATTCAGCGCCTCGGGGGCGGCCAGGCCGATGTCCTCGACGGCCATGCGGACGACGCGGCGGGCGAGATAAAGCGGGTCCTCGCCAGCGGCGAACATTCGCGCTAGCCAGTAGAGCGCGGCGTCGGGGTCGGAGTTGCGCACGCTCTTGTGCAGCGCCGAGATCAGGTTGTAGTGCTCCTCGCCGGATTTGTCGTAGATCAGAACCCGCTGCTGCACGGCCACCGTGGCCAGGGCTTTGTCGATGTGGTTCCTGGCGCGGCTTCCCTCCAGGGCTAAAGCCCCCTTCGACTCGGTTAGCGTTATACGGGGGTTAAAACCCCCGCCTCCCTCCGAATCGAGCTTTTCCGTAGCAGGGGCTAAAGCCCGATCTTGAATGTTGGCGCTTGCGGCACGACTGAAGTCGTGCCCTGACACATTGCCCGAGTTGGATGCGGGCTCGCGGGCCTTGGGCGGTTTGGAATCGGGGCTTTCCGCAGCCGGTTCCTGGGCCAGTTGCGCGGCCACTTCGAGGGTGTTGTAGGCCGAGCGGCAGTCGCCCGAGGAGTAGCTCGCGATCAGTTGCAATGCGTCATCGTCGGCGGTTAGCTCCAGAGAGCCCAGGCCGCGCTCCTTATCTTCCAGGGCGCGACGCAAAAGGGCGGTGATCTGCTCCTCGGTGAGCGGATGGAGGACGTAGACGCGGCAGCGGGAGAGCAGCGCGGAGATGATCTCGAAGGAGGGATTTTCGGTGGTGGCGCCGATCAGCCGGATCGAGCCGCGCTCGACGTAGGGCAGGAAGGCGTCCTGCTGGACCTTGTTGAAGCGGTGAATCTCATCGATGAAGAGGATGGTCCGCGAGTGCATCTGCGAGGCCTGCGCGGCAGCGGCCATCACCTGCTTAATCTCCTTGATGCCGCTCATCACGGCGGAGAACTCGATGAAAGTGGCCTGTGTGGAGTCGGCGATGATCTTGGCCAGCGTGGTTTTGCCCACCCCCGGCGGACCCCA
>PMPH01000098.1 GCA_003161045.1 Acidobacteriaceae bacterium
GTCGGCTGGCCCCACGGGGTCACCGGATGACGGCCACCCGAGGTTTTGCCCTCGCCGCCGCCGTGCGGATGGTCCACCGGGTTCATCACCACGCCGCGGTTGGTGGGACGAATGCCCAGCCAGCGGTTGCGTCCTGCCTTGCCGATGGACACATTCTCATGGTCCGTGTTACCCACCTGGCCAATCGTCGCCAGGCACTCGATTAGCACCTTGCGGGTCTCGCCGGAAGGCAACTTCAGCAGGGCGTACTCGCCCTCCTTGGCCACCAGCTGCGCCTGCGTTCCAGCCGAACGGGCCATCTGCGCTCCCTTGCCCGGCCTCAGTTCAATGGCATGAACCGTCGTGCCGGAGGGAATGTTCTTGAGCGGTAGGGCATTTCCAACCAGGATGTCGGCGTCGGGACCTGAGGTCACGGTCGCGCCCACCTTCAAGCCAACCGGCTGCAGGATATAGCGCTTCTCGCCATCCGCATAATGCACCAGCGCAATGCGCGCCGAACGGTTGGGATCGTACTCGATCGTCGCCACCTTGCCCGGCACGCCAAACTTCTCGCGCTTGAAGTCGATCAGGCGCAGCTTCTGCTTGTGACCGCCGCCTTGATGACGCATGGTCAAGTCGCCCTGGTTGCGGCGTCCGCCGGTGCGCTGCTTGACCGCCAGAAGCGGCTTGTGCGGCTTATCCGTCGTCAGGTCGTCATTGACCTGCGTAGTCTTGAAGCGCAGCGTCGGCGTGATCGGTCTGTATGTCTTGATTGCCATTGTCGTTTGTCCCGGAAAGTCAGCGCCCAAACTCAAGCGCCGCTCTCCCTTTTCTCCGGAGCCCGTCTGATTCTCCCTGACCCCGATAATCCTTCAATGCAGCCGTTTCATCCAGCCAGGCAACCCCTAGAGGTTGCTGACGTATTCGGGCATCTTCTCGCCCGGCTTCAGCCGGACATACGCCTTCTTCCAGTCGGGGCGAAAGCCCGCGTACTTGCCGCGGCGGCGTTCCTTGCCCAGGACATTGGCGGTGCGTACCGCGGAGACCTTGACCTTGAAAAGCGCCTCGACGGCCTGCTTGACCTCGGTCTTGGTAGCCTCNNGTAATCAGCGGGCGGCGAATCACAGTGTAGAGTGTCGGCATCAGGCGGCCTCCGTCTCAGCGGCGAGCTTGCGCCCCGCAGCGCGTTTTGACGCATTCTTCTCGAGCATTTCGGCAATCTGCTCAATGGCGGCCTTGGAGAAAATGGCCCGCTCATAGCGCAGCAGATCGTAAGGGTGCACCTCATTGTTGAGCACCAGTTCGACGCCCTTGAGGTTGCGCGCGCCCAGCACCAGGGCCGGAGTCAGCGTCTTGCTGTTCTCAACCAGCAGAGCCGTGCGCGTGACCTCGAGTTTCGTGAGCGCCTCCCGGTAGAGCTTGGTCTTGGCGCCTTCGATCTCCAGCGTATCGACCACCGTCAGCTTGCCGTCGGCCAGTTTCGCCGCCAGGGCCGAACGCAGCGCGCCCAGCAGCTTCTTGCGCGGAAAGGCGTAATCGTAGCTGCGCGGCTGAGGGCCATGTACCGTGTAGCCATGACGCCACAGAGGCGAACGCACCGAACCGATACGAGCCCGGCCCGTGCCCTTCTGCTTCCACAGCTTCTTGCCCGAACCGGCGACCTCGGTGCGACTCTTGGTCTTGTGCGTACCCTGGCGCAGCGAGGCGCGGTAGTGCTTGACCGCCTCCCACAGCAGGGCCTCATTCACCTGGTCCGGCCCGAAGAGCGCATCGGACAACTCCAGCGTGCCCACTTTGTCGCCGTTCAGATTCATTACATCCACGTTTGCCATCGTCTTCTTCTTCCGCCAGGAATCCTTCCCCAGCTTCAATCTCTTATGCTTCAATCTCTTTGTGCGCCCGAAGAGCGCGTCTGCCCCACCGCAGGTGGTTACTTGCGCTTGCCGCCAGCCTTCTTCGACGCCTTCAACGGATCAACCGTGCCGGACCCGGCAAAACCACGGCGCTCGCGCGGAGGAGTCTTGGCCTTGGAGATCAGTACGTAGCCTTCGCGTGATCCAGGCACCGCGCCCTCGACCATCAAAAGATTCTCTTCCAGATCAATGCCGCGAATGCGCAGATTGCGCACCGTGATCTGCGCCGCTCCCATGTGACCGGGCATACGCTGACCGGGAAAGACGCGCGAGGGAAAACTGGAGGCGCCAATCGAGCCCTGCACCTGGAACATGTGGCCGTGAGACTTCGGTCCGCCGGCGAATCCGTGCCTGCGCACCACGCCGGCAAAGCCCCGGCCCTTGGAAGTGCCAATCACGTCCACGAATCGGGCTTCGGAAAAGATGTCGACCAGCACACGGTCGCCCGCCTTGGTAGCCACCACGCCATCGGCATCAACTTCGAGCGCCACTTCGCGAATGACCTTCACCGGCGGCGCTTCCGTCTTGGCGAAGTGCCCGGCCTGCGGCTTTGTCACATTCTTGGCCTTAACGAACTCGACCAGACCGATCTGCGCGGCCTCGTAGCCGTCCTTCGCCAGCGTCTTCAACTGCGTAATTACACAGGGGCCGGCCTGCAGCACCGTAATCGGGTGCACATCGCCCTTTTCGTCGAAGACCTGCGTCATGCCGATCTTTTTACCTAAAATTCCCGTGACTGCCATCGTTTCCTCACCTCATCATGCGATCTTGAATCCATCGCACTGCCGGGGCTCTTCCGAGCCTTTCTACCGCTTCGCGTGATTACCGCGAAACTTGTGCGCCGCAAGGCGCGTTTGGCCGCACCGCAGGTGCCTACTTCTCGAAGGCCTTGATCTCGACATCGACGCCGGCCGGAAGGTCGAGCTTCATCAGCGCGTCCACGGTCTGCTGCGTCGGCTCAAGAATGTCGATCAGCCGCT
>PMPH01000122.1:0-142 GCA_003161045.1 Acidobacteriaceae bacterium
CGGCCACGGCCATCGCGAAGAAAAAAGCGGCTTTCCAATCGTGCTTGGTAAACCCGTTGATGAAGAAAACCAGGGGCACCATGACGGCCATGAACTGAATCATGAGCCATGTGAAACGGCTGAGGCCCTGGTCGAAACTTGT
>PMPH01000122.1:180-2955 GCA_003161045.1 Acidobacteriaceae bacterium
ATATGTTCTTGAGCTCGACCGGCGAGTTAGCAGCCTTGGGGTCTGGATCGTGAAACTTCTCCACGGGAAGCGACTCCCCGGTAAGCGTTCCCTGGCTGACAAATAAATCTTTCGCCGCGATGACTCGCACGTCGCCCGGAATCATGTCGCCGGCGGAAAGATCGATGATGTCTCCCGGAACCAGGTCGCGCAGTGGAATTTCGCGGGCTTTGCCATCCCGAACCACCGTGGCGGTTACATGGATCATGGCTTTGAGCTTCGCCGCCGCTGAGTCCGCGCGCGCTTCCTGAATGAATCGCAGCCCCGCGCTGAGCACCACCATGCCCGCCATGACGATTCCGGCGCGCGCATCGCCGGTGGCAAAGGAAATCGACGAGAGAATTGCCAGCAGAATGACCAGCGGGTTACGCAGGATGATCAAGAGGCGGATAAACCAGCCGCGCCGCCGTTCTTGCGCCACCTCATTCGGACCTGAGGTGCGCGCCCGCTCTTCTGCCTCGGCTTGAGTCAGGCCCTCGGGAGCCGTGCGCAAGGACGTAAGCAGTTCACCGCCTTCCTTACCTGCCGCGTCGAGGACGGCGGGGGAAACACGGATGTTATGTTCCTTTGCTTTCGCCGGAATCGGAGATGCGTCGGGTGGCGGCAGAGTCTCTGCTGCGCTGGTGGCGCCGGAGTTCGGCTCTGCTGGGGGCTTCTCCACCGTGTGACTCGGATCAGGCGTTGCCATCTCTTTTCTCACCACCACCCCAAGGCAGGCATCGCCCATAGGCCGGGCATCATCAGCCTGCGGCGCTCTTCAATTGTAACCACTGCAAGGGCGTTTCGATGCGCCGCACAATTCCATCCAGGATGCACAATGTTCCGCTCTTCGGGCCTGGCGGCAATCTAACCTTTGTTCGATCACTCGTTGCCCCATGCCGCTTGAGCAGAATTGCACATTTTTCATGGCGTCGTTGAAGCCTGATGCTTGCCGGTGCCCTCACCAGAGGCGGCGGTGGTGATGTTAGATCATACGGCTGCATCCCCCTGGAGGCAGTACCTCTTCTGCGCTGCCTCCACCCCTTGCTGTATGGCCCTGCCAGTTGCCCATGCACGATCGGAAGCTACTCCTCGCAGGCAACGCAGGGATGACGTAGCAATCTAGGATCCAGAGACATTCAGGGCAGGAACAAGATTCCTGGGCCTTCTTGTGCGCATCCGCCTGTTTCAGAGATGCCTTCGCCTCATCATCCAGCTGATCGCTGTCCCGGCCAGAATGCCAGCCGCGAATGTCGCCAATACTGTTTCAATCGGATGCCGCTGGACTCGCCTTTTTGTGTCATCCAAAAGCTCTGCGGCGGCATAGCAGCCTTGTTTTGCAGCACGCCGCGCTGCTCCCACGCCATCCTCCACGGCATCCGCAACAGCAGATGCCGCCCGGGAAGCCTTGTGCGCCGTATCGGCAATTTTCTCGCCCGTTTGTTCGAATATTGACTGTGTCATGATCTCTTGACCTCCCTCGTCTCCGAGTTTGATGCTGATTCCTTATTTTCCGATAGCCTTTTCAACCTTGCCGACAATGTTTTGAACTTTTCCAGCGTTTTTCTCAGCTTTACCCTCAGCTTCCAGGTTGGGATTCTTGGTAAGCTCGCCGGCCTTCTGCTTGATTGCGCCTTTAACTTCATGGAGCTTGCCTGTCGTCTTATCGTTCGTGCTCGGTTTCATGGTGAAGCCCTCCTCTGTTCGCTGGTGGGTCCCAATCGATGCTTTTGATGGAGAGTCGCAACGTCTCGTATTGCCCGACTCTCTGGTTGCCCACGTGAAACCTATTCTATACATTTGCCCACTTTCAAAACGGTCAAAAACGAACATCCCTTCAATGCAGCGAACCCCGCACCTATTCCTTGACTGCCCACGGTATTCATCCTTCCTGGCTCTGCACCGCAGCTGCCGCAGCAGAGTTGGACCACTCGCCAGAATGCCGGGTTGTTCAGCCGGTCGAGAGCCCGCGGCGCCGCCAAGCGCCAGTGTTATCTTCTCCAGCGCTGTTGCCAGCCGACAGGTGCGACGCCCGTAGCGCTGGACAGTCTTCGGCTTGCGTTCCGTAAATATATGTTGCTCGCAGGCAGGGTTGCGCAGTAGAACCGGCGGACGCGCAGTTCGATCCGCGCCGGAATGCCTTCCCAGGGAAGATCGCTCGCAACGGTGAGGGCCACCGCAAATGGGCCTACACTGGAGCTGAGGCGTGTACTATGGCTACCGCACCGTCCTGTGCCTGCTTTCGCTTTTATGCAGAATTGAATGATCATCTGCCACGCGGCCAGCAGTTTGGATTGGTGGAGAAACAGTTCTTCGTGCCTGCTTCCGTGAAGGACATGATCGAGGGGATCGGCGTTCCGCATGCGGAGGTGGATCTGATCCTGGTGAACGGCGAGTCGTCCGACTTCACCCGCCTGATTCGAAATGGGGATCGCGTGGCGGTGTATCCGGTCTTCGAATCGATCGACATCACGCCGGTGTTGCGTCTCCGGCCGCAACCGCTACGGGAGACGAAGTTTGTGCTCGATGTCCATCTGGGCAGGCTGGCGCGTTATCTGCGGATGCTGGGGTTCGACGCGGTGTATTCCAATCGCTTCACTGACCTGGAACTGGTGCGAATTTCAGCCGCGGAAAGGCGCATTCTGCTGACCCGGGACCGCGGCGTGCTGAAACACTCCGCCGTGACCCATGGGTACTGGCTGCGCGAGACCGACAGCCTCCGGCAGGCCGCGGAGGTCGTGAGACGATTCGATCTGG
>PMPH01000017.1 GCA_003161045.1 Acidobacteriaceae bacterium
AGGGGTATTTACTTGACGCCAGAACCCCCAAGATATAGTGTTTTGGGCCATGGCCGAGGATTATCCACGGACGTTGCTTGAGTTGGAGAAGCGATTCGGGAGCGAAGAGGCCTGCGCCGAGTATCTTGCAGCGCTGCGCTGGCCAGGCGGCTGGATTTGTCCGCGCTGTGCGGGTGACGAGGCCAGCTTGGTGCGCCGGAACCGCTGGCTCTGTAATCACTGTGGCTATGAGATGTCGGTCACAGCGGGAACGGTATTTCAGGACAGCCATTTGCCGCTGACGGTCTGGTTTCGGGCCATGTGGCAGGTGGCCAGTCAGAAGAACGGCATAAGCGCCTTGGGATTGCAGCGGGTTTTGGGCTTGGGCAGCTACAAGACGGCTTGGGCCATGTTGCACAAGTTGCGCCGGGCCATGGTCCGCCCCGGCCGCGACCGGTTGGACGGCGTGGTCGAGGTGGACGATGCCTACTGGGGAGCTGAGGAAGAAGGCGCCATCGGGCGCTGGACGGTGAACAAAGCCCTGATCGTCGTGGCCGCCCAGCAGGACGGCAAGGGTATCGGCCGCATTCGTATGCGTTGCATTCCAGACTTGACCCAGGCAACCCTGCATGGGTTCATCGCCGAGGCGATTGTGCCAGGAAGTACGGTGCGAACCGACGGATTGCCAGCCTACATGGGATTGGACAGCTATATCCATGACCGGCAGGTGCAGCGGCAGCAGAAAGAGGGGGTTCATCTGCTCCCGCGCGTGCATCGCGTCATCTCATTGTTGAAACGATGGTTACTCGGCACCCATCAAGGTGCGATCGGCTACGAGCATCTCAATGACTACCTCGACGAATTCACCTTTCGCTTCAATCGCCGGACTTCGGCTTCGCGCGGCAAGCTCTTCTACCGATTGGCCCAACAGGCCGTCCAGATTGACCCGGCGCCGTTCTCCACCCTGGTCAAACCACAACCGGTGGTACCGCCTGGCGTCAAGTAAATACCCCTAATGGCCGTTGCCCAGCCCAAGCCACAGGAGGGGGAAATGCTCAAGGGATTTCGCGATTTCATTCTGCGTGGAAACGTCGTGGATCTGGCCATCGCCGTGATTCTGGGCGTGGCCTTCAACGCCATCGTCACGTCCTTTGTGAAGGACGTTCTGACCCAGTTGATCGCCGCCGTCGTGGGCAAGCCGGATTTCAGCGGCCTGGTGCTGAAGGTGAATGGCACGCCGGTGATGATCGGCAACTTCCTGAATGCGGCCATTTCATTTCTGATCGTGGCCAGCGTGGTCTACTTCGGAATTGTTTTACCGGTGAACAAGCTGATGGCGAGATTCACGCCGCCCGTGCCCGAGGTTCCGCCGGCCATGAAGACCTGCCCGGAATGCCTGAGCGAGATTCCCCTGGCCGCCCGCCGCTGCTCCCATTGCACCCAGCCGGTGGCGTAGAAGCTGGCCATATGGCCGTATGGAAACACTCGCTGAGAATCGCCGGTCAAGAAACGCCGGGCGGGCCGTTGTGGCCTTCTGTCCGGCTGTCCGCTTTCTCGCCCACCGGCTTGCCAAACCCGCCGGCTAAGTGAAAAGGTTCTGTTCATGACGCTGCGCAAGCCGCTTACCTCGCTGCTGTTTCTGGCTCTCATTCCGCCGGCCTTCATCGCCAGGCCGTTGTCGGCTCAGAATCCAGCCCGAAGCTCAGCTCAGAATCCAGCCCGGAATGCCGTCCCGCCCACCGTCTTCGGCTACCGCGATTTCACCGCTGAAGCGAAGATCGAGGAGAAGTTTCTCGCCGTTCCCAGCGCCCGGCTGGCCGGTGAAGAGCTGAAGACGCTCACCCGCGAGCCTCACCTGGCGGCAACGCCGGAGGACCGCAAGACGGCCGAGTACGTGGCCCGGAAGTTCCGCGCCGCGGGGCTCAAAACCGAGATCGTTCCCTACCGCTTGCTGCTCAACCAGCCCAAACTCGTGCGCGTCGAGGCCTATGACTCCAGCGGAAGGCTGCTGATGAGCGGCCCCACCCGCGAGCACGTCGACGGCGACCCCTACCAGGACGATCCACGGGTGGTGATGCCCTTCAACGGATCATCGGGCTCGGGCGACGTCACCGCCGAGGTGGTCTACGCCAACTACGGCCGCCTGGAGGACTTCAACCAGCTTGCCGCCCACCACATCGACCTGCGCGGCAAGATCGTGCTGGCGCGCTACGGAGCCAACTTTCGCGGCGTCAAGGTTTACATCGCCGAAGAGCGCGGCGCGGTCGGCGTACTGCTCTACTCCGACCCGCAGGACGACGGCTACGCCAAGGGCGACGCCTACCCGCTCGGCCCCTGGCGGCCAGAGACCGGTGTGCAGCGAGGCGCGGTGCAATACCTTTTCAAATTTCCCGGCGACCCGGAGACGCCCGGCGTGGCCTCGACGCTGGATCTGCCCGACTCAGCGCGCGGCACGCCCTACGGAAACCAGCCCCGCATCATCTCCATCCCCATCAGCTACCACGACGCCGCGCCCATTCTGCAAGCTCTTCAAGGCCCCGGCGTGCCGCCCGGCTGGCAGGGGGCGCTCGGCTTCCGCTATCACCTGGGACTGATTGGGGGCCCTGGCAGCGTAAAGGTCCACCTGATCAGCGAGCAGGACTATCAGCGCCGCATCATCTGGGACGTAATCGGCAAGGTCAAGGGCACGGAGTACCCCGGCGAGTGGGTGGTGGCCGGCAACCACCGCGACGCCTGGGTTTACGGCGCCGCCGATCCCGGCAGCGGCACTGCGGCCATGCTCGAAGCGGTCCACGGCGTTGGCGCGTTGCTTAGGCAGGGCTGGCGGCCCAAGCGGACTATCGTTTTCGCCAGTTGGGACGCCGAGGAAGAGGGGCTGATCGGCTCTACCGAGTGGGTCGAGCAGAACGCCCCGGCCCTGAAGCGCGCCGTGGCCTACTTCAACACCGACATTGCCGTCTCTGGGCCGGATTTCACCGCCTCCGCCGTTCCCTCGCTCAAGCAATTCCTGCGTGAGCTGACCCGCGCGGTTCCCAGCCCGCTGGGCGGCACAGTCTACCAGCAGTGGCGCGTCAGTCACCCGGCCCAGAACGAGCACTCGGCCCAGAACGAGCGCCTCGACCAGGACAATCGCCACTCCGCCAACGCCCCCGAGGCCGGCGAAGAGGTCCGCGTCAGCGACCTCGGCTCCGGCTCCGACTTCACGGCCTTCTTNNGCCCCTACGGCGTCTACCACTCGGTCTTCGACAACTTCGCCTGGTACACCGAAAACGCCGACCCAAGCTTCGTCTATCTGCAGGAGATGGCCCGCGTCTTCGGCCTGGAAGCGCTGCGCATGGCCGACGCCGACGTGCTGCCTTACGATTACATCGCCTACGCCCACGCGATTCGCTCATATATCGATGCGGCCAGGCAGAAAGCCTCTGGCCAGGGGCTTGGCGCGCTGGACTTTACCGCCGTCCAGGCCGCCGCCACCCGCTTTTCCGCCGCGACCGAGCGAGCCCACAGCCTCGAAATCTCCGCCTCCGGCGACCTCGCCCGGATTAATCTCGCCCTCCGCCAGGCTGAAACCGGCCTCCTTTCGGAAGCGGGCCTGCCCAATCGCCCCTGGTATCGGCACACCATCTACGCTCCTGGCGCGTACTCCGGCTACGCGGCGGTCGTCATCCCCGGCGTCAACGAGGCCCTCGACGCCCACGACTTCAACCGCGCCGCCCAGCAGTTGACGGTGCTCGCCCAGGCGCTCGACCGCGCCGCGCAGGCGCTAAACTCTGTGCAATAAATCCAAACGGCCTTTTTTCGGCGGTTGACCACGCCTTGTCAGGCTCGTATCTTAAGGGGGACGATGAAAACCTCCACCAGCTCAGTGCGCATCGGAATCGCAGTCGCTATTATCGTCGGCACCATCGTCTGGCTGGCCTGGTCCGGTTACGGCGCCAGCAAGAGCTACTACGTCACCATCGCCGAACTGGGCGGCATGGGCGACAAGGCCTACCACAGCCATTTGCGCGTCGAGGGCTTCGTCGTGCCCGGTTCCATCGAGGAGGATGGAACCCATGTGACCTTCGTGCTCAATGAGTTTGAGAGCCACTCGCCGCAGGCCGCCACGGGCCGCCTGCTCAGAGTCAACTACAAGGGCGCCGAACCCCCGCCGGACACCTTCAAGGACGACGCTCAGGCCTTGGCCGACGGCTCCTATGGCCGCGACGGCGTCTTCCACGCCACCGTCTTGCAGGCCAAATGTTCCAGCAAGTACGCTCCCGCCCAGCCCGGCTCGCAACCCGGTTCGCAGCCCACTTCTCGGCCCGGCTCGGCGCAGCCCAGCACGGTCCAGCCCAACTCCGCACCCGCGCAACCCACTGCCACCAGCCCCCGCGCCGCCGCCCAGGCTCCCGCTCCTCACTCCTCCAGCCCGGCTGCCACCGCCCCGGCTGCCGCCAACTGACGCGCATGACCGCACCAGCCTCCACTGCGGTCGATTCCCTGCCCTGCGCCCGGCCCGTCTTTGCCAGACTGGACAAGGTCTCCAAGCTCTTCGGCTCCTTCGCCGCGCTGCGCCAGGTCTCGGTGGACTTCGAAGCCGGCCGCTGCTACGTCCTGCTGGGCGAAAACGGCGCGGGCAAATCCACGCTGCTGCGTATTCTGGCCGGCCTGCTCAGGCCCAGCTTCGGAACGGTGCGAATCTTCGGTCCTCCTGAGTCCGGCCCTCTCGAACCCGGCGGCCTGGAACCCCATGAGGACCGCGAGCGCATCGGCTACATGAGCCANNACGAGCTGACCGCCCAGGAGAACCTGCGCTACTTTCGCAGCCTCTACCCCGGCCGCGACTGCCTGGCTCCGGCCGAGGCCCTGCGCCAGGTGGGTCTGGACCCGGATTTGCCCCGCACCCTCGGCCAGTATTCGCAGGGAATGCGCCAGCGCACCTCGCTGGCCCGCGCGCTGATTTCCGTCCCCGAGCTGCTGCTGCTCGACGAGCCCTTCTCGAACATGGACGTCGAGTCGGCCCGCCAGATGGTCGAGTTGCTCGCCCGGTTCCGCCATGACAACCGGACCATCGTCCTGACCACCCATCAGCGCGAACTGGCCGCCCCCATCGCCGACTGGGTACTCACGCTGCACGCCGGACGGGTGGCGTCGATGGAGGAGGGATCCCCAGCAACAGGTCTTGGTCGCGGGGGTGGTAAGAAGGCGAGTCCTAAGCTATGAAGACCAACGGCGCGCGCATTCTCGAAGGCCTCGGCATTCCCTTCGAACTCCGTGAGTACGAGGTCGATCCCGACGACCTCTCCGCCCTCACCGTCGCCAAAAAGGTAGGAATGCCCCCCGAGCAGGTCTTCAAAACCCTGCTGACCACTGGCGGCCCAGGCGTCTACGTCTTCGCCGTCATCCCCGGCGACGCCGAACTGGACTTCAAGAAGCTGGCCCGCGCCGCCGGCCTGCGCAAGGCCGAGATGGTCCCCCTCAAGGAGGTGCAGCCGCTCACCGGCTACATTCGCGGCGGGGTCACCGTCTTCGGCGCGAAGAAATCCTACCCCGTCTTCGTCGATGAAACCATCATCCTCTTCGACTGGATCAGCGTCTCGGCCGGCGCGCGCGGAACCCAGCTCATGCTCTCGCCCGACGACTACCTTCGCGCCGCCGAGGCCCAGACCGCCGACCTGACGAAATCCGCCTCCCCGGAGGGTCACGCCTCCCCGAAGGGGCACGCCGGATGACCCGCGCCCTCTGGACTCACCTCATCAAGGAGCTGCGCATCGAGTGGCGCTCGCTGGACACTTTTGTCTCCATGCTCTTCTTCTCCGGGCTGGTAGTGGTGCTGTTTTCCATTGCCTTCGACCCGCGCGGGGCTTTTTCCCAGCAGATTGCCGGCGGCGTGCTCTCGGTGGCCACCATGTTCGCCTCGGTCAGCGCGCTCAACCAGGCTTGGGCGCGGGAGATCCGCCACCAGGTCCTCGACGCCCAGCGCATGGCGCCAACTCACGGCGCGGAGCTCTACCTCGCCAAGGTCATCGCCAATTTTCTCTTTGTTTCCGTCGTCCAGGTGATCCTGGCGCCCTTTTTCTTCGTCTTCTATAACCTGCACGTTGCGGGTCAGGCCTGGCTGCTGGCGCTGGTGCTGCCGCTGGGCACATGGGCCCTGGTCGCCAACGGCGTTTTTTTTGCCGCGCTCTCGATTCGCAGCCGCAACCGCGAACTGCTGCTTTCGCTGATTCTCTTTCCCATTTTCATTCCGGCTCTATTGGCCATGGTCCAGGCCACCACCGCCATCCTCACCGGCGAAAGCGACCCCACGCTGTGGATCAAGATGCTGGTGGGCTACGACATCATCTTCACCACCGTCAGCCTGCTGCTCTTCGACGTCGTCTTCCATGCCGAGTAAGTTGTTAATTCTGGCGCGATATACTCGGGTCATCCCCGCCAAGGCGCTTTTCGACCTGGTTTTTACCGATGCCGCCTGCGTGGGTAAACTGTCTTGAGCCGTCTGATCGACGTCAGCCCCTGGGCGCACAATTTCCGCGGAGAAACAGACCTTGACGATCTCGCAAAAGCGTTGGTGTTATGCCCTTTGGCTGCTCGTGATCGGCGGCTTTGCCCTGCTGCATGCCCTTCATCTCACGGCCGACTTTCCCAACCACACGCCGTGGTTCATGGACTGGGCCAAGTACACCGACGAGGGCTGGTACGGCAATGCGGCTGTCCGCGCCCACCTGTTTGGCAACTGGTACCAGCCCGGAGATTTCAACCCCGCCCCGGCCGTGCCGGTGTGGCCGTTTCTCGAGTGGGTGCTGTTCTTCTTTACGGGAGTATCGATTCAGGCCGCGCGCGGGCTGGCCGTCGCCTTCTTCTTTTGCAACCTGCTGTTGTCCTACCTGCTGCTCAGAACGCGCGGTCCGCGCTGGATGGGGCTCCTTGCGCTCACGCTGATCGTCACCAGCCCCTTTCTCTACTGTTTCAGCCGGCTGGCCATTCTGGAGCCCATGCTGATCGCCTTCACGCTGGCCGCGCTGAACCTGGCCGTGCGCCTGCCCCGGTTGCGCCGCCCGGTGACCGCATCGGTCGCCATTGGCCTGCTCTTCACGCTGATGATGCTCACCAAGACCACCGCCGTTTTTCTATTGCCGGCGCTGGGCTGGGCGATGCTCGCGCCGCTGGGGCGCAACAATCGTAAACTCGCCCTGCGTTGCGCGGGCGCCGCGGTGGGCTCCTTTGCCGCCTCCTTTGGCCTTTGGATGGCACTGTTGATCCACTTTGGTCTTCTGGCCGACTACAAATACCTCTTCTTTGTAAACAAATACATCAAGCCAAAGGAGTTAACCTGGCCTCTGCTCAGCTTCTGGTGGTCCTTCCACGGCGGATTGTGGGTGGACCACATTCTGATTCCGCTGGCCGGGCTGGTCACCTTGGGCGCAATTCTGGTCTCCATCGCGCCCCACCCGGCCCTGGCACAGTGGAAATCCGCGGCCCGCAACCTGCTCATGGACCCGGTCTTCGGCGCCTCCATCCTGGCCGCCGCTGGCTACATTCTCTTCATGACCTACCAGGACCACCCCCAGCCCCGCTACTTTGCCATGGTGGCTTTTTTCTGTTTTATTATCGTCGCGCAGGGGGCCAATGCGCTCGTCAGCGCCCAATCGGCTCTCGAATCTCGACCGGCTCACGAACCGGAGCCCTCACAGGCTGCCGAAGACGGAAAAGTTGTAAACGAATTCTCCCAGGGGCATTCTTCCGGATCTGAAGCCGAGCGCACTTCTGGCGCTGAAGCGGAGCGTTCTTCTGGAGCCGGAGCCCCAAAGGGCTGCGCCTGTTCTGATGAGGAAGCTAAACTTCCGTCCTGCCCATTCCGGCATTGCGCGCCGCTCTTCGGCTGGGCCGTCGTCGCCCTGGCCACGCTGGCCGCCATCTCGAACGGCCTCCAGACGTTGAACTACGCCGCCCATCCCGAGTACACCTTTATTGATGCAGGCCAGCGGCTTACGCGCTACATTGACGCCCACCCCAATGGCCGGCGCCTGCTGGTTTCCATCAGCGGCGACCAGATCATGCTCGTGACCCACCTGCCCAGCCTGTGCGACGACTTCGGAACCCAGGAGCTGGTTTCCAAGCTCGCTGATGCGCAGCCCGGCTGGTACGCCGCCTGGAACGACCTCGACCCCGGCACCCTCGAGGACATCCACACGCACTTCTCGCTCGAGCAGGTGGCCAGCTTCCGCGCCTTCGACGATCCGGAGCGCAACATGCTGATTCTCTTCAAGCTGCACCCGCTGCCGGGCGGCCAGGTGCGCGAGCCAGCCGAGCAGAACCTGCAAATTCCACTCCCCGGCGATACAATAAACATTAACATTCAGTAGCCAGACAAAGCCCTATTGCGTTACCCTTCCTGAGAGTCATCTTCAGGTCGCGGAAGCCCTTCGAGAGCGTAGCCATTGGAACCGCTCGACAGTGTGCAGCGCGAGTGAGCGGCTTCGGTTATCGTTTCCCAGGAATTTGCTCGCATTTTTCCGGGGATAGTTTGTGATAGGCGATTCAAACTTTTAGTGGGGGAACTTGTGACTGTACAGTATTGGGTGTTGTTTTTCATGGCCGTGAGCGTACTCTCGCTCATCGCGGCCTTCTTCTTTGCGCGCCAGGTCATCGGCTCTGACCAGGGGACTCCGGCGATGCAGCGGCTTGCCGTGGCCATCAGGGGAGGCGCGGAGGCACTTCTGAAGCGTCAGTACAAAGCCGTGGCGGCCCTCCTGCTCCTGCTGCTTCCCACATTCGCCTTCGCGCAGGAGCACGCGGGCGGAGGCGAAGCCAACCTGATCCTGCCGGATTTGTCGACCGTGAATTTTCTCGGCGTGAACGGGCATAACCTTCTGATGTACGGATTGCTATTCTGCTTGGCTGGCATGTTGTTCGGCCTGACAATCTATGTGCAGTTGAAGAACCTGCCGGTTCATCGCTCGATGCGCGAAATCTCCGAACTGATCTATGAGACCTGCAAAACTTATCTAATAACGCAGGGCAAGTTCATTCTTGTGCTCTGGGCTTTCATCGCGGTCATTATCGCGCTGTACTTCGGCTGGCTGGCGCCGGTGCCAGGAAAATCGATTGCGATTACCCTGCCGATCATTTTGCTGTTTTCGCTCATCGGCATCGGGGGCAGCTACGGGGTGGCGTGGTTCGGAATTCGCGTCAACACATTTGCGAACTCACGGACGGCATTCGCAGGATTGACCGGCAAACCGTATAAACTTTTTGAGATTCCGCTGAAGGCTGGCATGAGCATCGGCATGTTGCTGATCTCGGTCGAGCTGTTCATGATGCTCTTCATCCTTTTGTTCGTCCCGGGCGATTATGCGGGCCCATGCTTCATTGGCTTCGCGATTGGCGAATCACTGGGCGCCGCGGCCCTGCGTATTGCCGGCGGCATTTTCACCAAGATCGCCGACATTGGCGCCGACCTGATGAAGATCGTCTTCAAGATCAAGGAAGACGATGCGCGCAACCCGGGCGTCATCGCGGACTGCACGGGTGACAACGCGGGCGACTCGGTCGGCCCCAGCGCCGACGGCTTCGAAACCTACGGCGTCACCGGCG
>PMPH01000049.1 GCA_003161045.1 Acidobacteriaceae bacterium
CCGACTCCTGGCGAATCAGCGAGGCCACCAGGTAGGGGTCAAGATGGTTTTTTGCCGACTCGGTCTTGATTGTTCCCCACCACGGCTGGGGGAAGAGAATGCGCCAATAGGCCAGCGGAATGGCGCTGATGGGGGCTGAGGCGGCATAGGGCAAAGCCCGCTTGAGCGAGCGCATGGCGCGAACGTTCTCGCCATAGGAGGCATAAATCTCGGCCTCGGCCAGCGCGCTCCAGGAGGAAGAGTCCGGGTCGGCGGCAATCTCCCGCGTAATGTAGTCGTTCAAGCCCGCGTTGGCCAGCAGATGCGCCTTGGCCAGATGCGGGCTGTCGGTGGGGAAATTCTCCATCAGCGGCGGCACCGGCGGGGGCTGAAAGCCGTCCAGTTGCGGCTGCGGCGCTGTCATCGGGGCTGGTGACTGCACGCCGGACTGCACGCCGGACTGCACGCCGGACTGCACGCCGGACTGCACGCCGACCTGCGCCCCCGCTTGCAAGTTGCCGAGCGCGGAGAGTCGTTGCCGGGCCATCTGGGCATAGAAAAAGTGCTGGTAGGCGCGGATGACGGCCCGGTAGTTGGCCGCGGCCAGGGCCGGCTTGTGCTCCTCGGTTTCATAAAGGCGCCCGCGCCAATAGAGGGCCGAGGCCGTTTCTTTGGCGCCGGGATAGAGCCGAATCTGCTCGTCGAAGAGACGCGCCGCGTCGGCGTAGAGCCCCTGCCGGTAACTCAGCCAGCCGGCCCGCCAGTGCGCAGTCGCGGCGTTCTTACTCGAGGGAAAGTGCGTGGCCAGGAGGCTATAGTACTCGACGGCCGCCGGATACTCGTGCCGCAGCAGGTAGAGATTGCCGCTGGAGTAAAGCGCCTCGGCCAGCCAGGGGCTGGCGGGAAATCTCGACTCCATTTCGGCCACGATGCGCCGCTGGCTGTCCAGGTCGTCGCGGCCCCTGGCCAGTTCCATCAGCAGGTAGAGCCGGCGCGCGCCGCTCTCGTCCGGCGTGTCGGGCAGTGATTCAGCCTCGGCCGTGGTCAGCCGCTTCAACTTCAGTTCGCAGGCCGCCGCGGCCACGGCAAAGCCCGAGCGGCTGGCGGCGTCGAGGCCCGGCTGCCGTGCCAGCGCGCGGTACCGCTCGCCCGCATTCTCGTAACGGCCGGCGTTATAGTAGGCGTCGCCCAGGCTGCGCAACTCGGCCGTGGTCAGGCTGTTCTCCGCGCCCATCGAGATTAGTCTTGCCCAGGCGGCCTCCGCCACCGGGCTCAACGGGCGGCCCAGCAGGAGCTGCTTGTAGATGCGTTCGGCCTCCTCGGCCTGCCCCAGCAGGAAGAGCACCTGGCCCTCGACAAGCTGGTAACCGGGGCGTTCGGCGGCATCCGTATCTTGCGCGGCAGCCAGCACGCGCCGCGCGCCGGCCAGGTCCTTCATGGCCACCAGTGTGCTGGCCTCCAGTTCCGGCGCCTCGTCCACAAAAATGCTGTCGGGATAGCGTGCGGCAAAGCCGTTCAGCAGGGCCTCGGCGGCGGCGTCACTCCCCGCGTCGTGGTTGGCGCGCGCCGCCAGAAAATCGGCGTAGTCGGCCAGTTCCGCGCCCGACTGCCGGGCGAGGCGAAAATCGGCCACTGCCTCGGCGTAGTGCTGGTCCAGCAGGGAGGCGTGGCCCAGAGCCAGGTAGGCCGCCGCCGCTGCCTCGCCGCTGTGCTGATGCGCGTACTGGGTCACGCCCTCGTAGGCCGAGGGGGTGCGCAGAGTGGCCAGTTGCTGGGCCATGGGGCGCAACTCGGCGGAGGCTTGAAAAGCCAGCCTGATGCGCGCGGTTTGCGCTCTGCGCACGGCCTTGCTCGCCCGGCGCACGGGCCGTCTGGACTGCTTGCCTCTTTTGCCCCCACGGGACGCTCTGGCCGTTTTACCTGGCTGGGCCGCTGCGCCCGCCCGGGTGGATTTCTTGCCTCTCACTTCAGGCTGGGCGCTGTCCTCACCACGCGCATGGCCCTTTTGGCCTGCCCGGCCGGTTTTCTTGAATTTTTGTCCGGTCGGGGCGCTGTCCTCACTACGCGCGTTGCCTTTTTTGCCAGCTTTGGCCGGAGCCGCCGCTCTCGGCGCCGCCTTCTGCTTCGTCCTGCGCGCAGCCTTGTGCGCCTGGGAGGAAGCAGCCGGGTCAGCCGATGCGCTGGCCGATGCGCCGGAGGAATGCCCTGCCACCGGCAGCACCATGAAAAGGGTGAGCAGAAGAGCCAAGCCGCGGAAATCCAGCCGCGGGACGGAAATTGGAGAAATCACGAGCCTCATGCTTTCACTTTAAGCCGCTTTCGCCCGTGTGCGGCCATCGAGTACCACTGGGGTTACCGCAATGCGCGCCGAGTTGGGCAGAGTGGACCGGATGTGACAGCCCCAATTTACACAAAACGCTACATGTAACGTAATCTTCGTTTCTTTTCCAGCGCCGTCGTTTATTTCCGCCACCTCGTTTGGTTTTCCGCCCTGCTGTCCGGTACACTCATCTGTTGCGGAAGGGATTTTCCGGCCCCTCGTGCGTGACTCGCATCGGGTCCGGCGGATTTATCGCATCCAAGCCCCATGTCGACCATCCAATCCACAGCAGGTGAACTCGAGCCGCATCCCGACGTAGCCCTGGTGGAAAGGGTGCGGGGGGGTGATGTCTCGGCCTACGACGCCTTGGTGCGCAAATACGAGCGGCAGGTCTTTCGCATCGCCCAGCACATCACGCAGAACCGCGAGGATGCGGAGGACGTTACCCAGGATGCATTCCTGAAGGCGTACGAAAAGCTTGATCAGTTTCAGGGGAATTCGAAGTTTTACACATGGCTGGTGCGGATAGCGGTCAACGAGAGCCTGATGCGGCTGCGCAAGCGTCGCACCGGCAGAATGGTTTCGATCGACGAGGATGTCGAGACCGAAGAGGGCAGCGTACCGCGCGATCTGGCCGATTGGGCTCCCGACCCGGAGCAGAATTACAACCAGGCCGAGTTGGCCGAGATTCTGCGCAAGACGATCCAGGGCCTGCCGCCGGGGTTTCGTATCGTGTTCGTTTTGCGGGACGTGGAAGGGCTTTCGACCGAGGAGACGGCAGAGACGCTGGGGCTGAGCGTTCCCGCCGTCAAGTCGCGCCTGTTGCGCGCCAGGCTGCAACTGCGTGAGCGTTTGAGCCGCTATTTCCGCAGGAAAAAGGGGCCCAAAGAAACGAAGCTCGGAGAAACGGGGATGGAAAAGTGACCTGCAAAGAGTTTCTCGCCCTTCTCGATGATCTGATCGACGGCACGGTGAGTCCCGAGTTGCGCACTGAACTGCAAGCCCACCTGGGCCGCTGCGGGCACTGCGAGGTGATCTACAACACCACGCGCAAGACCATCGAAATCTACCGCTCGCATGAGATTTACGACCTTCCGACCGGCCTGCGCGAACGCCTCCACTCGGCCATCATGGCCCGCTGCAAGAAGGGCTGCTGAACACTGGCCGTTTCCCCGCCGCATGATTTAGAGCATTTTCGGAATGAACGTAGTTTTTTTGAGTGCATTGAATGTGGCTTTTTCTCAAGGAAAAAGCCACTTGAGTGTGAGGCTTCGGTTTACAGCAATTCCGAAAATGCTATACCCTCAGAATCGTTATGAAATTCAAATTTGCGCTTCTCGTTTCTGTTCTGGGCGCGGCCTTTGCCGCCCTGGCTCTGGCGCAGCAGTCCGCCACGCCGGCAGACGCGCTGCCCGACGCGCCCCAGGCTACCGCAGCCGCCCTGATCCACCCCAACGGTCCCACCGTGGTGATGGACACTTCCATGGGCCGCATCACCTGCCAATTCTATGAGAAGCAGGCGCCCAAAGCGGTGGCCAACTTCATCGCCCTGGCCGAGGGCACAAAGGACTGGACCGACCCGGCGACAAAGAATACGCGGCACAACAAGCCCTTCTACGATGGCACCATCTTCCATCGCGTCATCCCTGGGTTCATGATTCAGGGTGGTGACCCGACCGGCACCGGCATGGGCGACGCCGGTTCCCGGTTTGAGGATGAATTCGATCCCAATCTTAACTTCGATGAACCCGGCCGCCTGGCCATGGCCAACAGCGGCCCCAACACCAACGGCAGTCAGTTCTTCATCACCGAGCAGGCTTACGACTCGCTCGACCAGCACTACACCCTCTTTGGCCAGTGTGACGAGCCGGGCATTCAGGTGGTGAAAGCCATCGCCCGCGTCCCGCGCGACGGAGACGACAAGCCGCTCAAGCCGGTGGTGCTGAAGAAAGTGACGATCGTGCGCGAGGGCCAGCCGCTGCCGTCTTTGCCGGTTGCGGCGCAACCGGCCTCTCCCCAACACTGAGGCGTTTTGCCTCCGTCGATTTTTGAAGGGTACGGGCTTTAGCCCGTACATCTGCCCAGCACAATGAAGGCGGGCTTTAGAGCATTTTCGGAATAAACGTAGTCCTTTTGAGTGCATTGAATGTGGCTTTTTCTTAAGGAAAAAGCCACTTGAGTGTGAGGTTTCGGTTTACAGTAATTCCGAAAACGCTTTAGCCCCTGAGGGAATATCGGTATGGACCTGTTCAGCGACTCCCTCCTTTCGCATCGATTCAACCCCATCCGGGGAATCGGCTCTCGATTTTGAGAACGAATTCCCCACAGAATTCAGGAGCTTTTCATGGCACTCGCAGCAGGAA
This sequence comes from Acidobacteriaceae bacterium, assembly GCA_003161045.1. GTDB lineage: Bacteria > Acidobacteriota > Terriglobia > Terriglobales > Acidobacteriaceae > Telmatobacter. The sequence goes on from PMPH01000049.1 coordinate 4,663, forward strand.
CCTACGCCGTCTTCTCCACCACCGAAGGCAAGATCACCGTCCGGCTTTTTGAGGCGGATGCGCCCATCACCGTCAAGAACTTCATCGATCTGGCCGAGGGAGCCAGGGAGTGGGTCCATCCCACCACCGGCAAAAAGTCCACCGACAAACTCTTCGACGGCACCATCTTCCACCGCGTCATTCCCGACTTCATGATCCAGGGCGGCGACCCCGCCGGCACCGGCATGGGCGGGCCCGGCTACCGCTTCCAGGACGAGACCAAGGGCTCGCCCCACAGCTTCGACAAGCCGGGCAAGCTGGCCATGGCCAACAGCGGCCCCGGAACCAACGGCTGCCAGTTCTTCATCACCGTCGCCGCCACGCCCTGGCTGACCGGCAACCACACCATCTTCGGCGAGGTCGTCGAGGGCCAGGAGATCGTGGACAAAATCTCCCTGGTTCCGCGCGGCGGACAGGACAAGCCTAAGAAGCCGGTGGTCCTGGAATCGGTGGTCATCGAGCGCGTCGGCTAAAGACTTTTTCCCCGCCAGCTCTCTGACCGCTCCAGTTCTCTGGCTGCTGGTTGATGCATCGAAGAAGGGTGCCCCACCCTCGCGACGTTCTTGTTTTTGTCGCTAGGGTGGGTAGCGCGTCGCCGGATCCCCACCAAGTCTCGATCCCGAGAGTTGGGGAATCGCAAAACTTGTTCGCCCTTCATCCTCCTCAACCACGGCTCATGTCAGATTGAGCGGCAGTACAAGGAGCGTTGATGAAACGGAATCTCGCAGCCCGCACCCTCCTCCGCGCGATTGCCGGGCGGTGCGCCGCGCTGGCTTGTGTTCTTCTGTTTGCTGGCGCGGCTCTGGCGCAGAGCGCGCCGACGGCCAGCAGCGGTGTAGGGCAGTCTAAAGCGACCATTCCGGCTCTGCTGGTCAGCGACATTCACTTCGAGCCCTTCTGGGATCCGGCCCGCGCCGCGCAACTGGCCGCAGCGCCAGCGAGCCAGTGGACGGCGATTCTGGCCGCAGCGCCCTCGCCCGATCGGGAGCAGCGTTTTCAGGCCTTGCAGGAGAGTTGCCATGCCCGCGGCGCCGACACTTCCTTTGCGCTCTACGAGTCCAGTCTGAAGGCCATGCGCGGCCACGCCGCCGGGGTCGGATTTGTCACCGTGAGCGGCGATCTCATCTCCCACGCCTTTCAATGCAAGTACGATGCGCTTTTCCCTCAGTCCACGCCGGAAGCCTTCCGTACATTCGTTGAAAAGGCGCTGGACTATGTGGTTGGCGAGCTGTACAGCTCATTTCCCGGCGTGCCGGTTTATGTGGCCCTGGGAAACAACGACTCCGACTGCGGCGACTACCGGCTCGACGCCCACAGCCAGTTTCTCGAAGCCAGCGGCAGGGAAGTGACAAAAGATTTTCCCGCCTCCGAGCGCCCGCGCGCTCAAGAGAGCTTCGCGGCCGGCGGCTATTACAGCGTTTCTCTGCCCGCACCCATCAAGAACGCGCGCCTGCTGGTTCTGAACGACATTTTCATGGCGGCCGGCTTCCAAACCTGCGCCGGCAAGGCCGATTCCAGCGCGGCGGAGGCGCAGCTTGCCTGGCTCCGTCAGCAACTTGAAGAAGCCCGCGCCCACAAGCAGAAGGTTTGGGTGATGGGCCACATTCCGCCGGGAGTCGATCTGCACGCGACCGTCAGCCGGATGGTCGGCGTTTGCAGCGGCCAGCCGCCGAAGATGTTCCTTTCCTCGGAAAAACTGGCGAATCTGCTGGCCGGGTATGGCGATGTGGTCGAGTTGGCCATCTTCGCCCACACCCACATGGACGAGATGCGGCTTCTGAAGCCGGAGAGCGGCGGCGGGAATTCCTCGTCTGCCAACGGCGTCGAGGCCAAATCAGCCCAAGGCGTTACGGTCAAGATGGTCCCGTCGATCTCGCCGATCAACGGGAATAATCCATCGTTCACTCTCGCCCAGGTCGACCCCGCGACGGCCGCGCTGGTCGACTACAAGGTTTTTACCGCGTCGAATCAGACTGGCGCCGATGAAGTCTGGAAGGAAGAATACGATTTTGCGCGCAGCTTCCACGAGGCTGTTTTTTCTTCGTCTTCGGTCAGTGAACTGATTCGCGGCTTTGCGGCCGATCCCGGCGCAAAAACCGAGGCCAGCCAGGATTACATCGAGGATTTCTCCGTGGGCTACCTTTCACCCGTGCTCCAGGCCTTTTGGCCGCAGTACGTTTGCACCTTGTCGAACGTCTCCGCGCAAGCCTTCAAGGCCTGCGTCTGCCCCGCCGCGCAGTGAACGGCGCTTCCATTGCGAAATTGAACCGGCCGGCCCGTCAGAGCCATTCCGTTCTGCTCAGCTCTCCCATGGGTGTGCGACAGTAGAAGAGGAATGGACGAAAATTGCAAGACTGGCCGGCGGCTCCGGTTTCTTGGCTATGGGGCCTGCTTTATGGCCGGCTGCCTGTGGGGCACGGGCTTCTACTTCGGCAGGCTGGCGCTCAACGAGATGAGCGTCGAGCATATGGTTCTCTACCGCTTTCTGTTTGCCTCGCTGGGCATGTTGCCAGTGGCCTTGCTGCATCGCCGACGCTTTCGGCTTACCGCTGGCGAGACGCGCCTGCTGCTCCTCTGCGCGTTTCTGGGCATTCCGGTCCAGTTCCTGCTTCAGTTTCACGGTCTGGCCCGCACCACGGTCAGCCACGCCTCGCTGATGGTGGGCGCCTTGCCGGTGCTCTTGGCCGCCGCGGCTGCGCTGTTTATTGGCGAGCGGCTTGACGGCTTCGGCTGGCTGGCCTTGTGCGCTTCCACGGTGGGCGCGGCGCTGGTCGCGCTGGGCGCCAACCGGGGCCCGGCCGCGCATGGTGAGCCGACGCTCACCGGAGACCTGCTCGTCCTGGCCTCGCTGGGAACCGCGCTGGTGTGGATTCTGCTCAGCAAGAAGCTGATGGAGACGCACCCTCCGACAGTGGTGACGGCCTACACCATTCTCTCCGGAACCCTGATGCTGGCCGCCTGGGTACTCGGCCCCTGGCTGATGAGCCCGTGGCTGAGCCCTGTTGCCCGCTTGAAGGCCACGCCGCTGCCCTTGGCTCACGTCAGCCTGACTGCCTGGATGGCGCTGGCCATCAGCGGCCTGCTCTGCACGGCCACCACAACGCTTTTGTGGAACTGGGGCATCCACCACGTTCCGGCCTCGCGCGCCGGGGTTTTTCTGAACTTGGAGCCGGTGCTCGGCTCCTGGCTGGGCGTCAAGCTGCTCGGTGAAGAGCTGGGCCCCTACGCCTGGGTGGGCGGCGGCCTCATCCTGGCGGCGGCCCTGGCCCTGACCACGCGCGGCCACCCCGCGGTCTCCACCCCGGAACCGGCCATCATCCTGGAATAGAGCATTTTCGGAAGGTACACAAGTCCTTTTGAGTGCATTGAAGGTGGCTTTTACTTCCACCCCACGGACGAGGACCTGTCCGTGGGGACCCCGTTAAAGAAAAAGCCACTTGAGTGTGAAATTTCGGTCTACAGCCATTCCGAAAATGCTATAAATCCTTGAATAAGCGGCCCCGCGCGGCTGCGACGCTATAGCGGTTCTCCAATCGCTATATACCGAAGCCACAGCCGCTGAGTGGCTTTTTCCTCCCGGGGCCCCCGGCGACGGGTCTTCGTCGCTGGGGTGGAAGTGAAAGCCACCTTGCACAGAGTTGGTCAGTGTACGTGAATTGGAGAACCGCTCTAAACCTTGGTCACCAGGGTGGCGAAATTACCGGTAAGACCCGGCTTGGCTTGGCCGATAGGTTCAGCAGTGACTTACGGAGGTTCCTGTGGCACTTTTAACTTGGAGTTACGCCAGTTCCGTGGGCGTCCGGGCCATGGACGACCAGCACGGCATTTTGATCGACACGATGAACGAACTCCGTCTGGCGGCGGTGCGCGGCCTGGGCCGGGAACAGGTCAGCGAGATACTGGACCGGCTGATCGAGTTTACGCGCATGCACTTCTGGAGCGAGGAGCAGTTGATGGATCAGTACGGCTTTCCCGGTCTGGCCGAGCACCGCGTCGAGCACCGGCGCATCCTGGCGCAGACCCTCCAATCCGCCCATCGCGTGCAGCACGGCGAGAAGATGCAGATGCACCCGCTGCTCGGCTTCTTGCGCGAATCGTATTCCGAACACATCGAGGGCCTGGATCTGCAGTATGGTCCGTGGATGAATGCGCGCGGAGCGGACTGAAGCCCTCGCCGGTAGAGCGGTTCTCCTACTCACGTAGTGTTAGTGGTGGCGCGGAAGGTGGCTTTTACTTCCACTCCAGCGACGCGCGACCTGTCGCCGGGGGCCCCGGAGAGGAAAAAGCCACTGAGCGGCAGTTGTTCCCCTCTATAGCAACTGGAGAACCGCTATATCACCTGGGAGAGAGTGCAGAAAGCGCGGCCTCCTACGCGATCACCGCCACTTTGGCTCGCTTACCCAGCCGCACCACTAGCCGGGCGGGCAGCGCTGCGACCGTAACCAGCGCACTCTCCGCCACTTCGCCGTCCAACTTCACAGCCTTTTCCGCGATTTTGCGGTTGGCTTCGGCGCCGCTGGCAGCCAACCCCATTTGAACCAGCAGCTTCGGCAGTCGAATCTGCCAAACCTCTGCCGGTCCGGTCTCGGACGGACCTGACTGGGCGGGTCCAGCCACGTCGGCGTAGGCTACAGCAACTTCTTCCAGATCCTCCGCCGTCTCCTTCTGCTGGAACATTCTGGCCCAGTTCTCATCGGCGCTCAGGGCCGCATCCTCGCCGTGGAAGCCGGCGGTGATGGTCCGCGCCAGCCGCTTCTTTACCTCCATCGGGTGCAGCTTGCCGGCGGCCACTTCATCCTGGAGCGAGTCCACTTCGGACTGCTTCAGGTCGGTCAAAAAGACCCAGTACTTCCACATCAGCTCGTCCGAGATGCTCATCAGCTTGCCGTACATCTCGGCCGGAGGCTCGTTGATGCCAATCGCATTGCCGAGCGACTTCGACATCTTCTGCACGCCGTCCAGCCCTTCGAGGATCGGCGTCATCAGCACGATCTGCGGCCTTTGGCCGTAGTGCCGCTGCAACTCGCGCCCGCAGAGCAAGTTGAACTTCTGATCGGTCCCGCCCAGTTCCACGTCGCACTGCAGGGCCACCGAATCGTAGCCCTGCATCACCGGGTAGAGAAATTCATGCACGCCGATCGGCTGCTCGGCGTTGTAGCGCTTGTGGAATTCATCCCGCTCCAGCATTTGAGAGACGGTGAAGTGCGCCGTCAGCCGAATCGTGCTCTCGAAACCCAGCTTTTCCAGCCACTCGGAGTTGTAGCGCACCTCGGTGACATCTCGGTCGAGAATCTTGAAGGCCTGATCCGTATAAGTCTTGGCATTCTCGTCGATCTGCTCCCGCGTCAGCGGCTTGCGGGTGACATTCTTCCCTGTAGGGTCGCCGATTAAGGCAGTAAAGTCGCCCACCAGAAAAATGACCGTATGCCCAAGCTGCTGAAAGTGCCTCAGCTTGCGCATCAAGACTGTATGACCGAGGTGCAGGTCGGGCGCGGTGGGGTCGAAGCCGGCCTTGATTCTGAGCGGGCATCCGGTTTTGCGGCTCTCCTCGAGGCGCTCGCGCAGGTCCGTCGAGCGGATAATCTCCGCCGCGCCCTTCTCCAGCAGGTCCATCTGTTCATCTACAGGTAGAAATGTACTCATGGCGTCTCTGAGTATAAATTCCGCGTGCGGAGAGTGCAGGCTTCAGGTGAAGAGTACGGGCTTCAGCCCGTACATAAATAGCCGCAGCAACTCTGGGCTTTAGCCCCTGAGGGAAGATTCTCTTGCCCCGCCAAGATTCCCCCGGGGGCTGAAGCCGCAGTCCAAGAGACCATCTGAATGTACGGGCTGAAGCCCGTACCCTCCGGCCAATGGTTTCCCTTCAGGTCCACTGGCGCGGGCTCACCCCGTAATCCCTCCGGTCCCCTCGCCGCCATTACCGTGCTCTGTGTCCTAAAATTGATGAATGGAAGAGTTCAGCCGCATTCAGCGCCTCCCGCCTTACGTCTTCAACATCACCGGAGAGATGAAGATGGCCGCCCGCCGCCGGGGCGAAGACATCATCGACTTCGGCATGGGCAACCCCGACGGGGCCACCCCCAAGCACATCGTCGATAAGCTGGTGGAGGCGGTGCTCAAGCCCGCCACTCACCGCTACTCGGTCTCGCGCGGCATTCCGCGGCTGCGCAAGGCCGTTTGCAACTGGTACAAGACACGCTACAACGTCGATCTCGATCCCGACTCGGAGGCCATCGTCACTATCGGCTCGAAGGAGGGCATCGCCCACCTCTGCCTGGCCATTCTCGACTCGCGCGACACGGTGCTGGTGCCCAATCCCAGCTACCCCATCCACATCTACGGCCCGGTGATCGCCGGCGCGCACGTGATCAGCGTGCCCATCCATGACCGCGAGCAGTTTTTGGCCCAGCTCGAAGAGCTGATTCCGCGCATGACCCCCCGGCCCAAGGCGCTGATCGTCAATTTCCCGTCGAATCCCACCACCGAATGTGTCGATCTGCCTTTTCTTGCTCGCCTGGTCGAGCTGGCGCGCGAGTACGGTTTCCACCTCATCCACGATCTGGCCTACGCCGACATCGCCTTCGACGGCTACAAGCCTCCCAGCGTTCTGGAAGTTCCGGGCGCCAAGGAGGTTGCCGTCGAGTTTTTCACCCTCTCCAAGAGCTACAACATGCCCGGCTGGCGCGTCGGCTTCATGGTGGGCAACCCGGTGCTGGTCAACGCCCTGGCGCGGCTGAAGAGCTACTTCGACTACGGAACCTTCACGCCCATTCAGGTAGCTTCTATCGCCGCCCTCGAAGGCCCGCAGGAGTGCGTCCATCAGATCTGCGAAACCTATCGCAAGCGCCGCGACGTGCTGGTCGAGGGCCTCAACAAGCTGGGCTGGCCGGTGGTCTCGCCCAAGGCGACGATGTTCGTCTGGGCGCAGATTCCCGATCGGTACCGCCAACTCGGCTCGCTTGAGTTTTCGAAGTTATTGCTGATCGAAGCCAAAACCGCCGTCTCGCCGGGCATCGGCTTCGGCGACTACGGCGACGGCCACGTCCGCTTCTCGCTGATCGAGAACGAAGAGCGCACCCGCCAGGCGCTGCGCGGCATCAAGCAGATGTTCGCCAAGGGATAGCCGCGATAGCCTATTCCTGCGAGGCGGCGGCGCGCTTATGGTTCAAGGCGAGCAAGCGCTCGAGCACTTCCGCGTCCGTGAGCGTGAGAGGCCAGCCGTATGCCGCAAAGACCGCCGCATCCAGCTTCCGATGCGCTTCCGCCAGCCAGCTAGGGCGGGCATTGTAGAGATTCGTGAGCGTGCGGCGCTTCAATTCCTCCGGGTTGGCGTCCGGCGGATTGAGCCAGGCGTCCCGCTTCGCTACCAGTTCACGCGCGGCCTCTGCGATGGCCTCCACCAGAGGTGAATCTTGCGGCTCATGGCGCGGCGGCGCGCTCGGTGAGCGTGCTGGCCTTCCAGCGGGTGACGAATTCAGCGAGCGAAAGCGGCATCAGCTTCTCTGGGGCGAACTCCCATTCTTGCAGACGGCAACGGGTTTGGGGAGTGTTTGGCCGGATGCTCTATGTGCATAAGATGCCCCTTTGCGCCAGCAACAGTTCCGACTTGCGAGAGAGCGTGAGAAGGATAATATGCAGCGCCAGTTTGAATTGCCGCCGAATGTTGGATTGGTAAATGGTGCGGAGGTAGAGCCGAATCTCGTTCGGGGTGAGCACACGGGACCGTTTACGGGCCTTGCCGATGTACCGCGTTGCCACCATCACGGCGGGATTGACCGTCACCAGCCTCGTTCAATCGCGTAGGCGAACATCTGCTTTATCACGTTGCGAAGTTGCATGGCCGCCGCGATGCGCCCATTGTCCCGCTTTAGCGGCAATAAACCACGTGCAAGCAATGGCTTTACTTTCTTCTCTACATTTTATTGGACCCTGTTGGAAGCCGGGTTACTTTCCAATGCAGAAAGCGGAAAAGATTAAATTCAAAATCTCGTCGGGGGTGGTCTGGCCGGTGAGCGAGTCCAGGGCCCAGAGAGCGCGGTAAAGGTCCAGCAGGATCATCTCGTGGGGGATGAAGGCCGCATTGGCCTGCGCGGCGTCGTCCAGTGCCAATAAAGCCGTGGCGATGGCCTGCCGGTGGCGCAGGCTGGTCAGAATGCCGGGCTCGGCGGCGGCTCCACCCGTGGCCAGAGCCAGAATGCGCTCACGCAGCGCGGGAATGCCTTCGCCGGTCAGCGCCGAAGTGAGTAAAGTGGGAATGCCGGCGAATAAACCGGCGGCCTGACCGCTTCCCGCTAATTCGCGGCTTCCTTCCTCCACCTGGCTGCTGTTTGCCTCTAATTCGCTGCCACCGGAATTGCCGCCCAGGCGGTTTTCCAGCACCAATTCGCTCTGGCAGCCCTGCACCAATTCGCTTTTATTGCCTTGCACCAGGTCGCTCTTGTTGATGACAGCCAGGGCGGGACGGCCCGCGACGGCTTCGAGCAGGCGGCGCTCCTCGTCGTTGAGCGGCTGGGTTGCGTCCAGCACCACCACCACCAGCGCGGCCTCGGCCAGCGCCTCGCGGCTGCGGCGAATGCCCAACTGCTCGGCCTCCTCCAACCCTTCGCAGAGGCCCTCGTCCGGATTCCCGCCCACGCCTTCCCTTCGACCCTCACCCAGTCCCTCGCCTTGCCCCCTACCTTGGGCCTCGCCCGGATCGGCGCGCAACCCGGCCGTGTCCACCAGTTCCAGCGGAATGCCGTCGAGAGAAATCCGCTCGGTGATGGTATCGCGGGTGGTGCCGGGGGTTGCGGTCACGATGGCCCGGTCGCGCTCGACGAGACGGTTGAAGAGCGAGCTCTTGCCCGCGTTGGGCCGCCCCACGATGGCCAGCGTCAGCCCGTCGTGGACGATGTGGCCGCGGGCAAAGGAGGCTTCGAGCGCGGCCAAAGGCGGCCTCAGTTCACCGATGCGGCGGGCGATCTCCGCCTGCGGCGCAACCTCGACGTCATCCTCGGCGAAATCGATGCCGGCTTCGAGCAAGGCAATCAGCTCGACCAGAGCCTGCTTGGAGGGCCGTACGCGCCGGCTGAGCGCGCCGCCCATCTGGCTGGCGGCCTGGCGGGCCTGGGTGAGCGTCTGCGCCTCGATTAGGTCGCGGACCGCCTCGGCCTGGGTCAGATCGAGCCGGCCAGCCAGAAATGCGCGCTGCGTGAACTCGCCGGGCTCGGCCAGCCGCGCGCCCAGCTTCAGTGCCCGGCTGAGCAGCAGTTCCAGCACCACCGGCGAGCCGTGCGCGGCAATCTCCACCACATCCTCGGCAGTATAAGAGCGCGGAGCAGCGAAAAAGGTGACCAGCGCCTCGTCAATGCGGGCGATGCCGCCACTGGCAAGAGCGCCTCGGTCCGCCGCACCGCCCTGATCCACGGCACCGCCCTGGCCTGGCGCGGCGGAATCATCGGCCTCATCGAGCACATCGGCCAGCCGCGCCCGCGCGTGCTCCAGCGGCTGCCGCAGCCGCACCAGTTGCGCGGCGATCGATGCGGCCTCGGGGCCGCTCAGACGCACGATCCCGATCCCTCCGCGCCCGGGCGGCGTGGAGATGGCGGCGATGGTGTCGATATTCGTCCCCGGAGCAGTCATAAAGCTGTAGATAGTGTAGAGGCCGCCGCGGGCCCACGCTCGGCGGCTATTCTGAACAGGACTCTATGCCGCCCAGCTTGCGCCAATTCGATGTGGTGGTTTTGGGCGCGGGAGCGGCTGGGCTGATGTGCGCCGCGGTGGCGGGCGCGCGCGGACGGCGAGTGGCCGTGCTCGATCACAATGGGCAGCCGGGGCGGAAGATCCTAGTTTCCGGCGGCGGGCGATGCAATTTCACGAATCTGCATTGTGGGCCAGGCAATTTTCTCTCGGGAAATCCGCATTTTGCCAGATCGGCGCTGGCGCTTTACCAGCCGCGGGACTTCCTCGAACTGGTCGAGCGGTATGGGATCGGCTGGCACGAGAAGACGCAGGGACAGCTTTTCTGCAACGGCTCGGCGCGGGCGATTCTGGAGATGCTGCTGGCCGAGTGCGAGCGGGGCGGCGTGGAATTGGTGCTGAATGCGCGCGGGATCGAGGTCGCCACCCCCGGTGGGTTTTGCGTAAAGACTTCAGCGGGAGAGTTCCAGTCAGAGACGCTGGTGGTGGCGACCGGGGGGCTGTCGATTCCCAAGCTGGGAGCCACGGGGCTGGGCTATGAACTGGCGCGGCAGTTCGGGCTGGCGGTGGTGGCCCCCAGGCCGGCGCTGGTGCCGCTCGTGCTGGGCGGAGATGAGGCGAGTTGGACGGAACTGGCCGGGGTAGCGGCGGATGTGGCGGCTACGGTGGAGGGAGCGGACGGAAAGGCTGTACGCGGGGCCGGGGGCGGACGCCAGGGTCGATTCGGGGGTCGGGGCGGGGTTCGGTTCAGGGACAGTATGCTGGTGACGCATCGCGGGCTGAGCGGGCCGGCGATTTTGCAGGCCTCTTCGTACTGGCGTCCGGGCGATGCGCTGGTGGTGGATTTTGCGCCCGATTTACCTGCGCGTGGCGGCCTGCTGGAGGTGCTGCTGCAACCGGGAGCGCGACGGGATTTAACGGCCTTCCGGCAGGCCTTGCGCGAGGCGCTTCCCTTGCGCCTGGCCAACCATCTGGCCGGGATCGGCGCTCCGCAGGGCTGGTCGAATGCGGCTTTGGAGGCTTGCGAGCGGGAGTTGCGCCGATGGGCCTTTCAGCCCGTCGGAACCGAGGGCTTCGAGAAGGCCGAGGTGACGGCGGGCGGCGTGGACACGCGCGGATTGCAGGCGCGGACTCTTGAATCGCGGGCCGTTCCGGGGCTGTTTTTTATCGGCGAAGTCGTCGATGTGACCGGGCAGTTGGGCGGGTTCAACTTTCAGTGGGCGTGGTCTTCGGCGGTGGCGGCGGGCCGGGCGGTGTGAGGGAGGAAGGCCCCCGGGCTCCAGAGCCACCGTTTCACAGCTTCACGAAGTGCGTGTTTCTGTGGGCGGCCACTGTATAAATTACTGAATTTTAATGATTTAGTTAGTACTCCATAGTTTCACAGGCGAAAATGAAAAAGTCGCCGAACAACTGCGTCCGGGCGGAGGAATGAAGCCGCCGAGGCGGCTCACTTCGCTTTTTCTCTTCATTATTGTGCGCCAACGAGGAGCTATCTTCGGCAAAGTGGAGCGGAGAAGCGCGCGTTCCGCAGAACTCCCAGGTCCGAAAATCCGGACCTGGTGCACCCGCACCCGACACCCGAATCCGGATCTAGAGCATCGCGCCAGAAACGCCGCGCACACTGGGGAATTGCTCTGCAAAACCTGGGGAATGTTCCATAAACGCAGCCAGTTAGCACCTGCTGCGCAGGAATAGCAAGTTAGCGAGTTAGCGAAGCCGTTGCCGCGCATGAATGGCAAGTTATTGATCCGGCCCCATTGGAATGCGGCTTCGGCCCCCACCATTGCGGCAAGTACAAGTACGCCGAAAGGATGGGGCACCCAGATGGGCACAACAGGCGGTCAGAGAGCTAGCTGCTTTCAGCCCTTGGCGATGGCGAAGCGGCGATTGACTTCGTGCCAGTTGACGAGGTTCCACCAGGCGGCGAGGAAGTCGGGGCGGCGGTTCTGGTACTTCAGGTAGTAGGCGTGCTCCCAGACGTCGTTGAGCAGGATGGGATAAAGGCCCTGTGAGAGCGGCGTGTCCTGATTGAGAGTGCTGATGATCTTGAGCTTGCCCGCCTCGAAGACCAGCCAGCCCCAGCCGGAGCCGAATTGCTTGGCGGCGGTCTCGTTGAAGGTCTTTTTGAAGGCCTCGAAGTCGCCGAAGTCGGCGGTGATCTGCGCGGCGATGGGGCCGATGGGCGCGCCGCCGATGCCATCCGAGCCCACGGGGCCCATCAGGGTCCAATAAATGGTGTGGTTGGCGTAGCCGCCGCCCTGGTTGCGGACTCCGGTGCGAATCGCCTCGGGGACCTGGGCCAGGTTGCGCAGCAGGTCGTCGATGGGCTTGGCGGCCAGTTCGGGGTTGTTGGCCAGCAGATCATTGAGGTTTTTGGTGTAGGTCTGGTGGTGCTTGTCGTGGTGGATCTTCACTGTCTCGGCGTCCATGAACGGTTCGAGGGCGGCGTAGTCGTAGGGAAGCGGCGCTAGTTCGTATGCCATAGTGGGAATCTCCTCCGTCGTGAATTGTACGTGTTGGGCTGAGTTCTGCGTTAATTCAAAAGGAAATAGACCGGTTTTGCCGGTTCTGGCGGGTTTGAAACTTGATTTTCAGCCTTGCAACATCACCTCGCATTGAATTGATGCAGGAAAGTGCCGGGAGGGTGCGGGAAAGTTGATCCGGGCTCTGGCGGCAGGACTGAAGATTTATGATGCTCTATAAGGAAAATGAAACGATGACCTCCAGCCTAACGGAACACTCTCTAAGCCAACCAGCTCTGGATCAACTGTCGATCGACACATTGCGGCTGCTCGCCGTGGACGCCGTGGAAAAGGCCAACAGCGGCCACCCTGGAGCTCCGTTGGGCTGCGCGCCCATCGCCTACTTGCTCTTCCACAAGCTGATGAAGCACAATCCAGCGCACGCCAGGTGGGCGGACCGGGACCGGTTCGTGCTGTCGAATGGGCACGCCTCGGCGCTGCTCTACGGGACGCTGTTTCTCTCCGGCTACGATGTGACGCTGGAGGATCTGAAGAGCTTCCGGCAGTGGGGCTCGCGGACGCCGGGCCACCCCGAGCGCGGCCACACGGAGGGCGTCGAGGTGACCACCGGTCCGCTGGGCCAGGGCATCGCGATGGCCGTGGGCATGGCCATTGCGGAGAAGCACCTGGCCGCGGTCTACAACCGGCCCGGCTTTGATGTGGTGGACCACCAGACTTATGCCATGATGGGCGACGGCGACCTGATGGAGGGCGTCTCGCACGAGGCCGCCTCGCTGGCCGGAACGCTGGGGCTGGGCAAGCTGATTGCCCTCTACGACGACAATCAGATCTCGCTGGACGGGCCGACCAGCCTGAGCTACACCGAGGACGCGCTGGAGCGCTTCGAGGCCTACCACTGGCACGTCGAGCGGGTGGCCGATGGCAACGATCTGGTCGCGATCGAGGCGGCCTTGGACCGGGCCAGGGCCGAGACCGGCAGGCCTTCGTTGATTGCGGTGCGGACGGTGATCGGCTACGGCAGCCCCAGGGCCGGCACGAGCAAGGCGCACGGCGAACCGCTGGGCGCGGAGGGCGTGGCGGCGACCAAGAAGTTTTTTGGCTTCCCTCAAGACCAGAGCTTTGTTGTTCCCGAGGCCGCATTGGCCAATTGGCGCCTGGCCCAGGAGCGCGGAGCGGCCGCGGAGGCGGAGTGGAAGAGGCTCTTTGAAGGCTACCGGGCAGCCCACGCGGAGCTGGCGGCGGAGTTTGAACGCACCCAGGCGGGCAGGCTGAAAGCCGGCTGGGAGAAGGCGCTTCCCGGCTTCGCTCCGGGGGGCAAGGCGATGGCCACGCGCAACGCCGGCTCAACGGTGATGAACGCCATCGCGGAAGCCGTGCCGGAGCTCTTTGGCGGAGCCGCGGACCTGAGCTCCTCGACCAAGACGATCTTCAAGCCGGGAGCCAACTTCCACGAGGATCCGGCCGGGCGCAACGTCTTCTTCGGGGTGCGCGAGTTCGGCATGAGCGCGGCGGTAAACGGCATGGCGGCGCACGGCGGGCTGATTCCCTTCGGGTCAACTTTCTTTGTGTTTTCCGATTACGCCAAGCCGGCGATCCGGCTGGCGGCGCTGATGCAGGTGCATTCGCTGTTTGTCTTTACTCACGATTCGATTGCCGTGGGCGAGGACGGGCCAACGCACGAGCCGGTAGAACATTTGCTGGCGCTGCGCGCGGTTCCGGGGCTGACGGATTTCCGTCCCGCCGACGCCAACGAGACGGCCGCGGCCTGGAGGCTGGCCCTGGAGCGCGGCAAACCGAGCTTTTTTGCGCTCAGCCGGCAGGATCTGCCGGTGATCGACCCGGCGGCGCACGAGGTTTATGCCGGAGTGAGTAAGGGAGCCTACGTGCTGGAAGAGGCAGCCGAGCCGCAAATCATTCTGATCGGCACGGGGGCCGAGCTTTGGCCCTGCGTGGAGGCCGCCAAACTGCTGGCAGCCGAGGGAATCCGGGCGCGGGTGGTCAGTTTCCCGAGCTGGAAGCTTTTCGAGGAGCAATCGGCCGAGTACAAGGCCAGCGTGCTGCCGGCCGGCGTGCCGAAGCTGGCCGTCGAGGCGGGGGCTACCATAGGCTGGTGGAAGTACGTAGGCCAGGAGGGCGACGTCGTCGGCCTGGACCGCTTCGGAGCCTCGGCGCCGGGGGCGAAGGTGCTGGCGGAGTTGGGCTTCAATGCGGAGAACATGGCCGCCAGGGCGAAGAAGCTGGTGGAAAAGACAGGGAACAGGGAATAGGGAACAGGGAACAGGGAACAGCAAGTTTGCGGCAGGGTTGAGGATACTGGCTAGGAAAAGCGAAATGCAACCGCGGTTCTTCGACTTCGCTGCGCTTCGCTCAGAATGACAGGTTTTGGGAATTCCAACGGCTTCTCCCTGTTCCCTATTCCCTGTTCCCTGACCCCAAAGGAGTGCGCTTTGAAACTCGTCATCGCATCCGATCATGCGGGATTTGCTCTGAAAGAGGAGATTCGCGCCTATCTTGCCAAGGCCGGCCACGAGGTCGAGGACCTGGGAGCCTATAACACGGAGCCGTCGGACTATCCCGACTTTGCCGAAAAGGTGGGTCTGGCGTTGCAGTTGGGCGTGGCGCCGCGCGGGATTCTGATCTGCGGCTCGGGAGTGGGCGTCTGCGTGGCGGCCAACAAGATTCCGGGGATTCGCGCCGGCATGTGCCACGACACCTACTCGGCCCACCAGGGCGTGGAGCACGACGACATGAACGTCTGTGTTCTGGGGGCGCGCATCATCGGTTCGGCACTGGCCTTCGAGGTGGTGGACCGGTTTGTGGGGGCAAAGTTCGCCGCCACTGAAGAGCGGTTTGTGCGGCGCTTCAAGAAGGTGCTGGCCATCGAGGCCAAATACCTGCGCAGGGACGGCCCGGCGAAGCAGGCGTAGGAGCGTACAGAGCGGACCCCAGGCTCGCAGCCAGCGAGCAGGCCATCGTGCGGCTGCGGCTCTTGGGTTTTGAGCGGTTTTACTTTACATACAACCCTCGCATCAGTAAACAGAGGCGGCTTCGGCACAAATCAAGCGGCAGCCCCGGCACAGGCCGGTTTGCGGCGGCCGCCAGACCGGATGCGCGCCTGCCTGTGGCCCTCGACCACCTGCATTGCCAGAAAAAGCGCCAGGCCCAGCACCACGGCGCCGCAGGTGTCCAGCAGCACGTCGCTGAACTGGCCGGTCCGGTTGGGCAGAAAGCTCTGGTGAAATTCATCCGCGCTGGCCACCAGGAAGGTGGCCAGAATCGCGAGGCCATGCGCTTGCAGCCGCCTCCGCAGCCGCGACGCCGCGTTCTGAAAGGCGATCCAGAAGCCGCGAAAGCAAACCAGCGAAAAGATTCCGTAGCCCGCGAAGTGGCCGGTTTTGCGAATCAGATGGTGGATCAAGGCCCAATGTGCGTCCACGCCGCCGCCGAAGATGGCCTCGGCCATGCGCTGCAGCGGAGCACTGGTATGGTCAGCGCCAAAGTAAGAGGTGGACTCGACGGCGAAGACCGAGGCGCAGAGCAGCACCGGCAGCCAGGTCCGCAACTGAGCCTGCAACCGGGCTTGCCCGCTGGGAGAAGTTGGCGGCGGGTAGGCCTGAAAAACCATCGAAGATGAAGCCATAAGATTGCTCCCAAGGGCCGGCTCAGGTTTCAGGTGCAGCAACCGCGCACCTCACCGGCTGGTTAATGAGCCTTTCGGCGCGGGCAGGCGGCGACTTGAGAAAATCTTCAAACGTTTGAAAAATCTAACTTTATACTGTCTAAAAACAGGACAGTGGCAGGGATTTCCGGGCCGCCGCACGATTTTTTCTGGTTGGCCCGGCCCCATTTACAATCGCAGCAGCCGGTGAGGTTACAGCGAACGATGGCAACCAGAAAGCAAGAGCCGCGCGCGTCAGCGCCGGACGGCGAGGGCGGGTTTTCGCTCATCTCCGACGAAAAGCTGCTCCAGCTCTACACCACCATGGTGAAGTGCCGCATGATCGAGGAGCGGGCGCGTGTTCTGTTCGAGCCGAAGAAGAAGCTGGAGCGGAACAAACTCGCCGGCAACGGCGGCAGTGGCGCGGTGGGCCAGGAGGCGGTCGTGGTGGGCATAGCCATCGACCTCGGGCCAGAAGACACCGTGGCCCCTTCGAAGCGCGGCCCGATCACCGGCTTCGTCAAGGGCGAGCCGCTGGAGGAGGTTTTTCGCCGCCAAATGGCTTGCGCCACCAGTCTGGATCTGGCCGCCCAACTCGATATCGCCATCGGCGCGGCCTTGGTCAACAAAACGAAAAAGAACGGCAAAATCGCGGTGGTTTTTCTGGAGGGCGAGGAAGCCGAGCCGGTTTTCCAGCCTGATTTCCGGCCTGATTTCTGGCCCGATTCCTGTTCTGACGCGCTCCACGCCGCTGGCGTCCACCGGCTGCCCCTTCTCTTTGTCCGCATGAGCAGTCTCCCGGCCAGGCTGGGCAAACGGAAGGCGCAAAAGGGGATTAACGCGCAAACCGAGAGGGACGAGATCGCCCGCCAGGCCGGGGCCTGCGGCCTCCCTTTTATCGCCGTGGAGGGCAGCGACGTGGTGGCCGTCTACCGCGTGGTCACCGAGGCCATCGCGCACGCCCGCAAGGGCAATGGGGCCACTCTCATCGAATGCGAGACCGCGGGCGGGAAGGCCCACGACCCGATTCTGAAGATGGAGGCTTACCTCACGCGCAAAAGGCTATTCAGCGAGGAATTGAAGAGCAAAACTGTGGCCAGCTTCACGAAGGAGCTGAAGGCCGCCCTCGCAACAGCCAATCAATCGAAGAGGTTAACAGGCCGTTGAGGTGCCCACCCAGGACGGCCTGCGGATTTGCCCTCCGGCGGGATCCGTTTCCGGCATTCAACCGGGGCAAACGGGTGATAGAGTGAGGGGTATGAATCTGAGCAAACGTGGTTGCGCGGCTGCTGTTGTGCAATGCGCGACGCTGCTGGCTGGACTTTTCCTTCTGACGGCCGGTCCCATCGCGGCCGAGGGCTCCGGACAGTCGGGCCAAGGCGGCGGCGTGGCCTCCGTCTGCGCGCCCGGTGCGCTGGGTTCGCCCTACATTCCTGTGGACAGTTGGGTTTACCCGGCCGTACTGCGGCTCTACTCGCTGGGCTATGTGGACAATGTCTTTCTCGGCATGAGGCCGTGGACGCGCGCGAGCGTGGGGCACATGGTCGAGGCGGCGGGCGCGCGCATTGAGGACGCGAATGCGGGCGCGGCCACCGATGAGGCGCAGGAGATTTACGAGGCGCTGATGAACGAACTGAGCGAGGACAGCCAAGGCCCCTGCCTGGCGCACCGGGGCAGCAGCCGCGTCGAATCGGTTTACAGCGTGGTTCGCGGCATCAGCGGAACGCCGCTGAACGACAGCTTCCATCTCGGCTCGACGATCATCAACGACTACGGCCGTCCCTACGAGAACGGCTTCAACAACTACTCCGGCGCCAGCGGCTACGCCACGGCCGGCCGCTTCACTTTCTACGCGCGCGGCGAGTTCGAGGCCGCTCCTTCGGCTAGCGGCTACTCCCGGGGACTGGCCCAGGCGCTCAGTACGGTGGACGGCACGACCTTCGGCTACAACCAGACCACCATCCCCATGGGACCGATCGCCACACTCACCAACGGGCGCGTGATGGAGGCCTTCGTCTCCGCGCACGTGCTCAACCACGAGATTTCCTTCGGCAAGCAGGACGAGTGGCTGGGGCCCGGAGTGGGCGGCGGTATGGCCTACTCGAACAATGCCGAGAACATCTACTCCTTCCGCATCAACCGCGTCGAGCCGCTGCACATTCCGCTGCTCTCGCGGCTCACCGGCCCCTTCCGCTACGACTTTATGGTGGGACCGCTGCAGGGGCACACGTATATGCCCAACCCGGCCAATCCCGGCGGCTCCAATCCGAATCTGGCGAATGTGATCGACCCCGGAAATCCCTAGGTCCACCTCGAGAAGATCAGCTTCCGGCCCACGGAAAACCTCGAGTTCGGCTTCGAGCGCACCGTGATCTGGGGCGGCAAGGGTCACGAGCCCGTCAATCTTCACAGCTTCCTGAGAAGCTTCTTCAGCACCACTGCCGGCGTTGGCTCGGTTAACAAATTCGGCAGCAACGACCCAGGAGCGCGCTTTGGCGCCTTCGATTTCTCTTACCGGCTGCCCTTTGTCCGCAACTGGCTCACGTTCTACACGGACTCGGAGGTGCACGACGACATTTCTCCCATCGACGCTCCCCGCCGCGCCGCCATCCGTCCCGGCCTTTATCTCTCCCACGTGCCCGGCATCGCCAAACTGGACCTGCGCGCCGAAGCCGCGATGACCGATCCGTCCATCTCGAACAGCCAACACGGCCGTTTCATGTACTGGGAAACCATCCAGAGGCAGGGCTACACCAACCAGGGCCAGCTCTTCGGCGACTGGATCGGGCGCGAGGACAAGGGCGGCCAGGCCTGGATAACCTATCATCTGAGCGGCAACGAATGGCTCCAGGTGGGGCTGCGCAATCAAAAGGCCGCCAAGGACTTTATCCCCGGCGGCACCACCCTGAACGACATCAACTTCCAGGTGGTCAAGCGCATCGGCAAGGACTTCGAGGTGAACGGCAACTTCGCCTATGAACGCTGGAAGGCTCCCATCTACCCCACCGGCAGCCCTGTCTACCCCGCCGGTCAGAAGACCGTGACGGCCACCACCATTCAACTGACCTGGTTCCCGCAGCGGAAGGTCAGCTTCTAGAAGGGCGGACGTCCTCAGATTCAGTGGTTTGCAGAGGTGTACAAAAGCCCGTCAATGCACTGGCTCTGCTGGTTAACGCACCGGCAGAGCGGCGCGGCGGGATGGGTTTGCCGAGGCTTAGTAGCCGCGCAAGAATCGTCGTGGAAACGGGCCTTCCACCGTCTAAATTTATTTAGGATATAGTGCCCGTTCGTGGCAGGCGGCCTGATGCACTACTCTTTCCTGTGAGGCGTATGGTTTCTTTTGTTCGCCACTTTCGCAAAACTATCTGGCTGGCTCTTGAGCACGATGCGCTCAACACGGCCAAGGCGGCGGCCTACTCGGGAATGCTGACGATGTTCCCCGCGCTGTTTGTCCTCACCGCGCTGCTGGCCCAGGTGCCGGAGGGAACCTCGCTGGTGGGCGAGGTCCGTTTCTTCTTCGAGCAATTTCTGCCCGGCGACTCGATGTCCCTGCTCCAGTCCTCGCTGGAAACCCAGCCGCTCCACTCCACGCAATTGATTTTCTCGGCCGCCGGCCTTTCGGTCTTCGCTGGCCTGGGCCTGATGCTCTCGCTGATGGAGGGCTTTCGCCGCGCCTACCGGCAGCCGCGC
This sequence comes from Acidobacteriaceae bacterium, assembly GCA_003161045.1. Taxonomy (GTDB): domain Bacteria; phylum Acidobacteriota; class Terriglobia; order Terriglobales; family Acidobacteriaceae; genus Telmatobacter. Next base: position 24,211 of record PMPH01000049.1, read on the forward strand.
GACGATTGGGGCTTCTGGCAGCGGCGGCTCAGGGCGCTGCTGCTGGTGCCCATCGTGCTGCTTCCGCTGGCGCTGGCCACATTGGTGGTGATCTTCGGCCGCCAGTTCGAGGCATGGATGATCGCCAATGCCGGCCACGAGTTGCGCCGCATGGTGCTGTTTTTCTGGCGGATGGCGCGCTGGACGGTCGCGCTGCTCACCAGCACCACCGTTCTGGGCGCGCTCTATCACTTCGGCACCCGGCGCAAGGAGCACTGGGCCTGGGTAGGACCGGGCGCCTTGGCCGCCTCGCTGCTCTGGTTTCCGTCCACGCTGGCCTTCGGCTGGTACGTCACGCGGGTTGCCAACTATTCGAGGTTCTACGGCTCCTTTGGCGCCGGCATCGCCACCCTGGTCTGGCTCTACATCACCTCTTTCAGCGCGCTGCTGGGCGCGGAACTGAATGGCGTCCTCTTTCAGGAGCGCCAGGGAAACATTTCCCCCTCCGCTGGCTCTGATTCTGACAATTTCAACTTTTGACCGTTTTCATCCGCCATTAACCTTCTCTCCCGCATAATGGATGAGTGGGTGCTGTTGACCCAGCTCGCGCGTCAAATGAATAAGATGCACGTAAATCCGGTTTTTTGCTCACTGTAGCGGTTCTCCAATCGCCATGCGCCGGATGCAAGGCTGCTGAGCGGCTTTTGCTGCGGGCGCCTTTTCGGAAACAGCCATTTCTCGCCATGCCGGCGAGGGCAATTGAACCGGGCGCGGGAACGCGCGAACAAGGCGCATAAAAACGAGTACGCAGACATTGGAGAGCGGCACCAAACCTTCCCTGGAGCAAACCCATGACCTTTGAAGAACAGAACCTGATCGAATCCGTCCCCCAGCGCAGCGCCAAGATTGTCGCCACGCTGGGTCCAGCCTCCAACACCGAACCTGTCTTCCGGGATTTGGTCCGCGCGGGCGTCGATGTGGTCCGCCTGAACTTTTCCCACGGCACCCACGAGGAAAAGCTGGCGCTGATCCAGATGGCCCGCAAGGTGAGCCGCGAGGAGCACAAGCCGCTGTGCATCCTGGGGGACCTGCAGGGGCCGAAGATTCGCACCTCGAAGCTGCAGGATCACCAGCCCGTGCTGCTGAAGGCCGGCGGACGGCTGACGATTACGCCGCGCGAGGTTCCGGGCACGGCTGCGCTGGTGGGCACCACCTTCAAAACTCTGGCGGAAAACGTCGAACAGGGCTCGCGCATTCTGCTCTCCGACGGGCTGATCGAGCTGCGCGTTTATGAGGTGCTCGGCGACGACGTAGTCTGCGAGATCGTCAACGGTGGTCTGCTGGGCGAAAACAAGGGCATCAACCTGCCGGGGATTCCGGTGCGTGTTCCCTCGCTGACCGAAAAGGACAGCGAGGACCTGGAATTCGCGCTCAAGAACGGGGTGGACGCCATCGCCGTCTCCTTTGTGCGCACCGCCGAGGATGTTCGCCTGGTGCGCAACCGCGTGACCGCCCTGGGCGGCGAAACCTGGATCATCGCCAAACTGGAAAAGCCTCAGGCCATCGAGGATCTGGACGGCATTCTGACTGCGGCCGACGCCATCATGGTGGCCCGCGGCGACCTGGGTGTCGAGTTGCCGCCCGAGCAGGTTCCCGCCATCCAGAAGCACATCATCCGCCGCGCCGCCGAGCTCCGCAAGCCGGTCATCACCGCTACCCAAATGCTGGAGTCGATGATCGAAAACCCCCGTCCCACGCGTGCCGAGGTCTCGGACGTGGCCAACGCGGTCTACGACGGCACCGACGCCGTGATGCTCTCGGGTGAATCGGCGGTGGGAAAGTACCCGGTCGAGACCGTCTCGATGATGGCGCGCATCATCGTCGATGCCGAGCGCCACATCAAGGAGGTTGGGGAGGCTGACCGCCGCGAGCAGAGGCGGCCCCATCTGTCGATCGCCGAAACCATCTGCGAGGCCACGGCGCACGCCGCCGACGATCTGGCCCTGCGCGCCATTGCGCTGTTCACCGAGTCAGGTTCCACGGCCCTCCACCTGTCGAAGTACCACCCCTCGGCGCCGATCTTCGCCCTCAGCCCGGTCGAGATTACCATCAACCGCCTCAGCCTGCTGTGGGGGACGACTCCCATCCGCTGCCCCAAGGTTACCTCCACCGAGGCCCTGGTCGAGCTGGCCGAAAATCAGCTCGTGGCGGGCGGCTACATCAAGCCCCGCGAGGTCATCGCCATTGTCGCCGGCACACGCACCCGGTCCGGCTCGACCAACTTTCTGCGCTTGCATGTGATCGGCGAGCGCCAGGAAGGCGTTCGCTTTTTTGCTCCCCGCGAGGAGAAACCGGCCCCGGAGCCTCTCGTCGCGGAAGTCACGGCGCCAACGGCCTCGGAAACGCAGGCGGCCAAGCCTGAGCGCGCTGCTCAAAAGCCGGCCAGGAAGCTTTCTGCAAAGCGCGAGTAGGCCGCTGGACCCGGCGCCAACCTTTGAACTCTAACTGCGGGTCTGCGGCCAGGGGTCTTTTAGCAGCGAAGAGAGCGCCAGGTCGTCGCCGTAGCGCTCGACCTCGACTTTGTCCATGCGGAGAGGGTGGGCGATGAGGCAGAAGGCGGGAACGGCGCTGGAACCCATGAGCTGCGGAGAGACGAAGAGTTGAACGCGGTCCACCAAGCCGCCGGTGAGCAGGGCCGTGTTCAGCCGCGGGCCGGTCTCGGTCAGCAGGGTCAGAATCCCCTCTTCGCCCAGCTTGTCCAGGACTTTGCCCAGCGGAACGCGGCCCGCTTCCCGCCCCGGCGACGAAGACCTGTCGCCGGGGACCCCGGCTTCCCACCCCAGCGACGAAGACCTGTCGCCGGGGACCCCGGCTTCGGCGGGCAGAACCTCGACGCGGACACCGCGCTGGCGCAGTGCGCTGACGCGGGTCTCATCGGTTGAAACCGTGAAGACGACCAAATCGTCGTGGGCCGAGGCCACCAGCTTGGCGTCCAGCGGCAGGCGCAGCGACGAGTCGAGGACCACGCGCAGCAGCGGACGGCGGCGGCGCAGGCCGCTGCGGTCGGTCAGCAGGGGGTCGTCGGCCAGGACAGTGTCCACGCCGGTCAGCACCGCGTCGGCCTGCCAGCGGAGGGTTTGCACGGCGGCGCGGGAGGCCTCGCCGGTGATCCAGTAAGGTTCGCGCAGAGGGCGTTCGCCGGGCGGCGGCGCGATGCGGCCGTCGAGCGTCATGGCCACCTTCATCAGCACCAGCGGACGGCGGTGCTGGCTCCAGCAGGCAAAGCCCTCGTTGAGGCGGCGGGCTTCGGCTTCGCATGGGCCAAGAACCACGTCAAGTCCCGCCCCACGCAAGTGGTCGAGGCCGTGACCGGCGACGGCGGGGTTGGGGTCGATGGTGGCCGCCACCACGCGACGGAGGCCAGCGGCAATCAGCGCCTCGGTGCACGGGCCGGTGCGGCCGGTGTGGTTGCAGGGCTCCAACGTAACGTAGGCCGTGCCGCCGCGCAGGCGGCTGCCGGCTCGGCTTTCCACCCCCTCTGCAAAGGGCGAGGAAGGGATGGGGCCCCCGGCGGCCTTGAGGGCGGCAACCTCGGCGTGATCGAACCGGTCGTACTCGTGCCAGCCCTCGCCAGCCACCTGGCCCGCGCTGTCGAGCAGGACGCAGCCCACAGCCGGGTTGGGCGAACTGACGCCAATGCCGCGCCGGGCCAGATCGAGGGCCCGCTGCATCCAGAACCGGTCTTGATCTTCCTCGTTCATGGATTACCCCAGCAGCGAATCGACGAACTCGGCGGGTGAAAACTCGAGCAGGTCGGTCATCTGCTCGCCCACGCCGGCAAAGCGCACCGGCAGGTTGAGTTCCTGGGCGATGGCGACGGCGATGCCGCCCTTGGCCGTCCCATCCAGTTTTGTCAGCACGATGCCGGTGACGCCGGCCGATTGGGTGAACTGGCGCGCCTGCTGCAAGCCATTCTGGCCGGTGGTTGCGTCCATCACCAGCAGGACCTCATGCGGTGCGCCGGGAATCAGCTTGGCCGCCGTGCGGCGCATTTTGTCCAACTCGTCCATCAGGCCGGTTTTGGTGTGCAGCCTTCCGGCGGTGTCCACAATCAGGTGGTCGATCTGGCGCGCCTTGGCGGCCGTGGCGGCATCGTAGAGCACCGCGGCGGGGTCGCCGCCCTGGCGGGTCTTGATCATCTCGACGCCGGAGCGGGTGGCCCAGACCGCAAGCTGCTCGATGGCTGCGGCGCGGAAGGTGTCGGCGGCGCACAACAGAACTGTGTGCCCCTGGGCGCGGTACCAGGCGGCCAGCTTGCCCGCGGAGGTGGTTTTGCCGGTGCCGTTGACGCCCACCAGAAAAGTGACCATGGGCGGCGCTTCGGGCGCGGGGATGGGCCGCCGCGGAGCTTCGAGAATGGCGCAGATCTGGGCCTTGAGCAGCGTGCGCAGTTCCTCGCCGCCTTCAATGGCCTGGCGGCGGGCGCGGTCGCGCAGGGCGTCGAGGATGGCGGTGGTGGTCTGGACGCCCAGGTCGCTGGTAATCAGCGCCGTCTCCAGATCCTCCAGCGTGGATTCGTCGACCGTGCGGGAGAGCGCGACGATGGTCTCGATCTTGGCCGAAAAGGACTCGCGGGTGCGCGCGACAGCCTGCTTCATGCGGGCCAGAAAGCCGGGCTTGGAGCCCTCGGCCTCGGCGGAGTAGCTGTTCTCCAGAGTCTCCGATTCCAGGGCTGCTGGCTCCGGTTCTTCGCCGCTGGGTTGGGCTGCCGTACTCTCCGGTTTGTCTTTTCTACCGCTAAAAAATCTCATCATCAAGGGTTCCAGATTCAAGTCTAGCGCGTTACCAGCTCGATCTTGATTTCCGGCGGCGACAACAGCGTGTTGTGAATCAGGCAGTGGTGCACGGAGCGCATCAGGGCCTCCCTCTGCTCTTCGCTAAGCGGAACAGGGCAGACGACACGGACTTGGAAGTTGCCCAGCCGCGCGGGCTGCGTGAGCTTGTCAGCGGCAACCGTGACCTCGAGGCCGGACTCCGCCAGCTTGCGGGTTCGCAGGTACTGAACCGCATAAAAGGCCGCGCAAGAGCCCAGCGAGGCCAGCAGCAGCTCCGGGGGTGTCATGCCGGAGTCTTCGCCGCCATTTTCCGCCGGCTGGTCGCAGAGAATCGTATGGGAGCGCGCCTGAATGCTGAACCTGACCTGATCGAGATGAGTAATCTTCACTTCCATAAGCAGCAATTCCTTTCACTCTATGAGAGTCATAAAACCGGCGATTCGTTACATCTGGCGATTGGCGAAAGCTGGCGATTCGCGAGAGCGCGGATGAATTTTTCCAGGACGGGCGCGGTTCCTCCGGCGGGCGTGAATTGATCGGCGGGCCAGCGAAAGCCGGAACGAAAACGGGCGTGGGAGCCGGCAGAAAAGGCGGGAAATGCGGCGGCTCAGTGGATGAAGAAGCTGGCCGGGAAGCGGCCCGGCCAGCGAAGAAACCGGCGAGAAAGGCTCGGGCAATCAAAAAGCCGGGCCAAGGCTCCTTCTCAAATGCCTTCGCCCATCGAGACGTACTGCCGCAGCCGCTCCAGCTCCTGGCGATAGGCCTCGCGTTCGGCTGCTTCGGCGGCAAAGGGCTCGGCGGGCTGTGCCTGGCTGCCAATCCTCTCTTCCAACTCCTCGACGCGGCTGGATAGAGCAATGAGCGCATCCGAGAGCGGGTCCTTCACGTCGTGCGGATCGGTAATCAGCACCCGCTGGCCGTTGCAATAGACGATGTGCGCCGGAACGCCCACCACGGTCGAATTGGGCGGCACATCGGCCAGCACCACCGAGCCGGCGCCGATGCGCGAGTTTTCGCCGACGGTGATGTTGCCCAGCACGTTGGCGTTGTTGCCGATGAAGACGCCGTCGCAGACCGTGGGATGGCGCTTGCCGTGGCCCTTGCCGGTGCCGCCCAGCGTCACGCCCTGGTACATCGTCACGTCGTTGCCCACACTGGCGGTTTCGCCGATGACCACCCCCATGGCGTGGTCGATGAACAGCCGCCGCCCCAACTGCGCGCCGGGGTGAATATCGACGCCGGTGAAGAAGCGGGCAACCTGCGAGACCAGCCGTGCCATGAGCAACAGCCGCGCGCGCCAGAGAGCATGGGAGAGGCGTTGAATCCAAACCGCCCACAGTCCCGGATAGCAGGTAAGAACCTCGAGCCGCGAACGAGCCGCCGGATCGCGCTCGAGCACGGAGTTGATGTCTTCGCGAATGCGGGCAAACAGAGGCATTTTGGGCAGGCAAACCGCAAGGCTTCAGAACCGGCTTGAATTGAACCCCGAAGGGGACGGACTTCAGCCCATCCCCTTCAAGGCAAAGTGAAACAGTTCCTTTACAGCTTACACTGCAACGGCTTCGGTGGGCAGCGCCAAAGCCTTCTGGCGGAGCGATTCAA
>PMPH01000030.1 GCA_003161045.1 Acidobacteriaceae bacterium
TCGAGCGCATCTTCCTGCCCGCCATGAAGATGCAGATTCCCGAGCTGGTGGACATTCACCTGCCCGCCGAGGGCGTCTTCCACAACCTGATGCTGGTTTCCATCCGCAAGAGTTACCCCGGCCAGGCGCGCAAGGTGATGAACGCCATCTGGGGGCTGGGCCAGGCGATGTTCACCAAGTGCATTGTGGTGGTGGACGAGGATTGCGACGTACAGGACGTGGGCGAGGTGACCTTGCGCGTGGCCAACAACATCGACCCGGAGCGCGACATTCAATTCACCCTCGGCCCGGTCGATTCGCTCGACCACGCCTCGCGCCTGCCGAATTTTGGATCGAAGATGGGCATCGACGCCACCAGAAAGTGGAAGGCCGAGGGCTTTGAGCGCCCCTGGCCCGCGATGATCGAGATGGACCGCGCCACCAAGGCCAAAATCGATGCGATCTGGGAGAAGCTGGGGCTGTGAAGTGGTGTCCCCGCTCTCGCCTGCATTCTGAGTGGAACGTGGCGAAGTCGGCAGCCTGCCCAAGGTTAATGCGTTTTTTCCCTCTGCGGCCAGCATAGGTCACCTGCCGCGTCGCGACGCCTCTCTGCTATACCTAGACTCATGCGGGTCGTTATTCCTTGGCTCTTCTATAGCTTGATCGCGGCAATGCTGGCCGCCGCAACCCCCTTGCAAGCCCAGCAGGCCCCCGCCTCCTTTCGCTGGATCGACTTCCACTCCGCCAAGGACCAGGACGTGGCGGTCTGGGTCAAGCGGTCGCTGGAGCCTGAAAAGTGGACGGCGATTCGCGAGATCGGCGTCGAGTACGATGCGGCGCTGGTGGTCACCACGCTGCGCGCCACGCCGCAGTCGCCGCCCGACGCCGACACCTTCACCGTCTGGTACGCCTCGCTGACCAGCCACGTGGTTGCTCCGCTGCTCAAGGGCGCGAATCTGCGCCTGCTCGACTGGATGCCGCTGGCCGATGGCCGGCCGCCGGAGCTGGGCGCGCTCTACGACGATTGCAATGAGTGCGCAGCGTCCACGTTTTTCACGGCCTTTTACTACGACCGGCCGCACCACATGTGGACCACCCGCTGGATGCGCGGCGGTCAGGGCGCGTTGGCGTGGACCGACAATTCTCCGGCGGGCGTTGCGCTCACCCAGGTCTACGCGGTGCTGAATGAGCCGAACGGCCGCGAAGTGATCGGCACATGGAGCCACTTCGACTACGGAAAACTGAAGCCGGCCGAGGACGTCGTCTACCGCTATGACCTGGATCCCTACAGCAAGCTGGAGCGCACCCAACTGCTCAGCGGCAAGGAGGCCAAGGCCATGAAGCAGCGGCTCTGCGGCGCGCAAAATGCCACTCTGGATTCGGGACTGGCGCGCGGCCAGGACTCGGCGCTCTGCCAGCAGATGGCGCCGCATCGCTCCGAACGCAGGCCCGTTACCACCCCGCCGGCCAACAACCACGGCCGCTCCGTGCCGCCCGGCGCGCGGCGCTGAATTTCAACCCTGCCGTGGTCAATAGAGAACTGTTTCGCGCCAGTCGATTCGGATAATATCCGATCGACTGGAGATTGAAATGATACGTCTGCCCGGATTTGTACGATTGCCGTTACTTGCCTTGGCGGTGGTGGTTTTCACCGCCGGATGCCACCAGAATCCAACCCTGACCAATGCGGATAACAGCCAGCCGGGCGCACAGAATCAGCCCTCGGACCCGGCGGCGGACAACATGGCCCCCGTCTCTGCCAATTCGAGCGCTGCGGCGCCCGCAGCTTCCGGCGCCCAGCAAAGCGCTCCGCCGCCCGCTGCGAACGGCTCCTACTCCCAGGCGCCGGACCAGGGTTCGTATGATCCGGGGTACGGAGAGCAGCCGGAATACACCGCTGCCCAGCCGCCACCGCCATTGCCCGACTACGACCAGCCCCCTGCTCCCGGCGACGGCTACCTGTGGACGCCCGGATACTGGGCCTGGGGTCCATACGGCTATTACTGGGTGCCCGGCGCGTGGGTGGAGGCTCCGTATGAGGGGGCGCTCTGGACGCCCGGCTACTGGGGCTACTGGCATCACCATTATGGGTTTTACCCCGGTTACTGGGGCCAGTACGTCGGCTACTATGGCGGCATCGATTACGGCTTTGGTTACATTGGCTTTGGCTACCAGGGCGGCTACTGGGGCGGCGGCCACTTCAACTACAACCGCTCCTTCAATAATATGAACGGCTCAAGGGCGCAATACATTTACAACCGCCCCATGAATAATTACCAGCGCGGCTCCCATGTGAGTTACAACGGCGGATCAGGGGGTCTCCAGATGCGGGCGCGGCCTGCTGAAATGGCGGCGATGCATCAACAGCACACTGCGCCGATGAGGGCACAAATACAGAATCAGCGTGCCGCCAGCAGCAATCGAGCACAGTTTGCGAGTGCCAACCATGGCCGGCCATCGAGTTTTGCCGTAGCCAAGCCGCTTGCGGCAGATCGCAATGTGAGGGCCCCAGCGGCGTTGCAGAAAACCAATCGTGCAGTCGCGCAACAGCAGCACCAAGCGCAGCAGCAGCGCCAGGCAGGTCAGCAACAGCAGCAACGCCAAGCGGGTCAACAGCAGCAGCAGCGCCAGGCAGGTCAGCAACAGCAGCAACGCCAAGCAGGTCAACAGCAGCAGCAGCACCAAGCGCAGCAGCAGCGCCAGGCAGGACAACAACAACAGCGTCAGGCGCAGCAGCACCAGGCGCAGCAGCAACGGCAGGCGACCCCTCAACGCCAAGCGGCTCCGCAACAGCGTTCTGCCCCACAACAGCGCCAATCGGCTCCTCAAAGGCAGGCCGCTCCGCAACGCCAGGCTGCGCCACAACAGCGGCAGGCTGCGCCACAGCAGCGCCAAGCGGCTCCTCAAAGGCAGGCTGCTCCGCAACGCCAGGCTGCTCCGCAGAAGCAGGATGAGTCACATAAGAAATAAACTTCCTGGGCGGAGCCTCCACTCAGGAGGCTCCGCGGGAAGGCAAAGGAAGCAATATTACTCCACCGTCAGCACCCGAACAGCCATCAGGTTCCTCACGCAGCGGGAGAGGCCTTTGTCGCTGGTATTCACTAATCGCAAGGGCACGCTGCCGACAAGGGGTTTTCCGTTCATCGCGTCGGCGACGATCACCGTGGAATGGCTCACGGCTGGGGCGATCTCGGCCAGCGAGTAGACCACTTTGTAGCCATCGGCGCCCTCGGCCACGAGATAAAGCCTCAACAGCTTGCCTTCCGACTTGTCGGGAACGCCTAGCCGGGTAAGCAGGTCGATCAGGGGTATGCCGGAGAAGGTCAGGGTCTCCTTGGTGTGGCCGTTGACGACGGTGATGCTCTGGTGCGGCAGCGCGGCTAGCGTGGCCGGGGTCCACTCGGCGGATTTATCCCCAAAGGTAATGCGCATTGTCCCGGCCGGCACCGGAGACTCCATGCCATGATCCATGCATTTGCACTTGCTCGTCTCCATGCCGTTCATCTCGCCTTCCGGCGCTGGCGGTTGCAGACTCTTATACTGTGCCATTGCGGCAACCGTTCCAGCCGCGAACGCCGTCAACAGGAAAATCGCTCGACAAACCTTCATTTGCATCGTAAATTTCTCCCGGCAACCATCGTATACTACCCCCATGTCGATTCTGGGCAATATCGCCGGCATTGTCAGGGGCATGAGCATCACCTTCCGGGAGATCTTCGAGCCCACCCAGGTGGAAAACTACCCCGACGGCGACGGCCCCCTGCGCGGAGCAGTCTTCGAGCAGCGCTTTCGCGGCGCCCACCTCCTCCAGCGCGACGAAAACGGCCTGGAAAAGTGCGTGGCCTGCTTCCTCTGCGCCGCCGCCTGCCCCTCCAATTGCATTTATATCGAGGCCGCGGAGAACACCGANNCCACGGCTTCGAGCTGGCCACCTTGAACGCCACCAATCTGGTCATGCGCAAGGAAGACATGCTGCTGCCGGTCGAGGCGCTCGGGGCAGCAAACTAACATTCCAGACTCTGCGCGAATCGCCTCAAACGGCATGATCCAGTTATCCTAGACTGGGACATTGGCCGCATTTCCTGTTTTTTCCGGCGGCCGGTGAGTTCAGGAGCGATTTTGGCGGACTTTCTTACGGAACTGAAGCGGCGCGTGCTGGTTTTCGACGGCGCGATGGGCACCAATCTGCAAAAGCACAACCTGACCGCGGAGGAGTTCTGGGGCCATGAGGGGTGCAACGAGCTGCTCGTGCTCTCGCGGCCGGAGGTGATCCGCACCGTCCACGCCTCCTTTCTGGAGGCCGGCTGCGACGTCATCGAGACCGACAGCTTCGGCTCGGCCTCGATCGTTTTGGCCGAGTACGGCCTCGCCGGCCGCACCCGCGAGCTGAACCTGGCAGCGGCGCGGCTGGCCCGCGCGGTGGCCGACGAGTACTCGACCCCCGAGCAGCCCCGCTTTGTCGCCGGCTCGATGGGCCCCACCACCAAGCTGCCCTCGCTGGGCCACATCGGCTACGACGAGATGGCCGCGGCCTACCGCGAGCAGGCCGAGGCGCTGGTCGAGGGCGGCGTGGACGTGCTGCTGGTGGAAACCTGCCAGGATCTGCTGCAAGCCAAAATCGCCATCGCCGCCTGCCAGGACGCCATCCGCTCCGCCCAGGAGGGCAAGTTTCCCAATCCCGGCCACCGGGTAGCCATTCAGGCCCAGATCACCCTGGAGGCCGCCGGGACCATGCTGCTCGGCTCGGAGATTGGCGCGGCGCTGGCCGTGCTCGAAAGCCTTCAGCCCGACGTTGTGGGCCTCAACTGCGCCACCGGCCCGGCGGAGATGAACGACGCGGTCCGCTTCCTCTGCCAGAACTCGGCTCTGCCCATCAGCGTGCAGCCCAACGCCGGCCTGCCGCAAAATGAGGGCGGCCACGCGGTTTACAAGCTCACCCCGGCCGAGCTGGCCTCCTGGCTGCGGCGCTTTGTCACCGAGTACGGCGTGCAGGTGGTCGGCGGCTGCTGCGGCACCACCCCCGAGCATCTGCGCGCCGTGGCCGAGGCGGTCAAAGGCATTCAGCCGGCTCCGCGCGCCCTCAAGCCGCAATCGGTCGCGGCCAGCGCCTTCTCGGCGCAGACGCTTGAGGCCGACGCGCAGCCCATCATCATCGCCGAGGAGATGAACACCACCACCCGCCTCGACAGCTTTCGCAACATGGTGCGCGCGGGCGACTACGACGGCATCCTCGCCATGGCCAAGCGGCTGGTCGGCGAGGGCTCGCAGATGCTCGATCTCTGCTGCGCCATCGTCGGCGAGGACGAAACCGCTTACATGAACGCGGTGCTGGAAAAAATCGCCACTCGCGTTCCCGCGCCGATCCTCGTCGATTCAACCGAGGCCGGCGTCATCGAAGAGGCTCTGAAGCGCATTCCCGGCAAGCCCGTCATCAACTCGATCAACCTCGAAGACGGCGAGAAGCGCACCAGCCTGGTGCTGCCCATGGCGCGCCGTTACGGGGCCGCGGTCATTGCGCTCACCATCGACGAACAGGGCATGGCGCTGACCGCCGACCGCAAGGTGGCCATCGCGCATCGCATCCACGATCTGGCCGTCAACCAGTACGGAATGCGCCCCGAGGACCTGATCTTCGACGCGCTCACCCTGCCCATCTCGACCGGCCAGGAGGACTACCGCACGGCGGCCATCGAGACGCTGGAAGCGGTGCGGCGCATCAAGCTCGAACTGCCCCGCTCGCGGACGGTTCTCGGCGTCTCGAACATTTCCTTCGGGCTGAACGCCTACGCCCGCCGCGTGCTGAATTCGGTCTTCCTCAAGGAGGCCGTGGACCGGGGCCTCGATGCGGCCATCGTCAACTACTCGAAGATTTATCCGCTCTACAAGATTCCTGAGAAGGAAGTCGAGCTGGCCCGCAAGCTGATCTTCCAGGATTGGGGACCGAACCGCAGCGGTGGCGACCCCTTGCAGGTCTACATGGCCCATTTCGCCAGCCTGGGCAAGGGATCGGTTCAGGAAGAAGAAATCGAGGTCGAAGACCTTACCGCCGACGAAAAGCTCAAGCGGTTGATTATTCGCGGCGAGCGGACGATTGGATTGGGCGAGCACAAGCAGTCGCTCGAAGAGGCTCTCGAAACTGCGCTCATAACTCACTCTCCGCTTGAACTTATTAACACGGTCCTGCTCGACGGCATGAAGACCGTGGGAGACCTCTTCGGCGCGCGCAAGATGCAACTGCCCTCGGTGCTCGATTCCGCCGCNNTGCACGACATCGGCAAGAATCTCGTCGATATTATCCTCTCCAACAACGGCTATCGCGTCGTCAATCTGGGCATCAAGCAGCCCTCGGACGCGATCATCGCCGCCACGCGCGAGATCAACGCCGAGGCCATCGGGCTGAGCGGCCTGCTGGTCAAATCCACCCTCGAGATGAAGTACGTCTTGCAGGATCTGGAGCGGCTGGGCATGACCGTGCCCGTCATCTGCGGCGGCGCGGCGCTGACGCGAAAGTACGTCGAAGAGGATTTGCGCAAGGAGTACGCCGGGCCGGTCTTTTATGCCGAGGACGCCTTCGCCGGGCTGCACGCCATGGCCGACCTGACCTCTACCGACGCGGCGGTGCGCGAGAGCCGCGAAACCGAGGGCCGGACAGTGAAGGTCTTCGCCAGGGGCGGCGCAATCGATCCCGATCTGACCCTCGTCGAGTTGACGCCGGAGGGCCGTTCGCCGGCCGTCGAGCGGGTTGCCTCCATTCCCAGGCCGGCCTTCTGGGGGGCGCGCGTCTTCGAGAGTTATAAACTCGACGAAATCTTTCCCTATCTCAACGAAACCGCCCTCTTCAAGAATCAGTGGCAGTTGAAGAACGCCGCGCAGGGCGATTATCTGCGGCTGATCGAGGAAAAGTACCGGCCGGTACTATTGGATCTCCAGCAGGAAGTAAAAGCCGCGGACTGGTTTGAGCCCAGGTCGATTCTCGGCTTCTATCCCTGCGCCAGCCAGGGCGACGAGCTGATCGTCTTCGATCCTGAAGACCCCGAACGCGAGCTGGAACGCATCGCTTTTCCGCGCCAGCCGCAGGGACGCAGGCTTTCGGTTGCCGATTTCTTTGAGCCGCTCAACTCAAATCAACGCGACGTCATCGGCTTTTCCATTGTGACCATCGGCAGCGAGGCCAGCCGCCAGACGGCCAGGCTCTTCGCGGCCGGCGACTTCACCCGCTACCTTTACCTGCACGGCCTCTCGGTCGAAACCGCCGAGGCGCTGGCCGAACTGGTGCACAAACAGGCGCGGGAGTTTCTCGGCATAGCCGGCGGCGACTCGCCGCGCATCGCCGACCTTTACCATCAGAAGTACCGCGGCTCCCGCTACTCCTTCGGCTATCCGGCCTGCCCGAATCTGGAGGACCAGGCGAAGATTTTCCACCTGCTCAAACCCGAGGAGAGGATCGGCGTGCGGCTCACCGAGAACTTTCTCCTCGAACCCGAGCAGAGCACCAACGCCCTCATCGTCCACCATCCGCAAGCAAAGTACTTTGTGGTGTAAAGCTCTGCGACAAACCGGGGCTGCCGATGAGCCCGAAGCGAGCCGGCAAATTTACGCCGGCAGGTTCCGTGCAGTTCTGCCCCGCACTCCTGAATGGACACAAGCTGACTGCGCCCGCCCAAAATGAGAATCATTTCATTTTGTTTTGCATAGTATTATCTCCGTCTGTGCCACAGTGAAAACACAGTAAGAAAAGAGAGAAAGAGCATGGTGTCCTCCTCGAACGGCCGGGGCGCAACCAGGGGCGATGGAAGCGCTCCCGGCCGTTCGCCTTTTCCTTACTTCCCAACTATTTTTTCATCCGCGTCCGCTTTGTTTGCCTTTTCGCTCCCGCAAATCTCTGCTGGAAATTTGCTCTTGTCCGCCGGCTGCATTTCATTTTGGGCTCTGCCCCCTGGCCAATGAGAAATTCAGCTTTCTGAAGACGATAGGCTGCTTCTAACTCCCTCTATCGCAACTGGAAAATCACTATAGACCGGCCAAGAAATCTCCCAGTGCGGAAGGTTCCATTTATTACCGCCAGGTTACAGGTTGAATAAAGTATTTGCACGCTATTCGCGCTAGCTTGACCGTCCTTTTACACTGCCCGGCGGATACTGTTTTGGTGATCCCGCCCATTCGGCAAAAGGTTCCTATGAAGCTGGCCGCTGGCTCCACCGCGCTGGTGGATCTGGCCTGTCCCGCGTTTGTTCCATCGGCGCCATCGGCGCTCTCATCCCCCGCGCTCCCATCTCCGGCGCTTCAGGCTCCGGCGCTTCAGAAACCGCACATTCATGCTCCTGGTCTGTTCGCCAACAGCCCTTCACGGCGGGTGTGGGCCGAAGCCGGCCGCTACCGTTTGCGGCTGGCCGAGAGTGTCGAGGATCGCGACGCCGCCTGCCGTCTCCGCTTCAAAGTCTTCAACATCGAACTGGGCGAGGGGTTGGCCAGCTCCTACCGGACCGGCTTGGACACCGACCAGTTCGACCTCTTCTGCGAACACCTGCTGGTCGAAGACAAAATGGAGGGCAATCCAGCGCGTCGCGTCGTCGGAACCTACCGCATGCAATCCGGCGCCACCGCTGCACACAACCTGGGCTACTACTCCGAGAAGGAGTTCGATTTTTCTCCTTATGAGCCGCTGCGGAGCGGCATCCTGGAGCTGGGTCGCGCCTCGATCGATCGCGAACACCGCACTCCCGAGGTTTTGACGCTGCTGTGGAGAGGGATTGCGCAGTATGCTACCGATATGGGCTTGCGTTACCTGATCGGCTGCTCGTCACTGACTTCGAAAAATCCGGCCGAGGGCTGGCAGATGTACCGCCAGCTCGAGCATTACCGGGTTTTGCCGGGGTTTGGGACCGTGCCAACCGCCGCCTATGCATCTCCCATCGAGCTAGAGGGCCGACTTGCACAGCCGTCGCCCTGCCGGCAGGAACCATCGATGCGGACCACCGCCCCCTCCCAGTTGAATCCTCCCCCACTCCAGGTTCGCGTCCCCAAGCTGCTGAAGACCTACCTGGCCATCGGCGCGCGCATCTGTGGCCCGCCGGCCTGGGACCGGGAGTTCGGCACCATCGATTTTCTTACCTTGCTCGATCTGAAGTTGCTCTCGCCCTCGGCGCGCAACCGCTTCCTGGCTCCGCTCGCCCGGTGAGCCTTCGTGCTGCCCGGCGCGCTGTGGCGCTGGGATGGGCGCTTGCCCTGGTCATCTTCCGCTTCTGGCGGCTGCGCCTGCGCGGTCCGGTTACGCTCGAAAGCCGCGCCCTGTGGATGCAATCCTCCTGCCGGCTGGTTCTGGACGGCCTGGGCGTTCACTACCGCGTGGAGGGCGCTCCGCCCACTGGTGGGCTGGTGGTCGCCAACCACCTCGGCTACCTCGACATTCTGATCCTCTCGGCGGCCATGCCCTGTTTTTTTGTCTCCAAGATGGAGATTGCCGGCTGGCCTTTCTTCGGAACGGCGGCGCGCGCTGGAGGGACGATCTTCCTCGACCGGTCGAGCCTGGCCAGCGCAAACTCGGTGGCCGAAGAGATCATCCAGAGGTTCAAGCTGCCGGTTCCGGTGCTGCTGTTTCCCGAGGGCACCACCAGCGACGGCAGCCAAGTGCTGCCCTTCCGCTCCCGGCTGATCGCGTCGGCCACCGCTGCCGGAGCGCCGATTACCGCCGCCGCCATTCGCTACGTTATCGACGGCGGCATCGAGGAGCGAGAGCTTTGCTGGATCGGAGATGCGGCGTTTCTGCCTCACCTCTGGAAGATGCTCGGCACGCCCGGCTTCTTCGCCGTGGTGCGCTTTGGCCAGCCGCGCGTCTACCCCGACCGCCGCGCCGCCGCCGATGCCACCTATGCCGAGATCAGCGCCATGCGCGCGCAATTGCCCTGACCGTGGCGCTTTTCAAGGCGCGAGCCGCGTCATGAATTGTCGGCCAGCAGCAGGCGCAGGTCGCGCAGATTGTGGCCGGTGGGGCCGGTGACCACGGCGTCGCCCAGGGCGGTGAACATCGGACAGGCGTCGAAGGCAGCCAGCGATGACTTCAGGTGAAACCCGAAGGCGTGAGCACGGGTCACGGTAGTGGGATCGGCAATGGCCCCGGCCACCTGCGTATTGCCGTCAATGCCATCAGAGCCCGCGCTGAGCACGGTTAGCCGCTCGCCCTCGTACTTCTCCAACTCCAGCGCGCACTCCATGACAAACTGCTGGTTGCGGCCCCCGGAGCCGGGAACACGATCGATTTTGACCGTAACCTCGCCGACCGAGATCAGGCACAGGCGCGGATGAATGGCGCGCAAGGCATGAAAGCGCTCCAGCAGATAGCGGGCGGCCTCGGCGTAGTCCCAGTCGTCGCAACTGTTGTCCACCACCACATGGAAGCCGGCCTTCTGCGCCAGCAAACGGGCATTCTCCGACAGATCGTGGCTGGAGAGCATAATTTCGAAGACCGATTCGCGAAAGGCCTCGTCTTCTTCGCTCATGGCCGCGGCCGCGGTGACGCCGCGCGTGGGCAAAGCTCCGTTCTTGGAAGACTTGGGGAAAAAGGGCGGACGCCAGCCCTTGTTGCCGGGCGACTCGGGCAGGTCTTCGCGCTCAAAGAAAGCGCTCACCGAAGGCGGCAGTTTGGCCTTCAGATTGAATTTTTCCAGCAGGCTGCGCACATCGGCTACAGTCGAGTGGTCGGGCGAAGTGGGACCGGAGGCCAAGGCGTCGAGCGAACGCAGCGGCACGTCGGGCAGCAGCAGGCTGACCTTGGCCGCTTCCGGCGCGGCCATGGCCAGGCGCCCGCCCTTCACCGCAGAAAAATGCTTGCGCAGTGTGTTGATCTCGCTGATTCTGGCGCCCGAGGCCAGCAGTGACTCGTGGAATGCAATCGTGTCGTCAAGCGTAATCCGGGGGTCCAGCGGCAGGTCGAACATGGCCGATCCTCCCCCTGAAATCAGGAAGAAGATGAGCGTGTCCTTTTTGGCCTTCTTGAGCAGTGCCAGCGCGGCGCGGGCCGCGGCGAACGATTCCTCGTTGGGCAGCGGATGGCCGCCCTCGAAGTAGCGAAATCGCCAGTTGCGGCACTTGGGAAGCTGGTTCGAGCAGCAGATGCCGCGCATTCCCTTGCGGCGTTTCACGCGATCGAGCAGGACCTCGAGCATGGGACTGGCGGCCTTGCCCAGTGCAATGACAAAAATCTTCTTGTAACAGGAGAGATCAATGGTGTCCGGCCCGCTGCCGTCAGGCAGAAGGCGATAGAGCGTGTTGCCTTCAATGCAGATGCGGCGATCGAAGGCCGAGGCGATGTTGCATGCGCGCAGCGCGCCGGTAAAGATTTCCGTAGCCGTGGCGTGTAGAGGATCGAGAGCTGAATCGCTGACTGGAGTCATCAGAGTTGCTCCTTCAGCCAACCGGCGAGCGCTGCCTTGAGCGGCTCGAGTTGACCGGTGAAGAAGTGATCGGCGTGGGGGAAAAGCACCAATTGTTTAGGCTCGGCGGCGGAGGCGGCCACCTCTGTCATCTGCGCGGCCGGCGCGTAGGAGTCGTTTGCTCCACTCAGAAAGAGTTTGGGAAGGCGGCAATTTGCAAGGCAGGGGTAGAGGTAGTTGCGATTCTCGGCTTGGATGGGAAGGCCCAGCAGGGCCAGCGCGCACACTCTTGCGGGCATCTGGGAGGGCCGGCAACAGGCTTCCAGCGCCATTGCCGCGCCGAAGCTGAAGCCCACCACAACCAGCGGCCGGCGGTACTCGTGTTCCAGCCAGTCGAGCGCGGCCAGCACATCCTCGGCCTCTGCCTGGCCATCGTGAACGCCCTGACTCAGGCCCGTTCCGCGAAAGTTGAAGCGCAAAACCGGACAGCCCAGCCCCCACTGCGGGTCGTTGAGCGCCTTCATTGCGTGGTAAACCACCTTGTTGTGCATCGTGCCGCCGCCCAGGGGGTGCGGATGGCAGACCAGCGCGGCAAACGGCGCATCCGGCGCGGCTTCGTTCACCAGAGCTTCGAGCCGGCCAGCGGGACCGGCCAAATCCACGGCGCGTAGCAACGGTAACACCGTAGCCGGACGGGAAAGAGGCGGTAGCGCTGTAGTGGTCATACGCTCATCATTCTACGCGCAGGGTGTAAAGATTTCTTTATACCGCATGCTCTTCGCGCGTCATCGCAAAAAAGCCTCCTGGTGTGGCAGTTAGCGTGCGCAGCTGCCTGCCTGCTCGCCAGGCGCGCCCCGCGCCGTGGACTCGAATCCGGCAGGCTGCGCGAATGAGTTCCGAACGAAAGCCCGTGCCGATTAGGATATTCTGACAGTATGAAGACCGATCGTCCGCCGCTTGCACCCCAGCCGGAAACTCTTGATCCCATCCGCTTTACCCGCCAGTTGTGCGAGATCGAGTCCACCACCTACCACGAGGGCGCGGTGGG
>PMPH01000162.1 GCA_003161045.1 Acidobacteriaceae bacterium
CTTATACGCCTTGACGAATATGTACGCAAGGGATATAGTCGTTTGGCGAATATGTTTTTGGAGGGAATCATGACGGAACAGATTCTGGAGTCGGTCAAGTCGAAGTATGGGGCGGTGGCAGAATGTTCACTGTCGAGCGACAATGCTGGCGTCAAGGCTGTGGCGGAGGCTTTCGGCTATACGGCAAAGGAACTTGCGTCGATTCCGGCGGAAGCCAATTTGGGCTTGTCTTGCGGCAATCCCACGGCTACGGCACACATCAGGCCCGGTGAGGTGGTTGTCGAT
The DNA here is from genome assembly GCA_003161045.1 of Acidobacteriaceae bacterium. Taxonomy (GTDB): domain Bacteria; phylum Acidobacteriota; class Terriglobia; order Terriglobales; family Acidobacteriaceae; genus Telmatobacter. Next base: position 286 of record PMPH01000162.1, read on the forward strand.
CTCGGCTCAGGTGGAGGTCTCGATGTCTTTCTCGCCGCTAAGATGGTTGGCCCAGAAGGGAGCGCCATCGGCATCGATATGACACCGGCCATGATTGAGCGTTCGCGCGCAAATGCCAAGGCGGGCGGCTACACCAATGTAGAGTTCTACCAGTCCACAATTGAACAGATCCCGTTGGCGGACGCTTCGGTTGATTGCGTCATTTCCAACTGTGTACTCAATCTTGCGCCGGACAAGCCAGCGGTATTTCGTGAAATTGCCCGCGTACTGAAGCCAGGTGGGCGCATGGCCGTGAGCGACATTGCTTTGAAACAGGAACTTCCAGAGGCTGTCGCGCAGAGCATTGCGGCCCACGTTGGCTGCATCGCAGGAGCCATCCAGATCGACGATTACCGGGCCGGTCTGCTGTCTGCGGGTTTCGAGCACGTCGAAATCGTAGACAGCGGCAAGGACCTCAACGCATACGCCAAAGTTGAGAACCAGTCCGGTTGCTGCTCGCCAACAATGGACGCTTCCAATCCGCTTCAGGTCATTGAGGCGTCGTGCTGCTCCTCTGAGCCCGTCGCATCGGCTTCCCTGCATGAGGAACTCAAGACACTCCTTTTCCAATATGACGTCAATGCGGCTGCGGCCAGCGTGAAGGTATACGCCGTCAAGCCGAAGACAAACTCCTAACCCTTCCGCGGAATGCCAAAGGGCACTGCAATTTCTCACTACAACGTATTGTTTCTTTGTACGGGAAACTCCGCCCGCTCGATCATGGCTGAGGCGATCATGAACCGCAAAGGCGCTGGGAACTTCACTGCCTACAGCGCCGGAAGCCATCCTGCTGGAGTTGTGCGGCCTGAGGCCATTCACCAGCTCGAAATGGCAGGTTTGAGCACCGCGAATCTCCGCAGCAAGTCCTGGGACGAGTTTGCAACTCCCGATGCACCACCGCTCCACTTCGTTTTCACTGTCTGCGACAAGGCAGCCAGTGAGGTTTGTCCATTATGGCCGGGACAGCCGATGACAGCCCATTGGGGCGTCTCCGATCCGGCAGCAGTGCAGGGTACGCCCGCAGAGATTGAGCGAGCGTTTGCTCAAGCGTTAGCTGTGCTCGACCGCCGCATCAGCCTCTTCCTCTGCCTGCCGTTGGCATCGCTTGAAACCTTCTCCCTGCAACGGGAGATTGACAACATCGGAAAGCAATAAACAAGAAAGGGAACCATGGTTAAAGTGATTTTCGCCTGTATTCATAACGCAGGACGTTCACAAATGGCGGCAGCATTTTTTAATCAACTTGCTGATCGAGCGAAGGCAGTAGCTGTGTCGGCGGGCACAGATCCCGGCTTGCGCGTTCATCCTGAGGTTCTTACGGCCATGCAAGAGATTGGAATTGACCTCAGCAGCGCCAAGCCCCAAAAACTGACTGAAGAACTAGCGCGGGACGCGCAACTGCTCATCACCATGGGTTGCGGTGACAAGTGCCCCTATGTACCGGGACTTCGCCGTGACGACTGGCCTCTCCGTGATCCCAAAGGGCAGCCTGTTGATGAAGTTCGAGCCATCAGAGATGAAATCAAAGGGAGAGTACAATCTCTGCTTGATCGGGAGGGTCTAAACGTTACTAGGTGACTGGTTGCACGCAGGTTAGGACGTAAGTTGAGGCAAACATTGAGCTCATCGGGAGCAATTTAGGTGGAGACAACTCGATCCGTACCCGTAAACGCCCTTGTCCGGGATTCAAGTAGTTCCTGAATCGTCACAAGTCGTCAATTCCTTTCCCGCGCGCCGGCCCGGGCAATCTCTCGACAAAATAGTCCAATTTGTCGATACCTGCAAAGCCCCCAGCCCTGTTTATGCGGGTTTCAGGGGCTTTCGGCAAGGGAAACTCTCGACAAAACGATGAATGGTTAATAGGCATTCGGGGAGCAATTGAACAGAAAACTCGTTTAAAAGGGGTCTTTCCATCCGCAGCCCTCCGTAACCTTTCTGTATTGTGATAATGTCCTTTATCATTCGTGGAAAACCGGGAGGCAGAATGGCGGACGAAATGACCAGCGCATCGAGCCGTCCCGATATCTGCGCTGATTCCTGCTGTGCCGTGCCCCGGCCGGCGCCGCGCGCGGTACTGTGGCTCCAGGGCGTCACGCTCGTCTGGATGCTGCTGGAATGCGGCGTTGCGCTGTATGCGGCGCAGGCGGCGCACAGTGTGGTGTTGCTGGCCTTCGGCAGCGACAGCTTGGTGGAACTGTTGTCGGCGGCGGTCGTTCTGCTCGCGTTTTCGCCGCGCCTGCGCATCAGCCCGGATCGCGCCGGCCGCTGGGCCGGTGTCCTGCTCTTTTTTCTAGCGGGAGTCATTGCGCTTACGGCGCTGGTGGCGTTGCTGCGCAATAGCGAGGTGGAAACCAGCGGCCTCGGGATGACAATCACGGTAGCCGCACTAATCGTGATGCCAGCTCTCGCCTGGTCCAAGCGGCGGCTGGCGAGGACCACGGGGAACCGAGCCCTGGCGGCGGATGCGGTGCAGTCGGCGACCTGCGCCTGGCTGGCGGCAGGGACGCTGGCGGGCCTCGGAATCAATACGCTCTTTCATCTGCGCTGGATTGATTCGGTAGCGGCGTTGGTCGTGTTGCCCCTTCTGCTCATTGAAGGGCGGCGAGCGGTGCGCGGCGAAAGTTGCGGATGTTGCTAAATATGGAAGGACAGGACATGACGGCTGCCCTTGTTCTGCTTTCACAGTCCGCCGCCCCCGTGCTTCCCGTCCTGGTCACGGCCTCCGGCGACCGCGCCGGCATGCGCTTCTTGGAGTTCTTCGCCGCGCAGATCCGCAATCCGCACACCCTACGCGCGGGCGGTGGGCGAGTTTTTGGCTTGGTGCGAGAGCAAGGGCGTCTCGTCGCTGGCCGCGGTTCAGCCCCTGCATGTGGCAAGCTGGATCGAGCAGCAGGGGCGTGAGGTCGCGGCACCCAGCGTGAAGCAGCAGCTCGCGGCCATCCGCCACCTCTTCGACTGGCTGGTCACCGGCCAGGTCGTGCCGGCGAACCCGGCGGCCTCGGTGCGCGGGCCGCGCCACGTGGTGCGCTCCGGCAAGACCCCGGTGCTGGAGCCGGAGGGGTCCCGCCGCCTGCTGACAGCATCGACGTTGCTATACCTGCTCGCCAACTGGCCAGGCGCGCATTTGATTTGCCGCATATTGACGCATCCAACACGGCCGAGGATCATGATTCGTCCTGAAACGCCGTTGTCTTGACGGAACCCGCCGGTTCCGGGAACGTCGGCCACTACGTAGGACTCCAGGTTGGGTTCCCGGTATTCTCCGGCCATTCTTGCCGATGTGAATCAGCCTGAGTTCACTCAGCGCTTTATTGATCCGGCCCTGAAGT
>PMPH01000023.1 GCA_003161045.1 Acidobacteriaceae bacterium
ATCGCCCAGGTTGCCGAAGACCATGGCCTGCACGTTGACCGCTGTGCCCAGCCAATCGTCAATGCGATTGATGCGGCGATAGGTCTTGGCCCTCTCGTTCATCCAACTCCTGAAGACGGCGTCGCGGGCCTGGACCAACTGATCCAGCGGAGCCTGCGGGAAGTCCTTGCCGGTCTCTTTTTTAATCAGCTTCTTGTACTCGGCGATGATCTCTTGCAGCGCCTTGGGCTGAAGCTCGTAGTCAAACTTCACCTTGGCGCGCTTCTTGACGCCGTCGAAGATGTGCTCGAACTTCTTCTTGGGAACATCCAGCACCACGTCGCCGAACATCTGAATCAGGCGGCGATAGGAATCGTAAGCAAAACGGGGATTGTTGCTGAGCTTGGCCAACGCTTCCACGGCCTGGTCGTTAAGGCCCAAGTTGAGAATGGTGTCCATCATGCCGGGCATGGAGAACTTTGCGCCGGAGCGAACGCTGACCAGCAGGGGATTTTCGCCCGAGCCCAGCTTCTGGCCTTGCAGCTTCTCCAGCCGCTCCAGGGCGGCGTACATCTCGGTGTTGACCGCCGGCGAGAGCGCGCCGCGCATGAACTCGCGACAGGCCTCGGTCTGGATGGTGAATCCGGGGGGAACCGGCAAACCGGCGTTGGTCATTTCGGCCAGGCCGGCGCCCTTGCCGCCCAGCACATCCTTCATGCTTCCGTTGCCTTCGGCCTTGCCGCCGCCGAAGAAAAACACGTGTTGAGTTGAGGTCGTGCCTGCTTTTCCAGCAGACGCCTTATCCAGAACGCCCTGCGTCATGGGGTGAAGCCTCCTATTTCGAATTCGCGTTAGCGGTCAACTGGGCAGGTTGGACGGACGGAGGCTCAGGCTCAAAAGAAGTGAGGTTTTCAGGCTGAGCGCGTACGGGTCATCCGGGCTTCGGAGAGCGCTGCGCGGCATTGATTCGTCGTACTAACGAATATCGTCTCTAGTATACAGTTGCCTGTGTTGAAGGTCACATCCATGCGCGCATTCCTGTAACCACGCACCAATCCGGGACGGGATTTTTCGCAATTTAAGCCTATAATTGTTCCCGAAACGTGGATTTTAGGCACTTTCGTGGGTTATGGAATTCAAGGGGTTTCCCACCCTCGCCGCGTAATGTTGAAGCGGTTAGGGCGGGAATCCGGCGCTTTTATGCGGTGGTCTGCTCCAGGCGCGGGCCTGAATCGCTCTTCCAGGCCGCACGATGGAAGATAAGAATCCGCTCCAGCCCCACCAGCGCCAGCACTTCAGCCACGCGCGGCGAGAGATTGGCTACGCTGAAACGGTGGCCGGCCTGTTTGGCGCTCGAATAAAGCGAAACTAAAGCGGAGATGCCGGCTGCGTCAATGCGCTGAACCCGGCCCAGATCGAGCGTCACGCTTTTCCGGCGCACCAGCGGCGCAAGCCAGGCCAGCAACTCCTTCTCGCGGCCTCGAATCAGTTCAATTATCTCGGCAGGTTGGCCGTCATAGGCCGCCGTCCTGCTCGCCGGGTTCAAAATCGTCGTTGTCATAAGAAAACCTCCAGGGAAAACCTCAGGGAAAGTAATATGCTGAATCTCTATACGTAAACAGGGAGGCCGCCGGTTCCATGTCCAGAGCTTTTTCCAACCCGCAGTTGAACTCGGCAGCCGGCCAGAACTCGACTCCTTGCCTGAGCCGGGAATTAGTGCGTGCCCTGGCGCTGGAAGCAGGTTTCACCGAGGCCGGGCTGGTTGCGTTTCCCCACGCAAATCAAGACCGTGACGCCAAGCGCTTTGAAGAGTGGGTGAAGGCGGGCCGCGCGGGCACGATGCGTTACCTGGAGCGGACCGGCGAGGATGGGCGGCTTCTGCGGGCGCGGATTCCGTTTCCCTGGGCGCGGTCGGCAGTGGTTTGCTTTGCGAACTACAACGCCCCGCAGCCGCGCTCGACTGAGCCTGCCGCCGAGGGCGCGGGATGGATTGCCCGCTACGCCTGGTCGAGCAAACCCGATCTGTCTGTGAAAGCCGAGGACGGCGCGCGGCGCCCCAGCGACTATCACAAGGTGTTGCTCAAGCGGATGAAAGCACTGGAGGCACGTCTGCACGAGCAATTCGGCGAGTTTGAGGCGCGCGCCTTTGTGGACACGGGGCCGGTGGTGGAGCGGGCGCTGGCATCGGCGGCGGGACTGGGCTGGACGGGCAAGAACACCTGCCTGATCCATCCCCGGCTGGGATCATACGGATTTTTGGCGGTGCTGATGACCTCGCTGGAAGCACGAATAGAGAAGGCGCCGCTTACCGTGCCCGACGGCTGCGGGAACTGCCGCCGCTGCCTGGAGGCCTGCCCGACCAAGGCGCTGATTGCCCCTTACCAGATGGATGCGTCGCGCTGCATCGCCTACTTGACCATCGAGCACCGCGGACCGATTGCGCCGGAACTCATGGAGGGCATGGGACGGCAGGTCTTCGGCTGTGACATCTGCCAAGACGTTTGCCCCTGGAATCGCAAGGCCGCGGTGAATTCGAAGCCGGAAGGCACGGACCTGGACCTAAACCTGGAGCTAAACCCGGAACTGGAGGCTCGCCCGGAGCTGGTCAACCCGGCGCTGGAGTGGCTGGCCTCCATGGATGAGGCGGAGTTCGAGCGGCAGTTCAATGGCTCACCGCTGCGCAGGGCGAGATTCCTGGGGCTCAGGCGCAATGTGGCGATTGCGATGGGCAACAGCGGAATCAGCCGTTTTGTGCCCCGGCTGGAAAGCTGGGAGACCGAATCGTCCGCCGGGGCTGCGGACGAAGGGCTGCGCACGGCGGCGCGCTGGGCTCTCGGCAGGCTTCGGGGACGCGCAACGGTCAAGTAAAACGGTTTGAATACAATTGAATCCAGCTCTCAGGGACGGGCTAAATCCCGCCCCCTTCAAAACTCATAGTTATTAATAGGTTTTTAGATAAACCCACTCCATAGTCGCGTTTCACTTTACACCTATCCCAAAAGTGCCATAGCCCCACGTCCTCAACCAATCTTCCAAATTTCCTCCCGAGCCAGGTAGAGAAAAGACTCCCGCCTGCCGATAACCGAATCGGAGCGGCACTGGCAGAGCGCGAATTGAGACGGGCGGCCGGGGTGGCAAGGCGCACCTGGTGTACCGAAGCAGCAGGGCGAATCAGGCGTACGGAGACGAAGAATGGTAGGCCAATTCCAAATGGAGAGCGGTTCAACGATGCAGGGAAGCGGGGAAACCATTCCAGGCTTCGAGCCGAATCCTACGGAAGAGGCTTGGCGGTTCGGCAACGCGACTCCGCAGCATCTGAGAGAAGATTTTCAACCTGATCCGCTTTTCTTTGAAGAAAGCTGGACCCTGGGCCTGCCAGCCGCGACAAAGAATTGGAAGCGGAGACAGCAGGGGCAGGCGGATCGCGAGCGCCAGAGCAGTAAATTGAGGGAACGGAAGTTCGATAACATCGGAACCCAAAGCTTCCTGCAGGAGCGTGCATGGTACTCGGAGCATTTCTCCCCGGCCCAGGCAGCCGTAATCGCCGAAAACCCCGACGCCGGAGGGCCGGCAGAGCCTCTTGTAGAGCCTGCCGCGCAAACGGGAAACCAGGCTCCGCGGGAATGGGAAAGATTTGCCGGGGAGTGCGAGATCCATCAGGAGGCCACTTATTCGATGACGCCGCGCCGCGCCTGCCGCCTGCTGGGAGTGACCGCAACCAGCACCGGGGAGCAGATCAAGGCCGCGTACCGGCGAATGGCGAGCCAGTGGCATCCTGACCGGCTCGAACGCGGAACCGAGCAAGTGCGCCGGATGGCCACCGAACAGATGGCCGCAATCAACGAGGCCTATAGCCTGCTGCGCAGCAGCCCGCGGCAGCAAGCCGCCTGATCCACGACGCCAACGGCTCAAACCACGCCGTGCAAATGCACCCAGCAGCAAGGTGAAACCCTCACATCTCCGGCCCTTGAATGCCGTTGCTGAAGCTCTGACCACATGATCGCGTGCTCTGCGATAGAGCTTTGGTTTCCCCCTAGGCGCAAAAACAAAGGAGCACCGAGGGTGGCGCGCCCAGCTTTGGTACAACTTCGTCGCAATCTTTTCCCGATGGATCAATGAGTTTCGTGGCGCTTTGCTGCCGGAGCGGGCGCATTGAGAAAGATATTGAAGGCCGCTTCCAACTGGCGCAAGGCCGCTTCCTTGCTGAGCCGGTAGGCGCGGGGGTGGGTGATGAGCATGATGGTCGTGCCGTGAAGGCAGGCCAAAATCTGGTGCAGGCGCTCCTCGACCAGCTCGTCTGAGGTGCCCGGCGGCAAAGCAAGTTTGAGATTCTTGCGAAAATACGAGATCGCCGGATTGGCGGTGGCGTTGCGCATCTCCTGGCCGGGAACTTCCACCGCCGCGCTGACCGTACTGATTGCGGGACTGAGCACAACCGGCGCAACCAATCAGAAGATGCTCTTTCGCATTGTGGGCGCGATCATCGGCGGAGTCGTCTTCGGCATTGGCTGCATCGTATGCGTCTACCCCTTTGCCGACACCGCTCTGCCCTTTCTGCTTTCGGTTGCCTGCGTCTCGTTTCTTGGCGCCTGGATTGCGCGCAGCGCTCACCTGGGCTACGTCGGCCTGCAGATTGTCTTCTCGTTTTACCTGGTCGCGTTTCAGGAGTACGGCGTTCCCCTGCCTGGCCTGATGTCCATTGCCGGTGCGCTCCACGGCTTCGCGGCTCCCATCCAAATGACGATAGGAAGGGATCGGGTTGTGGGAAACCGGCCCGGACGCCGGAGGCTGCCGTCCGGGCGTGTACTCGGCGAGCGCCTCCATTCCACGGAAAAATAATCCGGCGGGCGCTCTGCCTCAAGCCGTTGGCGGTAACTTATTGATCCGGCCAGAAAGG
>PMPH01000130.1 GCA_003161045.1 Acidobacteriaceae bacterium
GGTTTCTATTGCGGATAGTAGGAGACTGCGCGGGAAATTACAAGTCTTGTGCGAATGAGTGCAGTGTGCTACCTTTTTGGCCGCCGTTTTCGGGAATCGCGCGCCGCTTTCGGAAATCCACGCCGCTTCCGGAAGCTATTGATCCGCCCGATTGGAACGCGACACCGATTCCCACCCTAGCCGCAAAAGTTTCAAAACGCAGGTTCTTCGGTTTCGCTCAGAATGACAGCGGCGAGGATGGGGCCCCCAAATTTGTTTATTCGTTCAGGGCCGGATCAATAACGGAAGCAAAAGCGCAAGGGCCTTTTCACTTCCATGGGAAGAAAAAAGGCCTTCGCGTGCCCTGGGGGAGGGGAAATTATTTACCAGCGGCGCCCAGCGGCGCGCCATTGCCTGAGCAGGGATCCCAGCCCGCGACCGCCGACCAGCCTTCGTAATAGCCGCAGGTGCCGTACGAGACGTCGCGGAAATTGGCGGCCGTCTTGGCGTTGGCGTAGATCAGCGTCTGCTCGGCCAGGGTGGTGGCGCTGAAGTGGCCGGCGTGATTGACAATGCCCGCCCACAGCGGCGAGGCCACGCTGGTGCCGCCGAAGATGTTCCAGGCGCCGTAGGGGTTGTCGTAGCTGTTGTAGACCCAGACGCCGCTTCTGGGATTGCCCACCGCGGCCACATCCGGAACGCCGCGATAGGAGCCGACCAGCGTGGAAATGCTGCTCTGGAAGGAGGGCCGGGGCTCATAGTAGCTGTAGCCGCCGCCCGTGTCCTCCCACGCAAGCTCGCCCTCGAAGTTCAGAGTGGAGGGATTGCGCGCGATGGTGGTGCCGCCGACGGCCACCACATTCGGTGAGACAGCCGGGTAGATGGTGCCCTCGCTGTCGCCGCTGGAGGCGAAGAAAACCACATTGGCGCCGGTAAATGTTGAGTCGGATCTGGCTTCGGTGGAGAATTCGCTGCCGCCCCAGCTCATCGAGACCTCGCCCCCTCCCGCGGCCTGAACCAGCGCCACGGCCTTGGTCACCGCGGCAAACAGGTCGGCATTGCTGCTGGAATTTGCCTCGACCAGGTAGATGTGCGCCGCAGGAGCCGCGGCATGGGCCATTTCAATGTCCAGTGCCGACTCCGAGGCCCAGCAGTCCCAGCCGCCATACATTGCGCATTCCGGATCGGGCTGTGGCTTGGTCGCGGCCGGGTAGGCTACCGTGAAGGTCGCCGAAGTGGGCGCGGGAAGTCCGAACTGCTTGGAATAGGCCGTCAGATCGGCCAGCGCCGTCGGGTAATCGTAGGCGTCGACGATGGCGATTGCCTTCGAGCCGCCGGTGGCGATGGTGGTCAGCGTTGCCGGATTGCAGCCCGAGGTCACCGTCACCAGGCCATAAAGGCAGGCCAGCGAGGCAGGGGTTTCCGCGTAATAGCCGCTCACCGGCTGCGTCGCCTCGGGAGTGGATTCAGCCTCGCTGAATCCCGCCACGCCTTCGGGACGGCCCGCGGGAATGAGTATCTTGAACTGGGTGCGCGAGCGCAGGCCAACGTCCTCCGGCCGCTGAATGCCCGACTGGGGAACGACGATCCGGCCGCTGCCGGAAAGGCGGGTTTGCAGGGAAACGTGTCCGTTAGCGGCAACTTGCGCAAAAATTGCGGAGGAAACAAGCAGCGGCAACAGACTGATTGCGAGAATCGAACGGTTCATGGGTTTCCCTTTCTCGTTTGCCAGTTCCAGGGCCAGATTCATCCATAAGGGCTGGCTACTCATAGTGGACCGGCCACGCCGTCTCCATCGCGGGCCAACTGGTGATGGCCATTCTGAAGAGACAGCCGCGTTCTGGGGGCGGAAGTTCCAGACGCTCCTGGACCAGACCGTCAACGGATCAGGCCGTCAACGCAGCCTACCCTTCGCAGCGGATACTCGCGGCACGTTAAGTCCTACATCGGCGCTTGGTTTATAAGGCTTTACTGATCTTGTGTCGCGTTTGAACCAAAGTAATGTCGAGAAAAGGGCGTGGTGAGGGCGCAATTCAATGGCTGGTACAGTATTTTCGCATCCATGCATCGCCCATGGAGGTCATGGGCGATGCATGGATGCCGGCTCGCGGAGATTAGAGCGGTTCTCCAATTCACGTACACTGACTAGCTCTGTGCAAGGTGGCTTTTTCTTGAGGAAAAAGCCACTCAACGGCTGTGGTTTCGGTGTAGAGCAGTTGGAGAACCGCTATAGGCGCTCACCCCGCTATGCCGGCGCGTAAATTGCATAGCCGCGCGGCGGCGCGGGAAACTCGCTGTTGCCTTCCCCGTCTGTGGTGCGTTCGTTGGGAGCTGCCGTATCGTGACCATCCCAGGCGACAGGGACAAATTTCTGGTTGACCCACTTTGTCTTCACCGCGGTGCCGCTCCACTTGTCGCCCAGGTTGTTCAGCACGTAGATCAGACCCGATTGCTGCACATTGTCATCGCTATGGCCGACGCGCTGCATGATGTAAAGGTCCGGGTCGGCGTGCAAAATCTGTGTCTCGCCGCCGGCATGCCTGTGGTGTGCGGAGATCAGGGCGTCGATGCCATTCGGTGTGCCGGGGCGGGCCAGGCCGTTGTTGTAGTAGTCGTACCAGAAGACGCTGGGATAGCCCTCATGCACCAGGATGTAGGAGTAAGCCATCATCTTGTCATTCACGATCATGTTATCGCCCATGTCGTGATTGTCGACAAAAGTAACGGCCTTCCAGGGGTGATTGGCGATGATAGCGGTGCTGTCGGTAAGCTTTCGCAGGTCATACTGGGGCGTGTCGCAGACGTCCTTCAGCTTGTAGCGCAACGGAAAGTCGAAGGCGGCCACCAGATTGTCCGAGAAGCCGTTCACCTTGTTGAGCCATTGCTCGATGCTTTCGCCGTCCTCCCAGTATTCGCCCACGACAAAGGGGCTGAACTCCTTGCCGTCCTTGACGTAGCGATACTTGGCGATGGTGCCCAGCATCCACGCGCCGTATCCTTTGGCAAAGTCGAAGCGGAAACCGTCAAAGCCCAACTCCTCGATGATCATCTGGGCGTATTCCATGATGGAGGTGTAGACCAGCGGGTTGCGATGGCAGAGGTGGGGAAACTCAGCGAAGAGTTCACCCTCCAGCGTGACTTCATACCGGCTGGGATGGAAGCAGTTCCAGTCGCGAGGGAAGCGTTTGCTTTTGGGATGGAATTTGGTCCAGCGCTTCTGCCCGTCGAGGGGGTTGGTTTCTTCTTCATCGCCGCCGGAGTTGTGGCTGATCACCATATCCGCATAGCAGCCCATGCGGTTTTTATGCGCCTTTTTGATGAGCGCCACGAGTTCCGCGCGGTTGCCATACCAGGTCTTGGTGCCGCCTTTCTGGTCATAGTCGCCCAGGTCGAAGTAGTCATAGGGGTCGTAGCCCATCGAACGGCACTGGGCGGCCTTCGAGATGGGCGGCAGCCAGAGAGCATCGAAGCCGGATTTGGCAAGGTCAGCAACACGCCCGGCAACAAAGTTCCACCACTTGTGCTCCTGTTTCTCTTTCGCGGGACAGTCCCAGTAAAACGCCTGCATCATCACGCTCATGGATACTCCTGTACTGCGTCAGAGAAGAAAAGCGCGGCCGTCACGCCTGGTGCGCACACCGGCAACCTGGCGGCAATTCCGCGCGCGCCTACGAGCCGGTCTTCAGCTCTTCATCCAGAACCTCGTCCAACAGCCCGCGCAAGCTGGCCGCGCGTGCGTGCGCCAGTTCTGCATCGGCGCCGCCCACCAGCCGGGCCTGCGACAGCTCGTCGGCAAGATTCAGCGCCGCCAGCACGGCCACGCGCAGCGAGTCCACGGTGCGGCCCTGCGCGGCCACGGCGCGCATCCGGGCTTCCACTAGCTCGGCCAGGCGGCAAATGTGCTCCGCGTCCTGACCGGAGAGGTAATAGGTCTGGTCGTAAATCTGAACGGTGACGTAGCCAGCAGTGTTGCCGGATTCTTCCTGAGCCAATGGAGACCTCACAGTTCCAGTGCGTCCAATTGCGAGAGCAGCCGCTCCACGCGCTGCCGCACGTGGTCGCGCTCGGTGTGCAACGCGCTCACTTCTTTTTCCAGGCGCTCGGCCATGGGCGCGGCCTCGCGCAGTTGGGCTTCAGCCGCGTTGGCGCGCTGCTCGGCCGCGGTGCGGGCCAGCCGCTCCCGCTTCACCAGGTCCACCGCGCGCAGAACCCGCTCCTCGAGCGCGGTAAAATCATCCGCGCTCAACGCCACGGCTGCCGGTTCCGCAGCCAGGTCTGAAGCCAAGTCCGGGGCCAGATCCGAAGCCGGCTCCGCGGACGACTCCGCGCCCGACTCTTCCGGTCGCGCCTCTTCCACTTCTTCCGATTCCACTTCTTCCGACTCCCAGAAGGACTCCGACATCGAAAAACCTCCGTGCTCCAGAGCAGTTCTCCAATTCATGTGCCTTTGCCAACGCGGTGCAAGGTGGCTTTTACTTCCACCCCAGCGACGAAGACCTGTCGCTGGGGACCCCGGAGAGGAAAAAGCCACTTGAGTGCGCGGTTTCGGTATACAGCTGTTGGAGAACTGCTCTAGCAGCTTATCCGTGCCAGTATAACGCCGGGCAAGCCTTTTTCGATTCCATTTTCCGCTTAACTTCTGAGCCGTGCCCCAACCTTGCCAACCGCCTCGACCACCTGCGCCTGAAAGCTCTGCAACTCCTCCTCGCGCAGGGTGCGGTCCGGAGCCTGGAAGGTTGCGCCCAGCAGCAGCGAGTACTCGCCCGCCCCCAGCTTCGCATCGCGAAAGAGTTCCCGCGCCCGCCACTCCACCAACTCGGGAATCCGCAGGCCGGCTACTGCGGCGTCGATCTTTTCCCAGCCCGTGCTCTCGTCCAAAATCAGCGAGAAATCGCGGCGAACGGGCTGGAATCGCGAGATTTCCCTGGCCGCCGGCCGGCGCAAAGGCAGTTTGTAGAGCCGGTCGAGATAAAGCTCGCCCACCAGCACCGGCTCCTTCAATTTGCGCGCGGCGGCCTCGCGCGGATGCAGTTGGCCGAACCAGCCCACGGTTGCGCCGTCGACGGCCACCCGCGCGGCGCGGTAGGGGTGCAGCCACTCGGGCGTAATCCCGGCTTCAGAAGGGAAGCGGTCGAAGTAAACCGCCTGCACCTGGAAGCGCGCCAGCACCTGCTCGACCACTCCCTTCACATCGTGGAAATCGACGGCCCGCGATGGGTGCAGCGCCGATTGCTCGGGCAGGCTGCCCACCGCGCCGAAGGCCAGCGCGGGCCGCTCGTCAACTTTTTCCGTGCTCCCGCTGAAGACCGTGCCCAGCTCAAAGAGCCGCACATCGCTCACATCGCGGTGCAGGTTGCCGGCGATCATCGCCAGCATTCCCGGCGCCAGTGAGGGCCGCAGCACGCCCGCCTCCTCGCTGAGCGGATTGCCCAGCGGAACCGAGAGCCCCGGCTGCGGCGCGGTCAGCGCGGCTTCGGCCGCCGAGCAGAAGGTGCTCGCAATCGCCTCATGGAAACCGGCCGCCAGCAGCGTCCGCCGGATTTCAGACTCTTTTTCCGCCCAGGGAAGCGCGCGCACCCCTTCGCCAAAGGCCGGCAGCGTGTTCTGAAAGCGGTTGTAGCCGTAGACCCGCGCCACCTCTTCGATCAGGTCGATCTCGCGCTCCAGATCCAGCCGCCAACTGGGCAGCGTGACCCGCCAGGCAGCCTCGCCTTTTGCTAAATCCGCCTTCTCCGCTAAAGTGCACCCCAGCGCCTTGAGCACAACCTCGACCGTCGAGGCGGTAATGCCCTCTTCGTCCACCGTCGCGCCCAGAATCCGCCGGACTTCACTCAAGGCCAGCTCGACCGGCGGGCGGTGGGCGGTGCGCTCCTCGATGGCGGGCACGCGCACGTCCACCAGCTCGCCCTCGACCCAGCCTCCACTGGCCAGCAGAATCCGGCTGACCAGCGCAGAGGCCACCGGCGCGGCGTTGAAGTCCGCCCCACGCTCGAAGCGGTGGCTGGCGTCGGTGTGCAGCCCGTGCCGACGCGCCGTCCGCCGCACCGCGACCGGGTCGAACCAGGCCGCCTCGACGAGGACATTGGCCGTCTCCGGGGTGATCATCGTATCCCAGCCGCCCATCACCCCGGCCAGCCCCAGCGCCTTCACGTGATCGGCCACCACCAGGTCTTCGGGGTCCAGCACGCGCTCCAAGCCGTCCAGCGTCCTCAGCCGCTCGCCTTTTTTCGCGCGCCGCACGATAATGCCGCCCTCGATCTTGTCCAGGTCGAAGACGTGCGTCGGCTGGCCCATCGCGAGCCAGCAGAAGTTGGTCGCGTCCACGGCGTTGGAGATCGGCTTCTGTTCGAGCAATCCGAAGTAGGTGCTCACCTCGGCGCCCGCGAACCAATCCCGCGAATCAGCAATGGTGACATCGCGCAGCACCCGCGCCGTGAAGCGCCCGCAGGCCTCCTCGGCCTCAATCTTTACGGAAAAGGGCTTGCCGCCCGGGCGGGCTTTTGGCAGTGCAAAATCCAGCTCCGGCAGCGGCAGGCCATAAATCGCCGCCGCCTCGCGCGCCACTCCATAGTGGTTCATCGCATCCACGCGGTTGGTGGTAATGTCCATCTCGAAGAGCGAGCCGTTGCCCGCGCCGAGGTCATAAACGCCTTCAACGGCAATGCCGCGCAAGGTCAGGTCTTCGGCCAGTTGCCCGTCGTCCGCCGTCAGTCCCGGCAGGTACGCTCGAAGCCATTTTGTCAGTATCTTCATCGGTTCAATTTCTCTCTTCGCAGGTTGGCGCTAGTCGCGTCGCGAGTTCGCGGGTTCGCCTTCCGGTTCCAGCACACCTAAAAGCGCATTGATCAGTTTGGCCACGCGCGTACCCAAGTCCAGCAGCTCCGAACTCGCGATCTCGTCAAAGAAACCCAGGCTTGCCGCCAACTCCGTTTGCGTTTGGAGCTCGTTGACCGCCGCGCGAGCCGCCCCCAAGCCTTTGCGCATCTCGACATCGTTGAGCCGCCCATGCGCCTCGGCAATGCGGCTCGCCACGTTCACAGCCGAACGGCGCAGTTGCATGCGCAGTCCGAAGGTCTCGGATTTCGGAAACTCCTCAGTCCGCGCCTAGATCGCGCGCGCAAGCTCCATGGCCTTTTGCCATGCAATCAAATCGCGATAGTGCCGTGTTCTGCTCACGCCGCCAACCTGCCAACTCGCCATCGCGCGTAGCGCGCCAACTTGCTAAACAAACTGCCCCAGGAACCTCATGTCCCCAGCATAAAACTGGCCAATTTCGCTGACTCCATACTTCATCATCGCAATGCGTTCGACGCCCATTCCAAACGCAAAGCCGGAGATCTTCTTGGGGTCGTAAGCCGGCTGCTTTTCGGCGGCGAAGGCGAAGACCGCCGGGTCCACCATGCCGCAGCCCAAGAGCTCAATCCACCCCGAGTTTTTGCACTTGCGGCAGCCCTTGCCGCCACAGAAGATGCAACTGATCTGCACGTCGGCCGAGGGCTCGGTGAAGGGAAAAAACGACGGAAAGAAGCGCGTCTTGACGGCCGAGCCGAACAGCGCCTTCATGACGTAATCGAGCGTCCCCTTCAGGTCGCTGAAGGTAATGTTCGAGTCCACGCACAACCCCTCGACCTGGTGAAAAATCGGCGAATGGGTGGCGTCGGCCGCGTCGTTTCTGTGCACCTTGCCGGGAATCACAATGCGCACCGGAGGCGGCTGCGACTCCATGGTCCGCATCTGCACCGGCGAGGTGTGGGTGCGCAGGAGCAGCCGGTCGCGCTGCGGACGGCGGTCTTGATTGGCCACCACCAGTGTGTCCTGGGTGTCGCGGGCCGGGTGGCCGGGCGGAAAGTTCATGCACTCGAAGTTGTAGTAGTCGGTTTCGACCTCCGGCCCCACGCCCACCGAGTAGCCCAGCGCGGCAAAAACGCTGGTGATTTCATTCAGCGTTTTGGTGATCGGGTGCTCGGCCCCGGCCAGCCGCCGGGTTCCGGGCAGCGTAATGTCGATCGCCTCGCGGGCCAGCGCCGCGTCGGTTGGCCCGGCGCCCAAAGCCTCGTCCAGCAGGGCCTCGACCACCGCTTTGAGGGCGTTAAAGCGCACCCCCAGCAGCTTTTTGGCCTCCACCGGAGCGGCCTTCAGCCAGCGGCCGGAGACCTCATTGAGCAGGCCCTGCTTGCGCCCCAGCCATTGCAGCCGGAAGGCCTCGACCGCCGCTTCACCGTTGAGCGCCGTGGCCGCCTCGCGCGCCTGCAGCTCCAGTTGGGCAAAGGCCCGGTCCAGCGCGGCCTCATCAAATGCCGTCAGATTGGGAATTTCGATGTTCATATGCGTATAAGTCAGAATAAACCACTAGCCCGACTGCTCGGAGATCACTGTAATCTAATGGAATCAAGCCGGAATCGCCAATCGCATCACCTGTGTGGAAGGCTCTGGAATGGGCAATCCATCCTCGCGCAGCCCTTCGATATGAAACTCTATGCCTTCGCGCAGCAACTGCTCCATCTCCTCGAAGGTAGCCGCAGCCACGCCCAGTCCCGGCAGGTCGGGAGCGTAGGCGCTCCATCCATTCGATGTTTTCTCGAAGACTGCCGCGTATTCCTTCATTTCAATCCCGCCTCCAACGCGGAACGGCCCGGAATCCTTTGCGTAGATTCCGAGCCGTTCGATCTTCCAACAACATCATCCAGCAAAAACCGCCTTACGCGGCTTTGGTTTCCGTGGCCAGCGTGGCCTTGGCCTTTTCGACCAGAGCGGTGAATCCGGCGGCGTCCTTGATGGCAATGTCGGAGAGAATCTTGCGATCCAGCTCGATGCCCGCCTTCTTCAGGCCGTTGATCAGCTGCGAGTAGCTGAAGTTGTTCAGCTTGCAGGCGGCCGAGATGCGCACAATCCACAGCGAGCGGAACTGGCGCTTCTTCTGTTTGCGGCCGGTGTAGGCAAACTTCAGGCCGCGTTCGACGGCCTCCTGGGCCGCCTGGTAGAGCTTGGATTTGGTAAGGAAGTAGCCGCTGGCTCTATCAAGAATCTTCTTGCGGCGGTCACTCCGCTTGGTGCTGCGTTTTACGCGGGGCATTGGGGTTTCTCCGTTTTGCGTTCGTCTGTTTCGCGGCTGGAGGCAGGAGGTCCGCACCCTTGCCGGGCCGGACGGTAAACCTCTTCACTCGCTCTTTTCAAGCCTGTATCTCTCGGTTTTCCTGGGAAGAAACCTAAAAAGGTTGCCATCCGCAGGAGCCGGGGGCCCGCGCAACGCGTTCGCTGGGGCCCGGAAGCGCTGATTCCGTCATCCGGAACCAGCACAGCGATCAGGCGTAAGGGATCATGCGCGCGACCTTCGCGTAGTCGCCGTCGGAAACCATCAGGGTCTTGCCCAGCTTCCGTTTCACTTTTGGCGACTTCGACGTCAGGATGTGCCGCGTCTTCGTCTGGTGCCGCTTGATCTTGCCGGTGCCAGTCTTGCTGAAGCGCTTCTTCGCGCCCGTATGGGTCTTCAACTTGGGCATTTTCTTCTCTTTGTCCGGCAGAGTGGGATCACCCCGCCGATTGGCCCGTGAGACAGGGACTCCCCTGCCCTCTTGAGGCTTTCATCAGTATAACGCAAGCGCGGCCTGGGTGACAGGCACCGGGTTCGCCGGAGTCGCCCGCCCTTTCAAGGCAACTCCTTCTTGCCCCCCTGTCCCGTTTCGGCCCACGGTTTCAATTGCGGCCCTCCCGGAACCGATTGCCGCAACCTTCCATTGTTCGCCGGCCGCCGCAGAGGTAGCGTTAGGGCGATGGCCGTCCTCTCTGTCGATCTCTCAACCCGCCGCTGGTCCGATCTGGGCATTGTCGTTCTGGACCGGGCGCACCTGGCGCCGTTCATGATCCCCAGCGGAAGCAGCAATGGCTTGCCGCTTGACCCGCTTTTCACTCCTGCCAACGCTACCGATCCGGCCGAGCGGCCCATCCGTTGCGAAATCATTCTCAGCAGAGAGGCGGGCGCTGGCCCTGGCCCGGTGGACGCCGAGATTCTGGCCGGGCGGCTGAACCATTTGTGCGGCCTGCGCGGCATACGGGTGCTGATGCTGGACGGTCCCCAGGCCTGGAAGTCGCGCTCAAACGGTCTGGAGCATGCGCGCGTCAGCGAGCGCCAACTGAACACCGCGGCCAAAACCGGCCTGCCGGGGATGGTCAAGCCCATCACCTGCCGGCCCTACGCCGAGTTTTGCCTGGATGTGTACGATGCCCTCTGCCGGAGGGGTTGGCGCAGACTTGCCACGCGCGAGCAGCCTGGCGCCGCGCCCGAGCGCATACTGGTCGAAAGCTGCCCGCAGGCGGCCTGGAAGTCGCTGGGGCTCAAACCGCTGCCCGCCAAACGGCGATCCAAGGTGAGCGACCTGGCCGAGGCCTACGCCGCGCTGCGCTCCCTGTTTTCCATCTCCTGCGACCGTCCGCCCAATCACGATCAGCTTCAGGCCATCGTCGGCGGCCTGCCGGGNNGAGGGCCACTGGCGCGAGGGCTTCATCGTTCTGCCCGTGGCTCCGGTCAAGTCGGCTGGAATCCGCTGGCTGAACTGACCACCATCGGGCACCTGCGGTGCGGCCAATCGCGCTTCGGGCCCACCTGGAGCATGGACGCCTTATGCGTTCATGGTTTCCCACCCTTGCAGCAAAAACAAAGACGCTGCAAGGATGGGGCCCCCGGCCACCTGCGGTGGGGCCAACTGCCCTTCGGGCCAGTCGGTGTATGAACGCCTGATGAGGTCGCGGCCTCGTACCCCTCGAGCAGAGAACGCTCGAAGGGTGAGGCACGGAGATGAGCGGGACGTATTACTGATTACTGGGCCGCCGGATTGGCTTGCTGGACAGCAGCCTTGGGTGCGGCGGCTGGGGATTCCGGCGGCGCGGCGGGCTTGGGCTTGGGGGCTTCCTGCTTCTTNNGGATGAGCCGGTTGACGATGGCGTAGCCGAGATCGCGATGGGCCATCTGGCGGCCGCGGAAGCGCAGGCTGGCCTTCACCTTGTCGCCACCGGCGAGGAATTTGACCGCCTGGTTTTTCTTGGTCTGGTAGTCGTGCTCGTCCACGGTCACGGAGAACTTGACCTCCTTGACCGTGATCACCTTCTGCTTCTTCTTGGCCGCCCGCTCGCTCTTTTCCTTCTCGTAGAGGAAGCGGCCGTAGTCCTGAATGCGGCAGACCGGCGGAATCGCGTTGGCGGAGACCTCCACCAGGTCGAGGCCCCGCTCACGGGCGATCTTCAGCGCCTCGAAGGGTGCCAGAATGCCCAACTGCTCGCCGTTTTCGTCGATGACGCGAATCTCTCGCGCGCGAATCCGGTCGTTGATGCGGATAAAGGACTTTGCCGAACGTTTGTCGAGTGCGATGGTGCTCCTCCAAAAGTCGCCGCTACAGCATTAACCAAATTGAACTCAGCGGAGCCGCGGCAGTCAAGTGGCTTTTTCAACCGCTACCATCCGCTCTTCGCCGGTCCTGCAAATTCGGGAAATGCTCTGCCCGCCTCCGGGGTCTGCCGGAGTCAACGCGAGCACACGAACGCACCCTGAGTATAGCATTGGCCTGGATTGGCTGAACAAAACTTGTGGACTGAGGGTTTAGGCAAAATCCCGTTCTTGGTGCTGGAATCGGAATCGGCCGGATGCGGCGGCCGGTTCGGGCAGCACGATCAGCGTGGTTTTGCCGCTGTACTCGGGCAGCGACTGGAGCAGTTTCGGAATTGGTGTAGACCGAAAGCACGAACTCAAGTGGCTTTTTCCTCAACGGGGCCCCCACGGCCAGGTCTTCGTCCGCGGGGTGGAAGAAAAAGCTACCCTTCAGGCTCTCAAAAAGTCTATATGTATTCCGAAAATGCTCTGGAGCAGCTCCCAAAGCTCGCGCAGGTAGCCGTCGTCCAGGTGGGCGGGAGGTAAAACTCAGCGCTGGGCCACCTCCGCCGTCGCCTCCAGCGTCCCGCTGGCCGTCAGCCCGCTGACCCGCAGCCGCACCAGCCGGTTGGCCTCCCAGCGGCCCTCGAACTCCACGGGAAGGAAGTTCTCCGTCAGTGCGGCGGTGCGGCCGCGCGCGCTCAACTCCGCCGGCGTGCGTAGCGTGATGGCCTCCAACTCCCGCCCCACAAAGCACCTCCGGTGCGTCTGGCTCTTTTCCGCAGCCAAGGCCCGGAGCGCCTTCATCCGCTCCTCGATGGCCTCGGCCGGAACCGGCCGCTCGGCGTGCAAGGCCCAGCCCGGCGTTCCCGGACGCGGCGAAAAGGAGAAGAGGTGCAGGTAGCCGAAGGGCAGCGCCCGCACCAGCGCCAGCGTCTCCTCGAACTCGGCGTCCGTCTCGCCGGGAAAGCCCACCATCACATCCGCGCCCAGGGTCAGCTCCGGCCCGGCGGCGCGCGTCAGCGCTTCCACCTTCTCCGCGTAATGCCACGGCCGGTAGCGCCGGTGCATTCGCCGTAGAACCGCGTCCGAGCCCGACTGCAAGGGCAGGTGAGCGTGGCGCGCCAGACGCGCGCCGCCGAACGAGGCCCGGCCGAACTCGGCCATGAGGCCGATCATCTCCGCATCCCAATCCATTGGCTCGATCGAGCTGAGCCGCAGCCTGGGCAGTGCGGTCCGCGCGAAGAGCTCCCGCACCAGCCCGGCCAGTGCGCGTGGAGCCGGATTCGGACTGGACTGCTCACCAAGGCTGGGCGGGCACGAATCCCCAACCGTCCATTGCTGAGCAGGACCGGAAAAATCCCGCCCCCATCGCCCCAGGTTGATCCCCGAGAGCACCAGTTCGTTGCCCCCGGCCGCCACAAACCCCTCCACCTGCCGGAGAACGGCGTGAGCGGGCAGGCTCCGGGAGGGGCCGCGCGTCTGGGGAATCACGCAGAAGGTGCAGCGGTTCGCGCAACCTTCCTGGATTTTGAGGTTGGGCCGGGTCTGCGCGCCGGGCGCAATCTGCGCCTCTTCAAGGAAAGAGTACAAAAACTGGCCGTCCGCCCAGATGGGAGCTGGGCCGCTCCTGGAAATGCCGGTTCCTGTGAAGGGTACGGGCTTAAGCCCGTACAAAAATGCAGCAGAATCAACGGAGGCTAATCTGGCTGCGCTGCCGGGGAAATGCACGAATGCGGGGATCTGATTGCTTTGAAAGGGCATGGCTTCAGCCGCGCCATCAGCTTGCAAGAGAGAGGGTTGGGATTTTAACCCCCGAGAAGCTGCATTTTCTATTATTTGCATTCCCTCGGCGGCTAAAGCCGCTATCTCGATTGGCCGTTCTGCGGCACGGCTAAAGCCGTGCCCTTTCAAAACCGGGGCCCCCAGCGACTGGTCTTCGTCGCAGGGGTGGAAAGCCGGGATTCCACTTTCCCGAGCCAGGCCCAGAATAATCTCCGGCGCCTGCCCCTTGTGGCTGTTGCCCACTACGGCGGAGACGCCCTCCAGGCCCGCCAGTTCCTCCGGCGCGCGCTGCGCAAAGCAGCCGGTCACCACGATCCGGGCCGCCGGATTCAGCCGGTGAGTGCGGCGAATGAAGGCCCGCGCCGCCCGGTCGGCCTCCGCCGTCACGCTGCACGTATTCACCACCACCACATCGGCCGCGGAGGGCTGCCGCTCGCGGAGCCCGGCGGCGCGCAGCCGGTGCCTCACCGCCTCGCCGTCGGCGCGCGCGGCCCGGCAGCCGAAGTGCTCCACATGAAAGCTGGGCGTCACGACTTCAGTCTATAGCGATTCTCGGCGGCTTTAGAGGGAGACCATCACCGCTGAGTGGCTTTGTCCTCAAAAAGAAGCCGCCTTCCACGTCCCCATAAACGACATGAACAAGCTCAAGATTTGCAAGGGCGGCGCAAAACGGTGTGAGCGAGCGCGCGGGTTGCCGTCCGCTCACACCTGCATCACTTCCGCTTCCTTCTTCTGCGAAAGCTCCTCCATGCGGCGAATCTCCTCGTCGGTCATCTTCTGGATCTCTTCGAGGGCGCGCTTCTCCTCGTCCTCGCTGATCTGCTTTTCCTTGGCCAGCTTCTTGAGGGCGTCGTTGCCGTCGCGGCGCACATTCCTGACCGCCGTCCGGTGCTCTTCGAGCACTTTGTTCAAGTGCTTGCAGACCTCGCGCCGCCGCTCCTCGGTCATGGGCGGAACAGGCACGCGCAGCAGCTTGCCGTCCGAAATGGGGTTGAAGCCCAGATCGGCGGTGCGCACCGCCTTTTCGATCTCCTTCAAGACGGTGGGATCCCAGGGCGCAATCAGGATCAGTTGCGCCTCGGGCGACGAAACCTGCGCCAGTTGGCTGATGGGGGTTTGCGTGCCGTAGTAGTCCACCTTGACCTGGTCGAGCATGTGCACGCTGGCCCGGCCGGTGCGAGCGGAGGCCAGGTTGGCCTGGAAGGTGGCCACGGCCTGATCCATCCGCCGCCTGAGGCCGGCATTGAGTTCCTTGAGCGCCGGAATTCCGGCCANNGAGACTGCCATCGTTTTCCCTCGCTACATCCAAACCACTATAGTAGCGAATTCCGCCTCCGGCAACAGAATCCGCCACGAGTGCGCCGCGGAGTCGAAAAGGGAAGGCTTGCAAGCGTTTTTTCGTGTTATGCTGAATTTGCAACCTGAGGTCAGGATTCGTCTGAAGCCAAGGGTCGGTTAGTCTGATGCCCCCTCCCCAATCCGGGTGAGATCGCGGGTTTCCTCCGGCCTTTAGATTCTTCCTCCCTCCGTGCGCAGGGAGGTTTCATGGATCAACAGAATTCCATTGATCAACAGCGTTCCATCGGTGTCCTCACCCTCATCGTCAAGGACCGCAAGGCCGCTGCCGGTGAAGTGAACGATGAACTCTCCCGCTCAGGCGAGATCGTCGTGGCCCGGA
>PMPH01000087.1 GCA_003161045.1 Acidobacteriaceae bacterium
CGCGATCATAGGTGATGCTGAGTCGCTTCACCGGGTGCGGTCTGGATGATCACCCGCGCTTCCGGCGACGCGGCTCCGCGCAGGGCCCGCACGAAGCGCTTCACACTCTGGTAGCCGCCAGCGAACCCGTGGCCATCGACCAGGTCCTGCCAGATGCCCATCGCGTTCCGGCCCCGCCCGAGTTCCAGCGCAATCAGCTCACGGT
Organism: Acidobacteriaceae bacterium; assembly: GCA_003161045.1. Taxonomy (GTDB): domain Bacteria; phylum Acidobacteriota; class Terriglobia; order Terriglobales; family Acidobacteriaceae; genus Telmatobacter. The sequence continues at coordinate 206 of PMPH01000087.1, forward strand.
ACGGCTCACAGGCGCTGACCGACAACTTCGCCGCCGGCGCAGATACCGCTTTCTCCTGTAAAAAGCCGGTGGTCACCCCGATGGCCGGTTTTGACTCGTTGGCCGCTTTTGGCTCGTCTGAGTCGGCGGTGACCTCTATGTTTGAATGCTAAGTCGAGGAGGAGCGCAAGGTGTTTCAATAGGCTGAACTCAGCGGTGACGCTGATTCAGAGAACTCCCTCGGAGGCTCCTCAGAGCATATGTACTTCATTGGGCTGGATGTACACAAGAAGACGATCAGCTACTGCGTGAAGGACGCGGCCGGTCGTGTGCATATGGAGGGCAAGATAGGCTCCACGCGGCAGCAGCTCGACGGCCGGCTATAGCCGCCGGACTCTTCCTGCCAAAAGGAGCCTTCGACTTCCAAGAATATTGGTCAGCTAAAATCAACTACGTTGCACTTGGAACTTGAAAGCGCCCTACAATCAGGAGAGTTGTCGTTCAGGAAAAAACAGGTTGTTGCGAAGGTGAGACCGCACTTGAGATTGCATTGTTTTTTTGCGTTCGCTCCTGTGGCTCTGGCGATCGTCGCTGCCGCACAGAATCCGGGGCCGGCACCGCGCTTCGATGCGTGGAGGATCATCGGCCCGGGCGGAGGCGGAACCACAATTGGCCCCACGATCAGCCCCCACGATCCCGGTCTGGTAGTGGAGCACTGCGACATGACCGGGGGGTACATCACGCACGATGGCGGTCAGTCCTGGCGGATGTTCAATCTGCGTTCGGGCATGGAAACCTTTGCCTTCGACCCGGGGAATCCCCGGCGAATCTATGCGGGAAACGCTGCTTTGTGGCGCAGCGACGATACCGGCCGGACCTGGCGCATGCTCTTCCCCAATCCCGCCAAAAAGACCGTCGAGCATCAGAACGGCGACCACAGTGACTACAGTCTGACCTCGCAGGACAGCCATTACGTCACCGGGTTGAACATTCGTCAAATTGCTGTCGATCCCAGGGACTCGAATGTTATTCATATTGCGTTTTCCGATCCACAAAGCGGCGGGACAACGCTGCTGATCTCAAGGGACGGCGGAGCCTCTTTCCGGCGCGAGCACGAGTTTCCTTCGGATAAAATCCTCCTTCTCGTCTATAAAGGCGGCGAGCGGCTGGCTATTGGAACGCAGGGCGTCTTCCGCGGCCGGGCAAAATCTGCGCAGCCAATCGCGGGGCCTGGAGAGATCATCGCGTATGCCAGCGCAGGCGAGGCGCAAGGAAGAACAATCATTTTTGCGACAACGAAGATGGGAGAGCTGTTCGTTTCAGAAGACGAGGGCCGAAGCTGGCAATTGAGAAGCCCGGCGCTCGGCCAGCAGGCCGGAAAGTTTGGGGCAGTTGCCGCGGCTGGCGGCAATGGGCGGGTCGCGTACGTTGGCTTTCGTGGCCTCAAACTGGGCGAAGGCCCCGAGGAACTCTACAACGGCATTGCCAAGACCATCGATGCGGGCCGGAGCTGGTCGATCGTATTCCGCGAATCGACGCGGCCTGCCGCCAATCTCAATGCCTCCTGGATCGAACAGCGCGCGATTGGCAGCGGGACGGACGATAGCAAGAACATCTTCTTCGACGCCCCTTACAGTCTGGGAGTAGCTCCCGGCAACCCCCNNCGCGGGCTCGACGTCACCACAAACTACGGCGTGCAATTAGACCCGTTTGATTCGAAGCACATTTTCATCGACTACACCGACATCGGAGGCTTTGCCAGCGATGATGGAGGCAAGTCCTGGGAATCCGCGACCACCGGGGTTCCCGATGCCTGGCGGAACACAACCTATTGGCTCGCATTCGATCCCGAGGTCAAGGGCCTGATGTGGGGAGCCTTCAGTAGAACACACGACCTGCCCCGGCCGAAGATGTGGCGGCAGAAAGATGCATTGAGCCGCTTTCGGGGCGGCATCGGTGTTTCGACCGATGGCGGGCGGCACTGGACCCCCTCCAACACCGGCATGAGGGAAACGGCTTTCACGCACGTGCTCCTCGATCCCACAACACCGGCTGGGCAGCGCACCCTGTACGCCTGCGGCTTTGGCGCCGGCGTGTATAAATCAACGGACAACGGAAAAACCTGGCAACTGAAAAACAACGGCATCAGCGAAACAAACCCCTTTGCCTGGCGCATCGTACGCGGCAATGACGGCGCACTTTATCTTATCCTGGCCCGCGCCAATGAGGGCCGCTACGGCACGGCAAGCGGCAGCGGCGCTCTCTATAAATCCGTCGATGGAGCGGAGCACTGGGCGAAGATGAAGCTGCCGGAAGGCGTCAACGGGCCGAACGGGCTGGCGCTGGATCCGCGTGACAATCGCCGCATCTACCTCGCCGCCTGGGGCCAGGAGCGAACCGGCGGCGTGGACTTGGGGGGTGGGGTGCTGCTTTCCACCGACGGCGGCGAAAGCTGGCGCACTATCTTCAGCAAGCCGCAACACGTCTATGATGTGACGATCGATCCAAAGGCGCCGGATACGCTCTACATCTGTGGTTTCGATGCGGCGGCATACCGCTCGACCGACGCCGGGCTTCATTGGACGCGCATTCGTGGCTACAACTTCAAGTGGGGCCACCGCGTGATGATGGATCCCAGCGACGCGTCCATGATTTACATCACTACCTATGGCGGAAGCGTATGGCATGGCCCGGCTGCCGGGGATCCGAGCACACCTGAGGATAGTTTGACGCACGTACCGATTGCGCAATGAGTCATCCACGTTAAGGAAATCTCAAACCAGTAAGCAGAACCCTCGCTGAATCACCTCGAGACGGATCTGCACGCTGAAGTCTTCCAGTTGCGGGCGTTGCCTGAATCGGCCTTCGAGCGAGCACCGCACCCGTCTCGCCAGTTGACCCACGGCGATGCAGGTAAAATCTTTCGAAACCGGCCCACAAGCGGTATAATCCCAGCGGATCTGTCCTGAAAAAGGAGATTCCGGGAGACGCCTCACCCAAGCCAGCCTTTCGAGAGGCATTGAAGAAGCGGCGCTGTTTGGTGCCTGCAGATGCGTTTTTCGAGTGGCAGCGGCTCGATGCCAAGTCGAAAAGGCCATTTGCCATCGCACTCACGAGCGGGGAGCCCTATGCTTTTGCCGGGTTGTGGGAAAGCTGGCGCCCGAAAGACGGCGAGCCATTGGAGACCTTCACGATTCTGACCACGGTTCCCAACAAGGTAATGGAGCCGATCCACAATCGGATGCCGGTGATCCAGGAGCCGAGGGATTATGATCGCTGGCTTGATCCTGGGAACACAGCCAAGCCGCCGATGGATTTGCTCCGCCCATACCCAGCAGAACTTATGCGGGCTTGGCCGGTCAGCGACCGGGTAGGGAATGTCAGAAACAACGATCCGGAATTACTGGAGCCTCGAAGCTGAACACATTGGCTGCCATGGGGCGACAGCGTTACGGAACCGCCCGGTTTTTCGACTGCAAATGCGGCTTTGGTCTTGCAATACCCCTCAGGAGCGGTACAATTTCAGCAAATTGGACCAGAAAAAGGAGATTTCGGATGAAAATCCACGTGCTTACCATAGCGCTTGCACTCTGTTCCGCTCCGCTTCTGGCCCAGGCACCCGCATCCGCGCCCGAAGTCCAGACTCATGCCAGCGAGATCGGCTTCAGCTACGGCCTGCCGGCGAACTGGGAGGTCGTCGATACCAATCTGACGCTTCCCGCGGTGCGGCAAAACGTGGAGAATGAGGCCGCCAGCGAGGACGAAAAGCAAGGCGCCGCCTGCGCACAGGTCGCTCTGACAGCAAGGCACGGCGATCCTGCCTCCGTGGTGGTCGTTGTGGCGTTGCCGTTTGCCTGCTTCGGACAGGAGATGACCGACAAGGAACTGCCGAGCTTTGCCTCGGGCGCCTCGGAGGGTCTCAGGAAGAGCTTTAACCTCGGGGACCCGCTCCGCGGCGCCTACTCTCTTGGCGCCCACAGCGTTTGGATCGAACGCGCTCGGGGCACTCTCATCGGCCACGCCGATACCAAGTACACGGTAGAGACAGTTTGCAGCATTCTCAAAAAGGGCGCTGTCTGCTGGATGATCATGAGCGCCGACGATGCCGCGCTCCAGACCTTCGAGCACGGCGCGGTCACGCTGGACGATGATGCCGCCGCGGCGCTGGTTCCGGCTGATGCTTTTGTGAAACAGCCATAGAGCGCATCCTCGGCGCCGGGATCGGAGAGATTAAACCACTGCTGCAGAAAGTAAATGCGTAGCATAATCGACAAACCAAATGGATGCCGACCATTGCCGGCCTTGGGATAGTGCGGCTCAATCAACGCTTCCAGCTCTCGCCAGGGAACCGCTGCATCCATAACATTCAAAAACTCTTCCCGAGGACTCTTCCGCGCATACTTTTCAAAGCTGACTGGCTCGCCAAAGTTATCTGGCGCATCGCATTCTCCTACCTGATTCAACTTTATACAAACTGCATCTGGTCGGAGAACTTAAGCCGAGGCTCCCTGACAGCCATGCTGGTTCTATCTGCTATCATAACAAAGGACTTGGATGCCTCCTATGAATAAACTACTCGCATTAAACCGCAGCGAAATTGCCATCCGCATTTTGCGCGCAGCCAACGAGCTTGGCCTGCGCACCGTCGCTATCTACTCTCAAGAGGACCGCGTCGCCCTCCACCGCTTCAAGGCCGATGAGGCCTATCTCATTGGCGAAGGCAAGGGGCCGGTGGAAGCGTACCTCGACATCGAAGGCATCGTGGCGCTGGCGCAGGAAAAGGGCGTGGACGCCATTCACCCCGGCTATGGCTTTCTCTCGGAAAACCCCGAGCTGCCACGGGCATGCCAGCGCGCCGGCATCTCCTTTATCGGCCCCAGCGCCGAACTGCTCGAGTTGCTGGGCGATAAGACCGCCGCACGCCGTCTGGCGATCAAGGCCGGTATCCCCGTTGTGCCCGGCACGGAGGAACCCGTCAGCGACCCTGAAAAGGCCGGGAAGATCGCTGCCGGGATCGGTTTTCCGCTGATCATCAAGGCTGCCTTCGGCGGCGGTGGCCGTGGCATGCGCGTGGTCGACAAGCCCGAAGATTTTGCGGGAAAGCTGGAAGAGGCGAGGCGCGAGGCCGAGGCCAGCTTCGGCAACGACGCCGTCTTCCTGGAGCGATTCGTGCGCCGCGCCCGCCACATTGAAGTCCAGATTCTGGGCGACCGCCACGGCAATGTGCTTCATCTTTACGAGCGCGACTGCTCCGTGCAGCGCCGCCATCAGAAGGTGGTTGAGGTTGCGCCCGCCGTCTCGCTGGATCCATCGATCCGCGCCGCCCTGTCCGAGGCCGCGGTCAAGCTGGCCCGCGCCGTCAACTACTCGAGCGTGGGCACCGTCGAATTCCTGGTGGATGCTGACTCCGGCGAGTGGTACTTCATCGAGGTCAACCCGCGCATCCAGGTCGAGCACACCGTCACCGAGATGGTGACCGGCATCGATCTTGTGCGCGCCCAGATTCAGGTGGCGCAAGGTCTGGAGCTGCACGGTCCGGAGATGAACCTGCCTGCGCAGAACAAAGTGCCGCTCTACGGCTACGCGCTGCAATGCCGCGTCACGACCGAGGATCCAACCAGTAACTTCACTCCCGACTACGGCAAGATCTCCGCTTATCGTTCGCCGGCGGGATTCGGCATCCGTCTGGACGCCGGCTCGGCCTATAACGGCGCCGTGATTACCCCTTATTATGATTCCCTGCTCGTCAAGACAACTGCCTGGGGCAGCGACTTCAAGCAGGCCTGCCAGCGAATGAATCGCGGCCTGCGCGAATTTCGTGTGAGCGGCGTCAAAAGCAACATTCCCTTCCTGGAAAACGTGGTCGGCCATCCGGATTTTCAGGCCGGCTGCGTTACCACGGGTTGGCTGGAAGATACGCCGGCTTTATTCCACTTTGCTCCGCGGCGTGATCGCGCCACCCGTCTGCTGCGCTACGTGGGCGACGTCATTGTGAATGGGAATCCTGCCGTTGCGGGCAAGCCCGCGCCCAAGCGGCTTGATCCCGCACCGATTCCGCCGCGTGTGGTCACGGCGCCTCCCCGCGGCACCAGGCAGATTCTGGACGAGTCCGGTCCCGAGGGGCTGACGCGCTGGGTGAACTCCCAGCAGCGCCTGCTGCTGACCGACACGACCTTCCGGGATGCTCATCAATCGCTGTTGGCCACGCGTGTGCGCACCTACGACATGATGGCGATCTCCAACTTTGTCGCTCACCGGCTGCACAATCTCTTCAGCCTGGAGATGTGGGGCGGCGCCACCTTCGATGTCGCCATGCGTTTCCTGCACGAGGATCCTTTCGTCCGCTTGCGGCGCTTGCGCGAGGCGATTCCGAATATCTGCTTCCAGATGCTGTTGCGCGCTTCCAACGCGGTGGGCTATACGGCGTATCCCGACAATGTGGTGGAGGAGTTCGTCAAGGAGGCCTCGGCGCAAGGCATCGACATCTTCCGCATCTTCGATTCGCTCAACTGGCTGCCGAACATGGAAGCATCGATGGCTGCAGTGCGCAAGACGCGTTCCGTCTGCGAAGCCAGCATTTGCTATACCGGCGACATCCTCGACCCCAGGCGCGACAAGTACTCGCTGCAGTACTACGTCCGCAAGGCCAAGGAACTGGAACGCATGGGCGCGCACATGATTGCCATCAAGGACATGGCCGGACTGTGCCGCCCCTATGCGGCCGAGAAGCTGGTGAAGGCGCTGCGCGAGGAAATCGGCATTCCCATTCACTTCCATACCCACGACACCAGCGGCGTCAACGCTGCTTCGGTTCTGAAAGCCGCCGAAGCCGGCGTGCACATCTCCGACGCGGCCATTGCCTCCATGAGCGGCCAGACCAGCCATCCGAATCTGAACTCCATCGTGGCGGCCCTGGCGCATACGCCGCGCGATACCGAAATCGACCTCGAGGCGCTCAACCTCTGCTCCGATTACTGGGAGGTGGTGCGTGAGTACTATGCGCCGTTCGACACCAGCCCGCGCTCGGGCACGGCCGAGGTTTACTTCCACGAGATGCCCGGCGGCCAGTACACCAATCTGAAGGAACAGGCAGAGGCCATGGGCCTGGGTGCGCGCTGGCATGAGATCACCCGCACCTATGCCGAGGTCAACCTGGCCTTTGGCGACATTATCAAGGTCACACCCTCCAGCAAGGTGGTGGGCGACATGGCCATCTTCCTGATCAATCACAATCTGACTATGGCGCAGTTTGAGCGGAAGGATGTCGATCACGGACTTACTCTGCCCTCATCCGTCATCGATATGTTCAAGGGCTCGCTGGGCGAACCCGAAGGTGGCTGGCCGGAGCATCTGCAAAAGATCATCCTGCGAGGCGCCACTCCGCAAACCGGCCGCCCAGGCGCGATTCTCCCCGTGGTCGATCTGCAGAAGACGGCCCTGCAGGTCGAGAAGAAGATCGGCCGCAAACCGGCGCACGACGAAGTGCTGAGCTACCTGATGTATCCTGACGTCTTCGTGAAGTTCGCGCAGAATCATCAGAGCTGGGGCGACATCGAGGTACTAGCTACCCCGCAGTTCTACTATGGCATGACGCCCGGTTCTGAGATCAGCGTCGCGCTCGATCCAGGCAGGGTACTGGTGCTGAAATTTTTCACCGTTGGCGAGCCCCATCCCGATGGAACCCGCACGGTGTTTTTCGAGCTGAATGGCCAACCGCGGGAAGTCACCGTTCGCGACCGCAAGCTGGAAGTAAAGACCCCGGCCCGGCCGAAAGCCGATCTCAGCCAGCCCGGCCACGTCGGTGCGCCCATGCCCGGCATGATTTCCAGCATCAGCGTGGAACCGGGCCAGACGATCCGCAAAGGCGAACGCCTGCTGGTCTTGGAGGCCATGAAGATGCAGAGCACCGTCTACGCGAACTATCCCGGCAAGATCAAACAAATACTCGTGCAGCCAGGCCAGCGTGTGGAGACGAAGGATCTGCTGATAGTGATCGGATAGTCTTCGCTCGTCCTCTGGGTTCGAAGTGTTGCGGGGCTTCATTGTTGAGGTCCCGTCCACACCCTGCTTCACCGGCCAGACGATTTGGGACGTAACTGCGCTGATGCCAGGCACACGAGTCAGGTTCACCCGCAAGATGCGGACAGCTCTCTGCTCTTCTGGCCGACTCTGGTTGGGTGCACTCTGGGGCCTCGAAACCTCCGAGTGATGCAGACGGCACAAATATTGTTCTCCAGAGCCGGACAGGTCCAGCGGCTCCGGTTCATTTCTCGCCATTCCAGTGCCTTTGGAGAGGGATTCCACGGCCCTGCGCTTGGCTTCCATGCGGACGTGGCTGTACCGCTCCAGCATCCGGTGGCTGACGTGTCCGGCAATCGCCATGATGCTGCTGTCAGATGCCCCGCTCTCCGCAAGCGAACTAATGGCGCAGTGCCTCAAGTCGTGGAACCGGAAGCCGTGGAGTCCCGCCTTTTTCCGGCTGTTTTGTCCAACGATCTCGACCAAAATCCCCGTCGGCCTTTGTTGCGCTCCAAAACGAAGTCCTGTGCAGAGGTTCCCTGATAT
>PMPH01000016.1 GCA_003161045.1 Acidobacteriaceae bacterium
GGCAAGACGACGCTGGCCACCATCATCGCCAATGAGCTCGACGTCGGCTTCCAGCAGACCTCCGGGCCGGCGCTGCAAATCCAGGGCGACCTGACGGCCATTCTCACCAACCTGCGCGAGCGCCAGGTGCTCTTCCTGGACGAGATTCACCGGATGCAGCCGGTGCTCGAAGAGAAGCTCTACACGGCTCTCGAAGACTACAAGCTGGACATCATCATCGGCCAGGGCCCGGCGGCGCGCACCCATGTGATGGAGATTCGCCCCTTCACCTTCATCGGCGCCACGACGAGGCCCGGACTGCTCTCGTCGCCCTTGCGTTCGCGCTTCGGCATTCTGCTGCGGCTGGAGTTTTATACCGAGGAAGAGCTGCGCTTCATCGTCGAACGCTCCGCCGAGGTGATGCAGATTCCCATCGACACCGACGGCGCGGCCGAGATCGCGCTGCGCTCCCGCGGGACACCACGCATCGCCAACCGCCTGCTGCGCCGTGTGCGCGACTACGCCCAGGTGCGCGGGAGCGGTGTGATCGACCGCCCCACGGCCAACGCCGCCCTTACCATGCTCGAAGTGGACGCCCACGGCTTCGACGAGATCGACCGCCGGCTGCTGCTGGCCATCATGCAGAAGTACGATGGCGGCCCGGTGGGCCTGAGCACGCTGGCCGCCACGCTGGCCGAGGAGCAGGACGCCCTCGAAGAGGTCTACGAACCCTTCCTCATCCAGATCGGCTTCCTCGACCGCACCCCGCGCGGCCGCGTGGCCACGCGCCTGGCGTACGAGCACTTCGGCCTGACCATGCCCGGCCGCCAGACGCCGCTGTTTTAAAGCGGCAATTCAGGTAGTGTGCCGCCATTCCCCCGGTGCTGAAGCTCGGAACGAAGCTGTTGCGGTGCGGCTACTGCTGCGATCCCTTGAATTTGTAATTTCCCAGGTCCCCAAAAAAGGGACCTGGGGCACCCAAACTTTCGTAGCCGGCTTTCCAAGCCACACGGTCACGGTACTACTTCGGCGCCTTCATCGCCCCCAGCGCCAGCGACGGGTCGGCAGAAAGGGCGGAATCGGCAAATTCTCCCGACTGGTAGCGCGGCCAGGCGGCGGCGGCGATCATGGCGGCATTGTCGGTCGAGAGCGAGAGCGTGGGGAAGGCTGCGCGCAAGCCGCGGCGGGCGGCTTCGGCGCTGAAGCGAGCACGGAGTTCGCGGTTGGCGGCCACTCCGCCGGTAATGAGAATGCGCCGCACGCCGAGGGATTCAGCCGCGGCGAAGCTCTTCTTCATCAGGTCGCCGATGACCGCACGCTGAAAGCTGGCGATCAGGTCGAGCGTCTGCTGCGGACAGAGAGCCAAGGCTTCCTCTTTGGTTTGAGGGGGCTTGGGGGCCGGTTGAGGTTCAGAATCTACCGCCTTTTTCGCGGAGGAAAGCGAGAAGAGCCTGGCGGCGCGGGCCTGGGCCTCGGAGCGCAGGCCGTGCAACTCGACGTAGCGCAGGACGGCGGTCTTGATGCCCGAAAACGAAAACAGGAAGCGCGGGTTGAGATCGGCGATGGGGGCGGTGCGGGCAGCCTTGGTTCTGGGCGGCTTACCGGCCAGATGGACCTTCGTCTTGATCTGCGAAAAGGCGAACGGCACGGCGCGCGGGTTGCCGTAGCGGGCCAGGGCATCGATCCAGGGGCCTCCGGGGTAGCCCAGGCCGAGCAGCTTGGCGACCTTGTCGTAGGCTTCGCCGGCGGCGTCGTCCAGGGTGCGGCCGACCAGCGAATAGGTCCAGGAGCCGTGCGCCGGCCGGGCGAGGAACAAGTGCGTGTGGCCGCCGGAGACGACCAGTGCAAGCGCCGGTTCCTCAGCTTGGGCGGCTGGGAAGGAATTCACCTCCGGGGCTAAAGCCCCGCCTTTATTCTGTGGCTGAATGTACGGGCTGAAGCCCGTACCCTCCAAAGCTTGTTCTTGTTCATGCAGCAGCACGGCGTGAATGTGGCCTTCGAGGTGGTTGATGGCGATCAGCGGCAGCCCCTGCGCAAAGGCCAGCGCCTTGGCGTAGGTGACGCCCACCAGCAGTGCCCCGGCCAGTCCCGGACCGGCGGTAACGGCGATGGCGTCCAGGTCGTCGAGAGTGACGCCCGCCTGATCCAGCGCGGCGCGAACCACCGGGACGATGGCGCGCAGATGTTCGCGGCTGGCCAGCTCCGGCACGACGCCGCCGTAGCGGGCGTGGGTTGGAATCTGCGAGGCGACGGTCGAAGAAAGGGTGCGCGCGCCGCGCTCGACCACGGCCGCCGCCGTCTCGTCGCAGGAGGATTCAATGCCCAGAATAAGGCCGAGGCCGCGCTTGCTCATTTGTCTAGTTTAGCGTGTGGGTTGGGCGCCTTGGTTTCCCTTAGAGCAGCCAGGCGGGCGACAATGGAAGCAGCCATGTTGCCCGCCACCCGCCAATTCGATGAGGCTCTGCGGATTGTAGAAGTGCTGCGTGCGGCCGGGTTTGAGGCATTCCTCGCCGGTGGCTGCGTGCGCGATCTGCTTTTGGGCTGCGAGCCGAAGGACTACGACGTGGCGACCTCGGCCACGCCCGACGTGGTGCTGCGCCTGTTTCCGCGCACCTTTGCCGTGGGAGCGCACTTTGGCGTGGTACTGGTGGCCACCTGCGGTGGGGCCAACTGCACCTGCGGTGCGGCAGACGCGACTTGCGCCGCTGAAGCGGGGTTGGCTCTTCCGCAGGGGGCATTCCTCGGTGCGACAAATTCCAAGCGAGCGAATAGCGAGCAATTGGCCGCACCGCAGGTGCCGCAGGTGGTGACCGAGGTGGCGACCTTCCGCTCCGATGGGGCCTACTCCGATGGCCGCCATCCCGATGTGGTGCGCTACACAAGCAGCGCCGAAGAGGATGTGCGCCGCCGGGATTTCACCTTCAACGGGCTGCTGCTGGACGTGGACAGACTCTTCCTTCAGGAGGGTGAGGCGGCAACCCACCCTAGCCACAAAAACAAGAACGTGGCGAGAGCCTGCCCTGAGCCTGCCGAAGGGGTGGGGCACCCGGCGGACGCCTTGAGTGCGATGGGCCATTGGCAGACGCCAGAAGAGCTGCGCTCGGCCGTGATCGACCACGTCGGCGGATTGGCGGATTTGGAAGCCGGCGTGGTGCGGGCCATCGGGCGGCCGGAACTCCGCTTTGAGGAAGACCACCTGAGGATGCTGCGGGGAGTGCGCTTCGCAGCGCGATTTGGCTTTGAACTGGAGGCCGCGACGGCGGCCGCCATGCGGAGTCTGGCGGCGAAGACCAGGGCGGTGAGCCGCGAGCGGGTCCGCGACGAGCTGACCAAAATGCTCACCGAAGGCCGAGCGCGGCGCGCCTTCGAGCTGCTGGACGAAACCGGCCTGCTGGCTGAGGTTCTCCCCGAGGCCGAGCGGATGAAGGGCGTCGAGCAGCCGCCGCAGTTTCACCCCGAGGGCGACGTCTGGACGCACACCCTGCTCCTGCTCGGTCAACTCGATGCCGGCTGCCCGCTGACGCTGGCCTGGGGGGCGCTGCTGCACGATGTGGGCAAGCCCGCGACCTTCCGCCGGGCCGAGCGCATCCGCTTTGACGGGCACGTCGAGGTGGGTGTGGCCATGGGTGCGGAAATCTGCCGGCGATTCCGGTTTTCCAATGACGAAACCCGGCAGATTCTCTCGCTCATCGAGAACCACATGCGCTTTGCCGACGCGCCGCGGATGAAGGCTTCGACGCTGAAGCGCTTCTTCCGGCTGGAGAAGTTTCCCGAGCACCTGGCGCTGCACCGCATGGACTGCCTGGCGGCCGCCGGCGACCTGGAAAACTGGAGGTTTGTGCGCGAGCGCTATGAATCGATCCCCGAGGAAGCGGTGCGCCCCGAGCCGCTGATTACCGGCCGCGAGTTGATTGCGGCAGGCTACAAGCCGGGGGCCGGCTTCAAGGAAATGCTGCGAGCGGTCGAAGACGCGCAACTGGAGGGGCTGATTACCACCGCCGGGGAAGCGCTGAAACTGGTTTTGGAACGGTTTTCCACCGTGTGACAGATTTGTGACCTGGCACACTGCCAACTGTGCCCATCAATGAGATAAAGAATTTATGGATTTAGTGTGCTCGACTTCCCTGAGCGCGCCTCCTCTCCCCGGAAAGCGAGAAAACATGACCACCGAAGCCGTCAAGGGCACTTTTGTCGATTTTCAAGCCAGTTGGGCTGATTTTGAGCTGCCCGCCCACGTCCGCGAAGTGCTGAGCGCGGCGCCCCTGGTGCAGGTGCCGGAGACCCGCCAGCAACTGATGGATTGGGCGCTGGGCCGGGCCACGGGCGAGACCGACTGGACGCTGGGCAATCGCGACGACCACGGGCAATACGAGGCGGTCTTTCAGACTCCCGGCGGGGTGCGCGTGGCCGAGGCGGTCATCACCAAGGCGCGCAACGGGCTGGCGATCAACTTTCCTGACCCGGCGATGCGACGCCGCGACCCGGACGCCATGGTGATCGGCGACACGCTGCCCACTGACAAGCCCACCTACGAGCAGCGCTTCGGAGAGCCCTTCGACAAGACGCGCCAGGAGACGCTGGACTGGCTCAAAACCCAGGAGCTTGTGGCCATGCCCTTTTACGCGGGCACGGACGCGCTGGGTTACGGGTCGCTGTTGATTGTGCCCCGGCAGGCGGCCTTTTTTGCCGCCGCGCTGGCCGATTTGCAGGGAATGATTCCGCGCAGCCAGCTTCCCGCAGAGTTCACGATCACCGGCGGGGTGCTTTTTGTGGCGCCGCCCTTCCGGCACACGCATTTTAGCGGCCGCCAGGTGGTGGTGCACGACCGCCAGGCCACGCATCAGGAGATCTTCGCCTACAACCTCTATCCGGGGCCGAGCGCCAAAAAAGGCGTTTACTCGATGCTGCTGGACAAGGGCGAGCACGAGGGCTGGACGACCAACCACTGCTCCGCGGTGGCCGTGGTCACGCCCTATGAAAACCAGTTGATCCTGATGCACGAGGGCGCCTCGGGCGGCGGCAAGAGCGAGATGACCGAGCACATCCACCGCATGGAGGATGGCCGGCTGCTGCTGGGCCGCAATGTGGTCACCAGGGAAGAACGGACGCTGAATCTGCCCGAGGCCTGCCATCTGCGGCCCATCGCCGACGACATGGCCTGCGCGCACCCCAAAATTCAGGGCGCGAGCAAGCGGCTTACCGTGGCCGACGCTGAAAACGGCTGGTTTGTGCGCGTGGACCACATTCACAGCTACGGAACGGCCCCGAACCTGGAGCGGCTGTGCATCGATCCGCCCGAGCCGCTGATCTTTTTCAACCACTACATTGTTCCCGGCGGCACCTGCCTGACCTGGGAGCACGTCGAGGACGCGCCCGGCAAGCCCTGCCCCAATCCGCGGGTGATTCTGCCCCGGCGGATGCTCGAGGACATTCTCGACGGGCCGCAGCGGGTGGACGTGCGCAGCTTTGGCGTGCGCTGCCCGCCGACGCATAAAAACAGCCAGCTCTATGGCATTCTGGCCATGCTGCACGTGCTCAGCCCGGCTCTGGCCTGGCTGTGGCGGCTGGCCGCTCCGCGCGGCCACGCCAACCCCAGCATTCAGGCACAGAAGAGCGCGGAGATGCAGTCGGAGGGCGTGGGTTCCTATTGGGCCTTCGCCACCGGCCTGCGCGTCACCCAGGCCAACCTGCTGCTCAAGCAGATCGTTGAGACCCCCGAGACCCGCTACGTGCTGATCCCCAACCAGCACATCGGCGCTTGGAAGGTCGGCTTCATGGGCGAGTGGATGGCCCGCGAGTACCTGGCCCGCCGCGGCAGCGCCAAGTTCGCCCGCGAGCAGGTGAGCGAGGCCATCTGCCCGCTGCTGGGCTACATTCCCAACCAACTGCGCATCGAGGGCTCGATGATTCCGCGCGTCTTCCTGCAGGTCGAGGAGCAGATTCAGGGCGGCATGGAGGTCTACGAAGAGGGCGCGCGGCAGTGGCGCGAGTTCTTCGCCAAAGAGCTGAAGCAATTCCTGGTTCCCGGCCTCGACCCGCTGGGCAAAACCATCATCGAGGCCTGCCTGGACGGCGCCCACCAGGAAGACTACCGCCGCCTGATTCCGCACCCCATGTTCCGCGAGGATGGGGCGTAGAAACAGTTGTCAGTCGTCAGTAATCAGTTGCCAGAGCTAGTTGGCAATCCTGCTGATTTGAAGACTGTTTGTACCGCAAAAAAGGGCTTCGACCAGGCTGTTGCCTGATCGAAGCCCCTTTTTTTGCTGAATGCGCCTACTTGGCCTTTGGCCCGGCGGCGCGGATCGCCTCCGAGGCGTCGAACTTCTGGAAGTTGGCTTCGAAGCGGGCAGCCAAATCGGCGGCCGTGCGGTCGTAGGCCTGCTTGTCGGCCCAGGCGTTGCGCGGGTTGAGAATCTCCGCCGGGACATCGGGGCAACTGACCGGAATGCTCAGGCCGAAGGCCGGCTCGGTGATGAATTCCACCTTGTTCAGGCGGCCGTCGAGAGCGGCATTGACCAGGGCGCGGGTGATTTTGAGGCTCATACGCTTGCCCACGCCAAATTTTCCGCCGCTCCAGCCGGTATTCACCAGCCAGCAGGAGGATTGGTGCTGCCTGAGCCGCTCCCCGAGCATCTCGGCGTAGACCTTGGGAGCCAGCGGCAGGAAGGGCGCGCCGAAGCAGGCGGAAAACTCCGGCACCGGGTCCGAGCCCATGCCGGCCTCGGTTCCGGCCAGCTTGGCCGTGTAGCCCGACAGGAAGTGGTACATGGCCTGCTCGGGAGTGAGCCGCGCAATCGGGGGCAGCACGCCAAAGGCGTCGGCGGCCAGGAACATCACGTTGCGCGGATGGGAGCCGATGCCGGGGATCACCGCATTGTCGATGAAATCGATCGGGTAGGCGGCGCGGGTGTTCTCAGTCAGATGGATGAGGTCGAAGTCGGGCTCGTGGGTGTGGGCGTCGAGGATCACATTTTCGAGCACCGAGCCGAAGCGAATCGCCCGGTAGATCTGCGGCTCGCGCTCCTCGCTCAGGTTCACGCACTTGGCGTAACAGCCGCCCTCGAAGTTGAAGATGCCGGTGGGGCTCCAGCCGTGCTCGTCGTCGCCGATCAGCCGCCGCGCGGGGTCGGCCGAGAGGGTGGTCTTGCCGGTTCCCGAGAGGCCGAAAAACAGCGCCGTCTGGCCGTCGGCGCCCACGTTGGCCGAGCAGTGCATGGGCAGCACGTCGCGCTTCGGCACCAGGAAGTTCATCGCGCTAAAGACGGATTTCTTCATCTCGCCGGCGTACTTTGTGCCGCCAATGAGGACCATCTTGCGGGTGAAATCGACCAGGATGAAGGCGCTCGAGTGGGTGCCGTCGCGCTCCGGCACGGCCTCGAACTCGGGGGCGGCAATGACGGTGAATTCGGGCGTGTGCGTGGCTAGTTCGGCGGCTTCCGGCCGGACGAAGAGCTGATGGACGAACAGGGAGTGCCAGGCGTATTCGCTGATGACGCGGATGGGTAGCCGGTAGGTGGGGTCGGCGCCGCAGTAGAGGTCCTGCACGAAGAGATCGCGCTCGCTGAGGTGTTCGGTGACCCGCTCCAGCAACGCCTCGAAGCGCTCCGGCGCAATGGCATTGTTGACCTTGCCCCAGTCCACCAGGGAGTGGGTGACCGCGTCGTCGACGGTGAACCTGTCCTTGGGACTGCGGCCGGTGCGTGCGCCGGTGACGGCCACCAGGGCGCCATTGGCCGCCAGACGGGCTTCGCCGCGCATGAGGGCGGTCTCCACCAGCCGCGCGACCGAGAGGTTTGCATGCACCCGCGCCCCGGCCCCGAGCGCCGAGAGCGACTCCACTCCAGAGAGACTTGCCATCAACAGAACTCCTTCCGAACATCAAAAAGATCAAAAAAGGTTAATGCTCCATTTTGCCATCCGAGAGGAGCGCTGGAGAAGAAATTTTACCGCGAAGTCAGCAGAAGCTGAAAATAACGGATTCTTCAGCCTTATTTGCAGGCTTTTGTGTACAGGCAAGCAGTTTTCAGGTGTAGCAAGGCAGTTTGCAGGGGCGGCCAAGCCGTTTCCAGGTGCAGGAAGACCGTTCCCAGAGGCAGGAAGGCAGTTCCCAGGTCCCAAAATCGGGACCTGGGGCACCCAAACTTTCGTGGCCGGCATTCCAAACCACAAGGTCACGGTACTGGAGGCAGTCCAGCGGTTTTCAGGCGCGGCCGTTTTACGCGAGAACCTTTACGCGAGCACGGGCAGGGTGGGCATCTCGCCTTGCGCCTTGGCTTCGGCGACTACGGCGTCCAGGTGCGAGAGGACCTCGGCGACGGTCATGGTGCAGATTTCGCGGCGGGAGTCGTAACCCTCTTCAATCGACTGCTTGAGGAAGCGGCCAGCGATCTGGGCGGCGAGCTGGTCGGTGATGACCTTGCCTGAGCGCTGCTTCTGCTGGCCCCAGGCCTCCAAAGGCAGCGCGACCCACAGGGGGCGTCCATTGACGTCGAAGCGCACATCGACGGCGTCGGCGTGGCGGGTGGCGATGGCCACGATGGTGCCCTCCCAGCGGCAGTGCAGATCTTCGCCGCTCCAGCGGTCGATGGCGTGGAAGTCCTCGAACATGCCCCTAGCCTACCGCCGCGGCTGGTCAACGGCAAGCGCGAAACAAAGAATTTACCGGCTGCGGGGAATTTTCTTTCTCGCCTCCGCGGATTCTGTATCTTTTCAGGATTTCCACTCAACCCCGGCCGCTGGCTGCCGATAAACGAGCAAAAGGAAAGCCAGCCACCATGATCATTTCTATTACAGTTCCGGACACGGTTGTTCGCGCGGCTCAGGATCGCAATATGTCCATCGAGGAGTTTGTGGACACGCTGATTGACAAAGGCATGGAGAAGGCGACCGGCCGTCCGATTGTGAGCAGCGCCATCGAGCGGATTCGCGCCCTGCACACAGACGTCGTTTTGCCCAGGCGTTAGAGCGCAATCAGGGATGATATCCCCAAAGCTGGACGATTTACTTGAAGCTGGATGATGTCCCCGAGCTGAAAGAGCAAAGCTGGTGCGACCGCCAGAAAGCGGCGGCACAGAACAGCCTCGCCTGCGCGGTTCCGGAGTTTCGGTGGACGCTCCTATTGGCGCGCTGATAGACTGATAAGGTTGCAGTCGCAGCGCCTCCACCCGTAATCGCCCGCCTGCAACTCTAGAGACGAAGAATAGGAAGAGACCAAAGTGGACACCCAAACCCGTCAGGCCCTGAAGAAGGACAAATTTGCCCAGGCTACCGCCAGCAGCGTGAGTTGGCTCAGTGGCCACCGCTCCGGCGTTCTGCGCTGGGTCATCGTTGCCGTGGTCGTTCTTGTGGCAGGCGTGGGCGCGCTGGTTTTCTGGAATCTGCGTTCGACGGCCGCCGACGCCGCTCTGGGCGCGGCCCTGGACGTCTACAATGCACCGCTGGCGCAGCCCGGCGAGCCGGCCGGCGATGGAGTCTACGCAACGGCCAGCGATCGCGCCCGGGCTGCGAATCAGCAGTTTGCCGCCGTGGCCAGCCAGTACAGTTGGCTGCCGGATGGCGCCAAGGCTCAATATTTTGCTGGCGTCACCAATGAGCAACTAGGCCAGAATGCCGCGGCGGAGACGGAGTTGAAGGCCGCTGCGGGAGCCTGGGACCGGAATCTGGCCAACCTGGCCAAACTGGCGCTGGCCGGCCTTTATCACCAGACCAACCGCGACTCCCAGGCGATCGACCTTTATAACGCGCTGGCCGCCAAGCCCTCGGAGACGGTCTCGGCCGCCGTGGCGCAGCTTGATCTGGCCGACCTCTATGCCGCCTCCGGCAAGCAGGATCAGGCCCGGGCGCTGTGGGCCAAGGTCTCGGATGCTGACAAGGACGGCGCCGCCGGCTCGATTGCCGCGCAGAAACTGGCCGCCAAGCAGTAACGCTGCCAAGCAGTAGAGTTACAGATCGACAGAAGAGGCTCGCAAGTCGAAAGGCTCCGCGAGCCTTTTTCTTTGACTTGCCTCCCGCCCTTCGACTAATGCGCGCAGGGTGAGGCGCTCGCGCCCGGCATTGCGGAGCTTTTCATCAGCGCCAGCGCGGAAACGGGCGGGCCGCACTCGAGCATTTTCACTTTCCCGCGCGTCTGGTGGACTATGAGCGCTGGCCAGGCAGTATTCTCAGGTTGGATGGAAATCGCAGACAAAGCGGCTTACGACGAGGCTTGCCAGTACGCGGAGGAGGGTGCGCTGGCCGGGCTGGTGAGCCAGTACGCCGGTACGCTCTACCGCGTGGCTTACTCGGTTCTGCGCAACTCCGCCGACGCCGAGGACGCCGTGCAGGAGGCGTTTTTACGCGTTCTGCGCCACCGCGAGACGCTGCACGAGGTGCGCGACCAGCGGGTGTGGCTGATTCGCATTGTGTGGAATGTGGTGCTGGACCGCAAACGCCGCGCCAAGACCCGGCCAGAGACCGACGACGTCGCCGAACTGGCCCGTGTGCTGCCCGCCGCGGGGCTGAGCGCCGAAGAGCGAGCCGCCGCCGCCCAGCACCACGCCCACGTGCTAGGCTGCGTGGAGCAACTTCCCGCCAAGGAGCGCCAGGTGCTCCTGCTTTCGGCCTTCGAGGAGCTGACCAGCGTGGAGATCGCCTCGGTGCTGGGCGTCACCGAGTCCAGTGTTCGATCACGCCTTTTTCGCGCCCGCAACCTGATGGCCGGCCTGCTGAATCACGCCAGGAGTTTGCGATGAACAGCCGTCCGCTGACAGTTGTCAGGGATCAGCAGTCAGTAACCGGTTGCAAGCCGCTCGGCCAGCTCCGGCGGTTCAACGAGACAGGGAGTTTGCGATGAAATCAACCGCACAAAACCCATTTGACGGCACCCCCGATTCCAGCGCCTTTGAAGAGACGCTGCGCCTGATCGCCCGCCTTCCCGCGCCCGAGGGGATCGAGGAGCGAGTGCAGGCCGGCTTGCGCACCGGATCGCCCACGGCTTCAGGCCCGGGGGCTTCGGGCATCGCGCGAATTCTTCAATGGCCACGGGCACAGAGACTGGAGAGCCCCTGGGCGCGCACAGCGGCTGCCGCGGCGATAGTCTTTGTGGTGGCCGGAGGCGGATGGTGCATTTCCTCGCGCATTCAGGCGGTTCAGCCGCAAGCAGCAGTTGAGCTGCCGCGCGTGGCGGCGCCGGGCGGATTTTCCAGCGCCGGGGCGATGCGCACGCCGCAGACGCTCAACGGCCCGGTGGTAGCCCCTGCGGCTACGGTTGCGCCGCAAACGGCCAGGCCGTCCGTCAATCCCGCGAGGCAGGCCAGGCGGATGCCGCTCCATCGCGGCAACTCCGCGTCAGCGGGCTCAACCGCGCCGGACAGCTCAGACGTACCAACCAAACCAGCCGCCGCCTATCCGCTTGCGCCCGTGGCCAAGTAGCCTCCGTCTGGCGGATTCAGCCGGCTTACGTTAGGCGAATTCAGCTGAATTCGCGTTCCCTGTTACGCGCTTCTAGCGATCGCCCGGATGAGGATGCCCAGCAACGCCAGCACCACCGCGCCCCAGAAGGCCGCGCCGAATCCGCGCACATGGAAGCCGCGCACGATGCTCGAAGCCAGCAGGATCATCAATCCGTTGATGACCAGCAGAAACAGGCCAAGGGTGAGGATGCTGACCGGGAAGGTGACGATCTTCAGGAAAAAGCCAACCGTCGCATTGAGCAGGCCGATGACCAGCACCGCCACCAGAGCTGGACCCAGTCCATCGACCTCAAAGCCGGGCACTAAATAGGAGACCGCCAGCAGGGCCACCGCGCTTAACAGCCATTGAACCAGAAGCCTGACCATTTTAGAAGTTCTCCAGCCACGTTGAAATCCCAGCTAAGTTGAAATCCTAGCATCTGAGGCCAAGAGCTTGGCAGCAAGGTGTGGAAAGCCTTTTTGAATAAAGAATTCCTATGCCTTGAAAAAGGCGCGACCACAGCGGTTCTCCAATTGCACTACATTGAAACCACCGCCGTTGAGTGGCTTTTTTCTCTCCGGGGCGGGGCGACACGGGGTTCCCAGTAAGCGATTTTTGCTCACTGGGGTAGGGCGGCAGGTCTTCGTGGCTGGGGTGGAAGTAATAGCCATATTCAATGCACTCAAAAGGACTATGTCCATTCCGAAAATGCTCTAGAATGGTCTTCCATGGGGTGGATCAAGCGAATGCGGGTCAGTTGGCTGGAGCGCACACTGGCCGGCCTGGAATGGGTGGCGCGGCGGCGAGGACGTGCCGAAGACCTGCCTCTTCATCTGGCCACCGGCATCGACGGGGAGAACGCTGCCTTCCTCCATCTGCGCCACACCGGCTACACCGTGGTGGCGCGGCGCTGGTCGTCTGGCGACCGGCCCGGCGATGTGGACCTGATCGCCTGGCAGGGGCCGATGCTCTGTTTTGTCGAGGTGAAGACGCGCACCGCCCGCGACGCCGCCCCGGCCGAGATCGCCATCGACGCCCACAAGCGCTTCACGCTTCGCCGCCTGGCCCGCCAGTACATCCGCCAGTTGCCCCAAGGCACCGCGCCGCCGGTCCGCTTCGATGTGCTCAGCGTCTATCTTGTGCCTGGCGAAAAGAAGGAATTCGTACACTTTGAAAACGCCTTCGGCTGGAGTGAGCGAAGGGACTACGACAGGAGCTAGACGCTATTGCTCTCCAGAATGAAGTGCCGTCGATTCTCAGCTTCCTACCCCCGCGCGTCCTCGAACTCCTCCTGCCAGGCCATCTGAATGGCCTCCAGACGCGCCTCTGTGGATTTGGCCGGGTCGTCGGCAAAGCCTTCCAGGGCGGTCACGTAGCGGTGCAGGTCGGTGAAGCGCACTGTCAACGGGTCAAGATCAGGAAACTTCTCCGCCAACTGAATGCCGATCTCCCCGGCGTCGGTCCATAGAATTTCGCGCGGCATGGGGCAGGTCTCCTAACTTTTCTTCCTTTTCTTGCTCTTTTCCCGGCTTTCCCCGCTCTCAAAATCGAGGACGGGGCACCCAACTCCCTACTTCGTGTCCGTCGAGGTCAACGGCTTGCCCTCGGAGACGTAGTTGCGGTTCCACTTGGGAATTTCAACGACATAGTCGCCGGGGCGGGTGATGACGGCCTGGCAGCCCAGCCGCGAGGTCAACTGCTGGTCGGCGACCATCTCCAGCCGGTCCAGTTCATCGTCGTCGGGCGCGGTGAGACCGCTCTCACCGGCCTTGATCAGCACATGGCAGGTGGCGCATGCGCAGACCCCTCCGCAGGCGTGGTCGAGAAAGACGCCGAAGTTTTCCGCCACGTCGAGCAGCGACATCGGCTTGCCATGAAGTTTGTAGGGCAGCGCGCCAAACTCGAACTCGACCGTGCGGCCCTCGGGAAGAAAGGTGACGCGCACGAGTTTTCCGGCGGAAATGCTTTTTTCGGTGGCGTTGCTCATGGAATTCGTCTTTCTGTGCCGATGGCTTGAAGCATTTTCACAGATAGAGCCGTGCCGTGGGCGCTCCATCCTTTCCCTGATATTTGCTGAAAGAATGGGACGCCCAGCTAACTCGGCTAACTCCGCTTACTCCGCTTACTTGAACTCCGCCGGCGCCATGGCGTGGGGCGCGGTGACCTCTTCGCCCAGATCCTCGCCGGCCGCGTCCATGGTCTTGCCGCGCAGGGCGCTCGATACGGCGGCGTCCATCATCAGTTCGGCAAAGCGGCGGGTGGCGTAGTCGAGGATCAGCACCGCCTCCCGAATGGCTGCCGGGTCCTCGCCCATCGCGGCGTGTGCCAGGTACTCGCGGGCCACTTGAATTCTCGTCCGCTCCTCTTCGGTCAACTGCTCCCAGGCCGGGTTTTCCGGCGCGCGGCTAGCCGCGGCCAGAAGCGTATTGGCCTCGTTGCGCGCCTCGATCAAGAGGCGCTTGGCGAAGTCCTCCTCGGCGTGGTCGTAGGAGTCCAGGATCATGTTCTCGACCTGCTCGTCGGTCAATCCGTAGGTCGGCTTCACCTCGATCTGCGCCGCCTTCCCGCTGCGCTGTTCGAGTGCGGAGACCTGCAAAATGCCGTCGGCGTCGATGAGGAACTTGACCTCGATGCGCGGCAGCCCGGCGCTCATCGGCGGAATGCCCTTCAGGTCGAAGCGCGCCAGCGAACGGCAATCGGTGGCCAGTTCGCGCTCGCCCTGCACTACGTGAATGGCGACGTTGGCCTGCCCGTCCACACCGGTGGTGAAGTGATCGGTGGCCGAGGCGGGAATCGTCGAGTTACGTTCGATAATGCGCGCCACGGTCCCGCCCAGCGCCTCGATGCCCAGCGAGAGCGGGGTCACGTCGAGCAGCAGCAACTCCTCGGTCGCCTTCGAGTCGCCGGCCAGAATGCCGGCCTGCACCGCCGCGCCCAGCGCCACCACCTCGTCGGGATTCAGCTCGGTGTGCGGCTTTTTGCCGCGCGCGCTCAGATGGAAGAGATCGTCCACCAGCTTCTGCACCGCGGGAATGCGCGTCGAGCCGCCCACCATCACCACTTCGTCGATCTGCTCAGGCTGAAGGCCGGCGTCGGCCAGGGCCTGCTTGCAGGGCGCTGCCGTGCGGGCCAGAATGGGCTCAATCAGCAGTTCGAAGACCTCGCGCGGAATCTCGCGCAGATAGTGGTCGCCGTTGGCCAGTTCAACATCAAAGTGCACCACCGGCGCGGTAGTAAGCCCGATCTTGGCGTCGATGGCGGCCTTGCGCAACGCCTGCACCGCGTCCGGATGACGCCGCAGGTCCACTCCGTGCTCGGCGTAAATCTCGTCCAGGGCAATGGTCAGCAGCAGGTTGTCGATGTCGTCGCCGCCCAGGTGCGTGTCGCCATTGGTCGACAGTACCTCGAAGATGCCGTCGCGCAACTTGAGAATGGAAATGTCGAAGGTGCCGCCGCCGAAATCGTAGACGGCGATGGTTCCTTCCTTGGAGCGGTCGAGGCCATAGGCCAGCGCGGCCGCGGTCGGCTCGTTGACCAGCCGCAGCACCTCCAGGCCAGCCATGCGCCCCGCGTCCTTGGTGGCCTGCCGCTGCGCGTCGTTGAAGTAGGCGGGAACGGTGATGACCGCCTGGGTGACCGGCGCGCCGAAGAAGCGCTCGGCATTGCGCTTGAGCTGACGCAGGATGTAGGCCGAGATCTCCGGCGCTGTGAACTGAACCTCGCCCAGTTGAATGCGCGGCACCTCATGGGGATCGGCCTGGCCGGCCGCCGCATCGCTGGCCAGGTGGAAGGGAAGCAGCTTCAGTTCTTCCTTTACCTCTTCCAGACCGCGGCCCATCAGCCGCTTGACCGAGTAAATGACTCGCTCCGGCGTCTCGATCAGCGCCATGCGCGCGCCGCTGCCCACCGTCAGCGTAGCCCGGCCGCCCTCGGGCGGAACCGGGTCCAGCGCCACCACCGACGGCACCAGGCGAGAACCGTCCGTGCCGGGAATCACCACCGGCGTATTGCCCTGCATGTAAGCAATGAGGGAGTTGGTGGTTCCCAGATCAATTCCGACTACGCGTGCTTTGGCCATCTTGCGCTTTCAAGCTCCCAGAGTCTCGGTCACGTCGCGGACCAGATTGCTGAGGTAGCGCCGCCTGTCCAGCAGCGCCACCATTCTCTCTTGCGCGGCCAGCCGTGCGGCCTGGTCGCCTTCATCCCACGCCAGCCACTCAGCGCGCAAATCCATGTCCACCTCGCCGAGCAGGCGATCAAATTTCTTCTTCGCCCTGGTCAGGCTTGACCGCAATTCCGGGTCGGCTCCGCCCCTCTTGTGTAACCCGCGCATCTCTTCCAACTGCATGTTCAGATCGAAGACCTCTTCGAGCAGATCGGCGGGAATCCGCGAGGGGTCTTTCCTGCCGTTGCCGACCTGCGCCTGGATCGGGCCCGGATTCAACTCCGCATCGGCCTCCAGGACGATATCCGCGCCTTCCAGCTTGAGCAGATATTCGGTGCGATGCAGGGGGTCTTTGAGGGTGCGATAGGCGTCGTTCAGCAGCGCCGTGTCGGCCAGGCTCCATTGCTTCTCGTTCTCCGCGGCGCGGGCAAAGCGATCCGGGTGCAGCTTGCGGCTCAGGCGATGGAATTCAGTCTCCAGCGCGGCCAGATCCAGGTTGAGCCGGGGCTTCAATCCGAAGACAGAAAAATAATCGCCCCCAGGAGGGGGCTGAATCTTGCTGCAATGCGGGCAGAAGAGNNGAAAACGACGAACCGCAGCCGCAGGAGCGCGTGGAGTTCGGGTTGATGAAGTTGAATCCCTGCCGCATCAGCGTCTCTTCATAGTCCAGCGTGGTGCCGTGCAGGTAAATGAACGACTTGGGATCGATGAAGACGCGCACGCCGCCGAAGGTGAAGATGCGGTCGCGCTCGCGGGGCCGCGAGTCGAATTTGATCGAGTAGGACAGCCCCGAGCAGCCGCCGCCCATCACGCCCAGCCGCAATCCACCCTCTTCCGGCGAGATGCCCTCCTTGGCCAGCGCCGCACGAATGCGCTGAAGAGCCTTTTCGGTCACCTGCAAACCCTGAGGCGCGGCTGGCGCGGCAGATTGCGGCTGCGCCACGGATGCCCCCTGCGCTGGTTGCCCTTCGATGGTTATCATATTCGACATAATTGCCTCTTCTGCCCAACCTGCCAGCGGACTTGTAAGCTTACCCTGCACAAAGCCAAACTTTGAACCCGCATCCAACTGCGCCTGGGCCAACTTCTTATTTCGTCATGGTTTCTGGCGCGGCCTCGGACTCGTTAGAAGCCTCGGTCGTCTCCGCGGCGGTGTTCTTCTTCTTCCAATCGCCGATGGCGGCACGAATCGCATCCTCGGCCAGCACCGAGCAGTGAATCTTGACCGGCGGCAGCGACAACTCCTTCACAATCTCGGTGTTCTTGACGGTCAGGGCATCGTCCACGGTCCGTCCCTTGATCCACTCGGTGGCCAGCGACGAGCTGGCAATCGCCGAGCCGCAGCCGAAGGTCTTGAACTTGGCCTCTTCGATCACCTGCGTCTCCGGGTTCACGCGAATCTGCAGCCGCATCACGTCGCCGCACTCCGGCGCGCCCACCAGGCCAGTGCCCACCTCGGTCGAACTCTTGTCCAGTTGGCCCACATTGCGGGGGTTGTTGTAGTGATCGATGACCTTGTCGCTGTATGCCATTTGGTTACCTTTCTTCCGCGGGAGAAGCCGCTGTCCGTTTGTTTGATTCAGCAGCCGTACCCGCCGAACCGTGAACATTTGCCGCTGGCGTTCCTCAGTGCGCGGCCCACTGCCGAGTGCCCCATCCTCGCCGCGCTCTTGTTTTTGCGGCTAGAACCTGCCCTGCGCGCAGCCGAAGGGGCGGGATGCGCCACAAGTCGCTACCCTCAGTGCGCGGCCCACTGCACCTTGCTCAGATCGATGCCCTCTTTCGCCATCTCGTAAAGCGGCGAAAGCTCGCGCAGTTTCTTCACAATGTCGACCACCTTGGCGGCCACGTAATCCACCTCGGCCTCGGTGTTGAAGCGGCCCAAACCAAAGCGAATCGAACTGTGCGCCACCTCGTCGCCCAAACCCAGCGCCTTCAGCACATAGGAGGGTTCAAGCGAGGCCGAGGTGCAGGCCGAACCGCTGGAGACCGCCACGTCGTTGATGCCCATCAGCAGCGACTCGCCCTCGACGTAGAGAAAGCTCGCATTCAGATTGCCGGGCAGCCGGTGCTCCATCGAGCCGTTTATATGAATGAAGTCCAGCTCCGTTTCGAGCTTGTTTTTCAGCCGGTCGCGCAAGGCTCCCAGGCGCGCCGCCTCGCTTGCCATCTCCGCCTGGGCGATTTCACAGGCCTTGCCCAGGCCCACGATGCCGGGCACATTCAATGTGCCGGATCTCATGCCGCGCTCGTGGCCGCCGCCGTCCATCTGCGCCGCAACCTGCACCCGTGGGTTGCGCCGGCGCACATAAAGCGCGCCCACTCCCTTGGGCCCATAAATCTTGTGCCCGGAGAGCGAAAGCGCGTCAATATTGTCGGCGATGACGTCGACCGGAATTTTGCCCACCGCCTGCACCGCGTCGGTGTGGAAGAGTACGCCCCGCTCGTGACAGAGCTTGCCGATTTCGGCAATCGGCTGCAGCACGCCAATCTCGCTGTTGGCCGCCATGATCGAAACCAGGATGGTCTTCTCATCGATAGCCCGCGCAAGATCGCCCAGATCGATCAGCCCGTCGGCGTTCACCGGCAGAAAGGTCACGCGGAAGCCGTGCTTTTCCAGGCGTTTACAGGTGTCCAGCACGGCCTTGTGCTCGGTCACCTGGGTGATGATGTGGTCGCCGCGCTCGCGGTACATCTCGGCGATGCCTTTGAGGGCCAGGTTGTCGCTCTCGGTGNNTGAAGATGATCTCCTTGGCCGTGGCGCCGATCAGCCGCGCAACCTGCTCGCGCGCCGCTTCGACGCCCTTCTCGGCCTCCCAACCAAAGCAATGGTTGCGGCTGGCCGCATTGCCGAACTTGGTTGTAAGGTAAGGCATCATCGCCTCCAGAACCCGCGGATCGAGCGGGGTGGTGGCGTGGTTATCCATATAAATCGGCAACTGAAGGCCTGCTGGCGCTTCCATCGGTCTGGCAACTGTGCTCATTGCGTCTCCATCCTCATTACTGCCCCACGCTCCCAGGCAAAACCGCCGCCCGCTGCCAGGCGCGAAGCAAAATCTTCTCACAACGTCAATGCAATCAGTGTTTCCGCAGCCTGTTCTTGGCCTCCGTGCGCTGGCGCCGCAAGGGGTTCGTGTTCAGCCAAATCCTGAATGCTGATGCTCTTCAGCACCCCGGCTATGGTCTCATTCACCCGCGCCAGCGGCTCCTTGATGGTGCAACTGGGAGTCAACTCACAACCCTTTGTGCCTTTGGAGTTCGTGCCCTTGGAACAGGAGGTGATGAAAAACGGCCCGTCAATGGCCAGAATCACCTCGTAGGCGGAGATCGCGCGCGCATCCCGGGCCAGCGCATAGCCGCCGTTCATGCCGGCGTGCGAGCGCAAGAGGCCGGATTTGGTCAACTGTTGCAATATCTTGGCCAGCAGCTGCGCCGGAATCCCATAGGCGTCAGCCACGTCCTTGGCGCTTAGCGCGGGCGTCTCCGGCCGCTCAGCCAAGTACTTGAGCGCCATCAACCCATAATCTGCCTTCTTAGTCAGCTTCAGCATAGAATATCCGACTTCTCTAGTCCGTGTTTAGTATACGACCGTTTCTGTCGGGATTTCAAGCCCTGCTCTGAAACCGCTCCAGCTCGCCGCCTCCAAAAAATTCCAGCTGAACAAAAGATTCAGCAAATAGCACTTTGACAAGAAAGAAAATACGGATACAATCTGGCGGGTAAGGCAGTTAATTCCACCGATTTCACGAGCGATGGCCACCGTCTGCAAGCACCCCAGGGTACGCATCGTCTCCCGGCACGAAGACACCGAATTTGTCGAGTGCCTGGAATGTGGCGAGGTCTTTGACTCCGAAGAGTTCCGCGACATGGAGATTGAAGACAGCGTCGAAACAGAGCCGGCTTCAGAAGATACAGAACAGGCTGCGGGAGAGACAGAGCCGGCTTCAAGGCACTCCTGACAGCTCTTGCTTCAGAGTCTGTCTAGAAAACAGGTTTGGAGCGAAGGGTGCGGGCTTTAGAGCATTTTCAGGGTTAACGTGCGGTAGCGTAGATCGAGCAGGGTGGCTTTTACTTCCACCCCACGGACGAAGGCCTGTCCGCGGGGGCCCGGTTGAGGAAAAAGCCACTTGACTTCATGCTCCTCCATTACAGCAACCCTGAAATTGCGATAGCCCGTACATCAAAGCCGCGAGTAGATGGGGCTTTAGCCCCGGAGGGGAGTTTCGCGCTGCTTCTTGCACTCCCTCAGCGGCTAGAGCGAAACCAGAGTAGCTGTACCCAGAGGCAAGCCAGTCAAGTGGCTTTTTCCTTAGGAAAAAGCCACCTTACGCAATTCTCGAAACTCCACGTTAACTGGAGAATTGCACTAGTCAGATTTTCAGAGACAAGGGACTCTCCGGGCAGCCATTGCGCCGGAGTTGTTCAGTGCCCGCCGTGGCCGCTAATGGCCGTGGCGCCCACCCGCCGGGCCGCGCACCAGGCGTAATGCAGGCCTGACAGCACGGTCAGCACCATGGTGGCGTCCAGCGTAACCGTGCAACTGACCTCCACCCAGTGGGCCGTGGTCAGTTGATGCAGCTGATGCAGCAGCACGGCGGCCACCGCCGAGACCTGGGCCAGGGTGTTGGCCTTGCCCAGCAGACTGGGGCGGAACTCCCGCCGTCCTACGGCCGCATACAGAATGGCCGCCACCACCAGAATGCCCAGATCCCGGCCGAAGACCAGCACCGTCACCCGCGCCGGAATCAGTCCTTTATAGGTGAGCACCACGAACAGCGTGCTCAGCAGCAGTTTATCGGCCACCGGGTCAAGGTACTGGCCCAGCATGGTGCGCTGCCTCAGCAGGCGGGCCAGCAGGCCATCCAGGGCGTCGGTCAGCCCCGCGACCACGAAGAGGCCAAAACCCAGCGCATAGTTGTTGTCCAGCACGGCGGCCACCAGGAATGGCGCCAGGCAGATGCGCAACAGCGTGAGCAGGTTGGGAGTGGTGCGGAACCGGTTCAATCGTTCATTGGCAATGTCGGTCATGGCGGACCCTGAGATGCTGCAACCATCGATGGTATAGCATGGCGGCCGCGGCCAGCCTGCCGGCGCGGCGACCAGGTTTCTGACCGCTTGTTGTTGTACCCATGTTGTTGGCCCCAACCTTGCGGTGTACTTGTTCTTGCCGCAAGGGCGGGAAGGCACTAATTTACGTGGTCAGAGGCCCAGTCCATCGGTCTTTTCCCTTCAGCTTTCCCCGTCCGGCTTTGGAGACCCCTTTTGATTCTAGATTTTAAAGGCTGGAGGGGCGGCCGAGGGGGAAGCGCGCACGGATTTCGTAGCGGGAACCGGAGGGAGCAAGGAAGCTTTCGTAGAGGAGAAACTCCCCGGCGGCAAACGAGGTGAAGTGGGGCGGGCGGCGCAGTTTGGCTTGGAGTTCGCGCAGGTCATGCCGCTGGCCTTTGCCCTGGCTGCGGGCGAGAGTGATATGAGGCTGGTAGGGACGAGCCTCGGGGATAAACCCGCAAAGCTGCGTAGCCGCGCTGACGCGTTTCTGGAGCAGCAGCAGTTCCGGCGTCGGCCGGACGGCGGCCAGCAGGATTCCGGCGCGATCAAGGCAGCTCAGCCCCTCGATCTTGATGGGCGTGGGCGGCAAATGCAGCTCGCGTAGACGCGCCACCGCGCAGCCGTATTGTTCCGCTCCGGCATTGCCCAGAAACTGCAAGGTGATGTGCCACGATTCGCGGGCCATCCAGCGGAGCCCGCGCCCGCTGGATTGCAGCCGCGCCGTGATCGCCGCGAGTTCGCCGATGACTGCGGCCGCCAGGGGTATTCCAATAAAGAGGCGCATACACAGATTATGGTCTGGCGCGCTTGCCCCACACAATCGATTCCCGAGGCGGCCGGCGAGTCTTCTGTCCTTGGCAAGCCGGCAGGTCTTGCAACTCAGGCCCGCACCGGCGCGCGAACGATCTCCACCGAGCATTTTGCATGGCGGGCGACGGATTCGGCCACGCTGCCCAATAGGAAGCCCCGGATGCCTCTTTGCCCATGCGACCCAACCACGATCAGATCAGCGCCCCACTCCGCCGCCGCATCGATGATGCACATTCTGACGTCGCCAATCTCGACGGCGGTGTTTACCTTGAATCCCGCTTCCCGCAACTGTTTGGCAACCCGCTCGACCAATTCACGGGCTGGCCCTTTCTGAGATTCCAACTCGGGAATGTAGCCTGGAGCCATCTCCGGAGGGGCCAGAAGCGTGATCGGTTGCAGCACGTGCAAAACCCGGACCTCGGTATTCTCCGTCCGGAACTGAGTGATAATCGCGCGTAACGCATCTCCCGCGAACTTTGAGTCGTCAACTCCCAGCAGAATTCTCATGGTTCCTCCTCAGATGAAACAGAATATGCCATTTGGCTTTTTCCGTACCGGTATCTTTTCCGGCACCGCCTGGCCGGCCGCGCGCCATTTCGGCCGAGGCGTTTTCGCTCCCCCGCTTGACGGGAAGCTGTGCGTGGCCCCGCTCGCTGCCATTGGAAGAATGCTCGATAAGCCGGAGCTGCCGCGCGTAGCGCAGTTCTCCAATTGCTGTACACCGAAACCGCGCACTCAAGTGGCTTTTTCCTCTCCGGGGTTCCCGGCGACAGGTCTTCGTCGCTGGGGTGGAAGTAAAAGCCACCTTGCACAGTGTTGGCAAGGGCACATGAATTGGAGAACTGCTCTAGCCGTTGGCCGACGGCATACGTGCAATGCTACCCTGTTATAAGAGTGTTCTTGTGGCCTTCACCTCACGGCAGCTTTTTCGGGACCAACGCAAGGACGGTACGTTCCTGGTGAGGTAAAGTGGTTGGATAGAGAGGGTTTAGAATTAGATCGCTCTATAAGCTGTTGATTCTAAAACGTGGCCCCGTAGCTCAGGTGGATAGAGCAGCAGTTTCCTAATGCGAATAAGTCCATAAGAATCAGCAAGTTAGATCACCCACAGTGCACTCAAAGTGCAGTAAATCAGCCTATGAAATCCATTGTGTGGGTGGAGTGTGGGTGAGAATCACGCAAAACCAAGCTCAGACGTGATCAAATGAGTAAATGCTCCCTGATGCCATCAGCGTCCCACGCGGAATGATGCGAACATTCGCTGTTCAATTGGCTGTATGTCTCTATGCGTCAATAGCTTAGAGCGCTGTGTGGGTGGAGTGTGGGTGAGCATCAGGCAAACTGAAACGCAGTTTTACTGACTGCGATTCAGGCAGAAAGCCCTGCGGAGCGATGGGGAAGGGTTTTGCCCGCTTTTTCTCTACCAGCCAGTATGCGCCATCGGAGGGTTATCCCCTGCACAAAAGTTTGGGAGGGTTGTTGGGCCGGCTGAGTCTGCGGCAGTGCGCAAAAGCCGCGACCGCCCGACTCAGGTTCTTGCTGGGGGCCTCCCCGATACCATCAGTATGTAGCGCGGCGTGGCGGCACGGTACAACAGATAATCTGGCCGCACCCCTCAGCAAGCTGTTCTAATGCGAAAGGGCGGCGAAGATGACAAAGGCAACGCGGGGACGGTACACGCTTGAGTTCAAGCAAGAGGCGGCGACCGAGGCGGACAGGAAATGAAATTGCCATCCACCATCTTTCCCCGTATTCTACTATTCATTGTTCGGTTTACCGAACAATGGGGATTAGATCAGAGTGCTACCCAAGCCAAAAGGAGAAAATGGCTCCTAGACATTTTCACACATTGCTTTTTGCCAGTTTAACGCTCTGGGTTTGGCCGATTGCCGTCTATGTCCATACGCGTAATCTATTGATTTCTATAGCATATCTGGGCATAGAGATTATTGCTGGGGCGATTCTTCTTTTCTTGTGGGCTTGGGCGTGCGCCAAAATCTCTGATTTGAAAGATAAACGCATCGCAAAATTGTGAACAAGCCAAACGCTTTACCAGATTGATGTTGCTTTAATCGTTGAGCAACGGATGAGCGAGAAAGAACAGGACGCAGAACCGGCTCGCGAAAAATCGGTTGATTAACAGCCATGATTCTGGAAATAAGCCCTTTGTGATACATCTCCGCTATCATGCTGAAAAGTTTGGCGTAAAGGAAGCGTTGCCGTCTTCTCCCAAGGTAAGTACTCCTCTAATTGGCTTTTCAAGGGAGAGATTATTATCTCCTATGAGGTTAGCGACGATCTTTAGGCGTCCACTCTTCTGGAAGCGCAACAATTCACTGAAAGAACAGGAGATGCGGCTCCGAGCCAAGGTCTGGATTGACAGCGGTCGGCGTTGGCAGAATATAAAGCGAAAATAAGGCGAATATGTAAATCCCGCCATGACCGCCGCAACTGCCCTTCGCATCCAGATCGAGCACGCCTTGGAACGCCGGTTTCCTGCGGCGCTGACGCCTGTTCCACGTACATTTCGCGAGACCGTGAACACTGGAATTCAAGGCGTGGACACGCTGATGGAAGGCGGGTTCCCGCTGGGAGCCATTAGCGAGGTGACGGGGCCGCAGTCCTCGGGCCGGACGAGCCTGGTGCTGTCGTTTCTGACACAAAGGACCCACGAGAATCAAGTCGTTGCCTGGGTGGATGCCGAAGACGCCTTTGATCCGGAGTCGGCAGCGGCCAATAGTGTAAGCCTGCGGCAGCTGCTGTGGGTTACGTTGCCGGAATGCTATAGGGCCAGCCAAGGGGCAAGCCCTGGGCGCGGCTCGATCAGGCCATTCAGGCGACCGGCCAGCCCGGCTTGCATTACCGGCAGTGCGGCGGGGGGCTCACCATACCTACTACGGCTGCAACCAGCGCGGCTTGTATACCATTGCCGTTGCCGCTGTTGGAAGCGATGCCTGCCTTGTTGCCATTCCTTCAATCAAATTCATGTGGAGACTTTGCTCTCAGCAATGGGCGCCAGTGGCCTCAGTTTTCTCCTGGCAAAGTTTACATGGCAAATTGGCCCAATGTTGAGGGCTTGCGTTTGAGTTTCATGTACGGAGGCGGAAGGCTGGAGAGACAATTCGGGAAGCTGTCCAAGCTCACGCGCTTGCGCCTTTGCGTGGCTCCGCGCGGGCCCCGCCCGCCTATTGCGCCACAGCTCACAGCTAACCGTCGGCGGGTTCCGTTTCAAGACGGTGGCAATGGCGGCGGCCTTNNACTTCGAGATTGAGCGCGGCATGTATAAAATGGTTCCATTGCCAGTCATACCCATTCGCGCGGATTCCGGGTTGGATAACCCGGCGGCCAGCAGTCGCACGCCGGTAGACGTAGGCGTGTGTCTGTTTCTTCTGCTGGGCTTTTCCACGGCAACCGTCTTCGTGCGGGATGCCTGGGCGCTTCAGTCCTTTCAGATCGGCATTTATGCCCTTCTCGCCATGTACCTCGTGGTGGGCATTCGTAGCGGGAAGGAACACATCGCCGGCGGGCTGGCGCCATGGCTCGTGTACCTGATTCCCCTATGGGGCCTGGTCCAGATTCTTGCGCACACTACCGCCTCCAGCGTCGAGACCCGCGAAGCTGTCTTGCGCTGGGGCGCTCTTGCCGGGGTATTCTTTTTGAGCCAGATTGCCGCTCCCACCCGGACAGCCCGGCGCGATCTTCTGAGCGCGTTTCTCCTCTTCGCGACGGGGATGGCTATGCTCTGTCTCACACAGCTTTTTACCTCTGAGGGCCGCGTTCTCTGGATATTCCCGACCGGATATCCAGACGTGTACGCAACGTTCCCGTCCTACAATAACTACGCGCAATTCGTTGAGATAGCCTTGCCGATCGCCCTCTGGCGGGCCCTGCGCGAGGGCTGGCGATCCTGGTGGTATCCGCTTGCCGGCGGTATTCTCTACGGGTCTGTGATCGGCTCGGCTTCGCGTGCGGGCACGGTGCTCTGCACAGCGGAACTGCTGGCCATGCTGGTGATCGGGCTGGTGAGACTGCGGGATCCGGAGACCGGCCTGCGGACGCGCTCAACTACGGCAACCCTCGTGATGATTCCGATTCTTGCGGCGGCATTCACTCTTGCCGTGGGATGGGAGCGCGTCTGGCTGCGTTTTCAGCAGAATGACCCGTATATGGTGCGCCGGGAGTTCATTGTGGCTGCTGCGGACATGGCGAAGCAGCGGCCGCTGACCGGTTATGGCCTGGGCACATTCCCGGAGGTCTACCAGCGATACGCAATCAAGGATTTTCCGTTTTACGCCAACCATGCCCACAACGACTGGGCGGAGTTTGCCGCTGACGGTGGAGTTCCTTTTCTGCTGCTGGTGTTGATCCCCTTTGCCGCCGGTGTTCCTACGGCCGTTCGGAATCCCTGGGGGCTGGGCCTGGTCGCGATCATGTTGCATGCGACCGTGGATTTTCCTTTTCCGCGCCCCGCGGTCTCGGGCTGGATGTTTGCCATGCTCGGACTTCTCTATATGGCGCGAATGCCGGACGGGACAGGCCAACGGAAGCCAAGCCAGCCATTTCAGATGACGCATCCAGCCAAGGAACCGCTTAAGCCGTGAAACAGCGATCTTGCTGCCCCGGTTCGGACGAGTTGGCTTCCAGGAAAACGCAGGCTACGTGGGGGAACAGGTGAGGTGAGAACTCACTGCGCCGGAATCCTCCGAAGGGCTTCTCTCCGTCGTGAGATAGCGCAAGAAAAACAAGAATATGACGAGAGCCACGGCGAAGATTGCGATCACAGTCAACTGGCGGGCCAAGCGCTTTTTCATTCGAGTACTCACGAGCTTTGTGGGCCGGTGGGTGGGTTTTGATTGAACCACCCGCTCTGGGACCGATACAGAGGATTCCGAAGCAAAGAAACGAAGCCGGCACTGGCGGCAACGGAACGCCTCACGCCCGCGAACGCGCTGGAAAACATCGCGCCAGCAAGTGCTCTTGGATGCTCGAATTTCGGAACTACCGCATTCTGGACAAATCATGACTAAGGATGAGCCTGGATTTGAGTTGATAATACCACGAGCATGCCCGAAATTCGAGGCGTCCCGAGAGCCCGCCGATACGCGAGACGTAGCCGGAGGAGAGAAGCGCCCGGTGGAACAGAGAACGCCAGCGCCGAGTGGTTCAATGTGTCGCTGGAAAGATCGGGAGAGTCCGCGAGGACTGTATTCGACTTTGCATCGATGATCTGCCACCGGATTCCCGTGCCCGGGGGGATGTCGGAGGTGTGGTAGGTGTAGGCCATGGTGTAATTGCCGGGCGTCAGCGCCACAGCCTGCTCAGCCACCGTGCAATCCTCCGGTTGACTCCCCGTGAATTCCGTTTCAAGGCCGGAAGATCCCGGCCAGGAATGAAGGCCGGGATACTCCGGTAGGGTCCAGTCGAAACTGACCGGCAGCGGCTCCCGCACGAAGTCGGCGTTGTTGGGCACAGTGGCGTCGGCAACGACCCAGTGCTGCTCGATCAACAAATGCCACAAGGCATTGGCCGCGGCCGCATCATTGGCGGCAACCAACCGGTTTACAACAGAAAAAAGCAGGGGGCGATCCGTATCCGGCTCGCTCGAACGGACCAGGCGCGGAGCAACGATGGCGACGGCACGTAGCTGATCCTTCGCGAGCAGAAAACCGAGGTACTGGCGGATCAGTTCGGGCTTCTCGTTAAGAATTGCTCCCGCGATCTTTTCAGGATCGGGCGACACGCGCCAGCACAGCTCAAAGAGCGGCCCAATATCGTCGGCAGGCATTTCGGCGGCGCTGCGGGCCCATGCCCAAAATGCCGGCATGTTGTCACGGCGAAAATAGTAGTTGGCAAGGGTCCAGCGGGGCAGATACGTGTGATCCACCTCATAGGCGTCCAGCAGCAACTTCTCGGCACGGCCAAAGTCTCCCTCGGCCTCATATTGCAACCCCAATTCGATATCCGCCTGGGCATCGTAGCGGTTGAGGCGCAGCGAAGTGGCCAGCAGCTCTGGTGAATGTCCTCGATCGAGCTGGGCGAGGCGCATATAGTACTCCCAACCATCGGGCACCATGCGAATCGCCGCGCGCACCGACTCCTCGGTGTCCTTCTGGAACAGGTAGTCCGCACAAGCGAACTCCCAGGAGCACCAGATTCCGAGGCAACACGCTCCTGCGATGATGATTCGCAGTGCGACCCCAATTGACCGGCGAAGAAGAGGTATCATAATCAACCTGAGTGCCTAGCACCTGAGGCAATGCTGTCACACAGAGTCCAGCGTACAATGCCGCAGTGCCGTTTCGATACCGATACGGGATTTTTGCGATCACTCTGTCTGGAGATGCCAAAGAGGCTGCGAGAGCCGAAAGCTCCGAATCAAATGCAACAAGAAAAAGCCCTTACAGTCCGAATCGCTCTTTTTCACCCGGACTCGGGGCTCTATTGTATGACGTATGCATTACATACATTATTGATTTTAAAGAGAAAAACCCTTGCGCTCGGAGCGATTCTGACATAATAGAGGAACCGCTAGTCTGGGGTACCGTGTCTGCATTGCGCGGTGAGGAGGCAAAAATTGATTAGGAAGCTACAGGTTGTGATGGCTGTGCTGTGCATGTTGTCCAATGCAGCGGCCGGGACGGTTTCGATTGGTACTGCCAGCGCGCGGGGAGATATGCGCGTGGACAGCTATATGGTCAAGGGCAACGCCACGCTCTTCGATGGATCGGTGGTGGAAACCGGGGAGGCTACTGCGGATTTGCGCCTGAACAAAGGCACCGAAATCACGATGGCTACAAGCTCGCGCGGCACCTTGTATCGCGACCGCCTTGTGCTGCAGCGGGGAGAAAGCGAATTGGCGGCCTCCAGTTCATTTCAGCTCGAGGCGAATGGCCTGCGCGTGACTCCGAATAAGCCGAATTCGCGCGGCGTGGTTTCGCTGAGGGCAGGAAACACCGTGGAAGTTGCGGCGCTGAATGGCAGTTTCGGGGTTACGAACGATCATGGAGTCCTGCTGGCGAGTGTACACCCGGGCCGCTCGGTTTCATTCGCTATGCAGGCGGGCGCAAACCCCACGTTATTCGAGGGTGTAGGTATGGTTAGCCTCGAGGATGGGCATTACTATCTCACCACTGACGAAGATGTGAAGTATGGGCTTACT